>CANHVO010000234.1 GCA_947463915.1 Planctomycetaceae bacterium
GGACAAGCCCACCGGTCGCCGCTCTTCGCCGCTTGGGCTTCACGCTCCGCAGCGAACTTGGGCCTTGTGCCCCAGTTCGCAACATGCTTGGCGTGCTAAAAGATCATCGCTCGCTCCGACGTGTAGCACGCCAAGCATTTGCGACTTCGGTGGGAAAAGCCCACCAGTCGCTGCCCTTCGCCGCTTGGGCTTCACGCACCGCAGCGAACTTGGGCCTTGTGCCCCAGTTCGCAACATGCTTGGCGTGCTAAAAGATCATCGCTCGATCCGACGTGTAGCACACCAAGCATTTGCGACTTCGGTGGGAAAAGCCCACCGGTCGCCGCTCTTCGCCGCTTGGGCTTCACGCACCGCAGCGAACTTGGGCCTTGTGCCCCAGTTCGCAACATGCTTGGCGTGCTAAAAGATTTTCGCGTGCACCGACGTGTAGCAGTTACCAAACAGAAACCAGGTTGACTTTAAATCCATGCCATTGCCCATCTGATCTGAAGACGGGATTCGTGCCCGCGAAAATACTGGCATTCTGATTTTGATTGAGGGCAAGTGACAGATCGGATGCGACTAAGCCTTGGTAGCCAGCATAGATCGAAAAACGCCGCGACAAGCCTAACGAACCACCGAGTTGGAAATCGAGAAGTTGCGAAGAGATCGAGTCTTTGGCGACTTCTTCTAGAAGTCCTCCACCAGGGTTGGCGGCCCTAGCAGCTCCAAAAGCGTCGTTCCCCAGGAATGCCCATTTGAACGAGCCGAACACCCGTCCGTTATCATTGGAGATCAAAGTGCCCTCGGCTCCAACTTGTCCGCCAGCCATCGTGTTTTCAGCTCGAGAAAAGAAACCTACATTCACTCCGTTTGTCGAATTGACGTTATCGATGATGTCATAAATTTCGTCCACTTCGAAGAATCGAAAGCCCGTTAAAAATCGAAGTCGAAATGGGGTGCGAAACACAGCGTTCGCTTCAAAGCTACGAATCTGACTCTGATAGAACAGGTCGTTCGAATTGGTCGGATTGAGTGGCACACCACCATAAAAGAGTGGAATGACTCGCGTTGCTGTCAGCGTTTGCCTCGAAGTCATATCACTCGCTTGAAAGAACCGCATCTGAAAGTCGATCGGCTTCTCACGAAAAACATTAAAGAAGCTCAGAGACATATCGAGCCCGTCTCCCATCGAGCCTTTTAATTGATTCGCATTGGAAAGGGAGTTACCATTCTGATCGAAAACGAGCGTTTGCGAATCAGGAGTCGTGCGACTCAACCAGATAGCCCCCACATCCAGTCCAAAAACCGGCTGAAACCGCTGCGGTGTGTTGGAATCGAGAGCCGCTTGATTGCACATCCCGACATCGTGTTGGTAGTTTCCAGACCAAGGGTCTGCAGGGGATTGTGCAGAAGAAATGTGGGGAATAGCCAAAACGAAGGTGATGCGAACGAAACAATCGCAAAACCAACCTAAGGTCGATCGGCAGTTACGCATCAGAGCACCTCCTTGTGCAAAATGACGAGACTATCCAAATCTTCTTCGGCTGCTGCAACGATTACACATAAGAACACTCGGCTTTACGCATCTATTCGTAAAAACCGGTAGAGTTTATCAAGGCTTGAAGTCGGCGCAACATTTGCCGACTACTCTTCTCCGGCCTTCGCTGGTCCGATGCTCATTTCCATTTTCATATCGATTTGCATGGACAAGTCCTGTCCGCCGGTGTTCATTTCCATGCTGATTTTTGAATCACTTTTGATTTCAGAAACGGGGAAGACTCGAGTCACATCCAGCATCATCGTACCTTTGCCAGTCGATTCCAACGACTCCAACGTCACTGTTGACCCCTCTGGCAATCCAGGCGTTTTCACTTCTTGAGGCTCAGCCGTTTGTGTCACTTCAATAGAAATGTCGTATTTAGCGCCTTCCAATTTATTGAGAGTATGAATGGAAGTTTGCGTCAATTTCATGCCGTTCGCTTCAACGAGCTGAGTGACACTCCACTTTCCACCAACACCGATCGGCTCTTCGGGCAGAGGTGAGCTCAAGCGGCTCATCGATTCCTTCATGCCGTCGATCATCGCCTTAATCTGCGCGTTGACTTTGGGAGGAAGCTTCATGTCGGCTTCTTTTGTGAACCCACGATTCGATACGACCGCACTTCCGGACATTCCTACCATGGATTTGAGCATGCCTTTCATCGCTTCTTTCACGGCAGCTTGCACATTATCATCGTCAACCAAACTGGCTTTCGGATAAGAAAATTCAAACGCGAAATCACCGTTCGTCGCCACGTCGGTCACCGCAACTTCCATTGTAAACTGCATCGCCGGAGTTGGAGTCGCAGGCAGCTTCTGGCCACTCATGACAATCGCCTGATCCATTTTCATCGTCATGATGGACGTTTGTTTGGAACCCTTGGCAGGGGTCATGCGCAATTTGGATTTTGGACTCGCTCCTGCGTCGATCAGTTTGACAACGGGCGCGCCATCCGGCTTTTTAGTCGCTTCTTGTGCTTGTACTGAAAAGCAAACGCCCGCGATTATCGTCGCGAAAGAGATCATGAGTAACTTGCAAGACATTGTTCTGGGCCACTTGTGCAAGAGAGCGGATTGGACGTAATACCGCTGATTGTATTCGAATTGAACTGACCAAAGTAGCAGGCACGCTCCTTCGTGCCGTGAGCTCAGGAGGCAGAAGCCTCCGATGCATTTCGTTCCGATGCATCGTTTAATAGTCAGCCGAAGGCGTACTGTGCAAGAAGCTAAGTACGCCTTCGGCTGATTGTTAAACGAAATGCTCAGTTAAACGAAATGCTTAGTTGAGTTTCTCTGGTTCCGTAAAACCGAATTGATCGAGCCATCGATAGTCCAGTTCCGACTCATCCGTTCGACCCAATTCGTCGAGAATACAAGCGCGATGGAATCGGACCACCGCAATTCGTTTCGCTTGAAGCTCCAAGTCGATTGGTCTCAAGTAGGAAAACTCTTTTTTCAATCCCTCCATTCGGCTAAGGGGTGGGGGGGCTGTGGAATCAGTTTTTGAACCTTCTTCCACTTCGGTTACAAACAGCTCCTCAAATTTGCCCCGGTCCTTGGTAGGGATTCCTTTGACTTGCTTCAGTTCCGAATGGAGCTTTTTGATCGATTCTTCGATAAACGCAAGTGCATCTTTGTCCCTGCCCAAGCCATGCAAAACCCATGCTTTTGTGTCGAGGAGTTCGATCCTAGAGGTTCCGTCGGCCACAAGGGCAGCGTCAACTTCTGTCAAAGCGGTTTCAAGTTCCTTTTTCGAAAGAGCTCGAGCGTATGCCAGAAAATTGTTTTCGTTGACGGTTCGTTTAGAAATCGCGGGGAAAAACTTCTCCATCATTTTGACCGCGTACTCGTTCTCACGTCGTAGATGGAAATGCTCCCCGACAAGCTGCGCAAGGATCCGCCGCTGAAACGCCGGCGTTCGAGTGATCAATGCCACGGATTCTTCGAACAAGGCTGCGATCGTTTCGTTCGATGGCTTTTCTTTGTTAAAGACCAAGTCAAATTTCAAATTCCAATACTCGGGTTCGGTTGCAACCTGATGCGAAAGCACCGCGGCTTGCTTGAGCGATTCCTCAGCTTTGTCCGGATGCCCATCCAAGTATTCGTTTGCGGCCGAGGCAATTGTCCACTTGGCACGCCAGTCTGGCCCGAAAAAAATCGGCAAAAGCGGCCCAAATGCCAATAGGCACACGCAGGAAACAAGGACTGGAGTCAGGTACTTTTTCATCGATAATTCACCGCAAATCCTGGAAACATCCCACATCCTAAATCGAAAACGCCATGGTCACAGGCGAATCCTTCCACTGGGAGCAATTGCCTGTTACCATTCTCGGAACATTCATTGAAACGCAGTTGTCAACATCTATCAACCCAACCAGGGAATGATCGAATGCCACTTTTCGAGATCGAAACAGATTCTCACATAATTGTCACTTGGGCGAAAGATGAAGCGTCGGCTCGCGATGTTCTTCGCGACGCTTACCCGTCGGACGATATTGTCCGCATTACCAAACGCCCCCGCGACACATGGGTCATTTCCAAAGCGGTTTTGGGGGCGACTGGACGCCAATTGGATATTTGCTCGATTGCCCGTGATTGCTTGTCGAAATCTTCGGGTGACAAACTGCATGCCATCCGATTGTATATGTCGGAAACAGGCTCCGACCTCGAAAAAGCCCGCCGAATCATTGAATCCAACATGGTAATGGGCTGGTAGCCTGCCTCACTCAAAACCCAACAACATGACCGACTCAAAACGACTGAAGAGCCAAGCCGCCTTTGCCAAAGCCAAACGCCTCATCCCTGGCGGTGTGAACTCGCCCGCCCGCGCCTTTCATGGCGTTGGTGGGGAACCGATTTTCATCTCCCATGCGTCGGGGCAGTATTTGTTTGACATCGACGGAAACCGGTATCTCGACTACATCGGCTCATGGGGACCGATGATCCTAGGGCACGCTCAGCCGCAAGTCATCGAAGCCATCCGAATCGCCGCCGAAAAAGGAACTTCGTTTGGGGCACCAACGGAAAACGAATCGCGGCTTGCCGAGCTGATCATGGCGGCCGTTCCAAGCATAGAACGCGTGCGTTTGGTCAGCAGCGGAACCGAAGCGACCATGAGTGCGATCCGCGTGGCCCGCGGTGCGACAGGCCGAGAAAAGATCATTAAATTCGCTGGCTGCTATCATGGCCACGTTGACTCGCTACTCGTGGCTGCGGGCTCGGCTGCAGCGACTTTAGGCGTCCCCGATTCTCCAGGTGTCACCGCAGGCAACACCAAGGACACGATCGTTCTCGAATACAACGATCCGCAATCCATCGTCGACACGTTCCGACAGTTCCCAACCGAAATCGCTGCAATCATCTTGGAACCCATTGTCGGTAACATGGGAACAGTCGTGCCGACACCGGAGTTCCTAAAGGCTCTTCGACAGGAAACAACCCAACACGGCGCGGTCTTGATCTTCGATGAGGTCATGACGGGCTTCCGAGTTGCTTATGGTGGCGCACAAAGTCTGTTCGGCATCGAACCTGACATGACAACCTTAGGCAAGATCGTTGGGGGCGGACTCCCGTTAGCTGCCTATGGCGGCAAGGCTTCGATCATGGACAACGTGATGCCTGCCGGCAAAGTCTATCAAGCGGGTACGCTTTCTGGCAATCCGCTAGCAACGGCTGCTGGCGCGACCACGCTCGAGATATTGCGTGACGACCCGCCCTATGAATACTTGGAAACGCAAGCCAGCCGATTGGCGGCGGGGCTCAAGAACGCCGCAGACGCAGCCGGATTCCCCTCGCAGATGCAAAGGATGGGCAGCATGATGACCCTCTTCTTTAACGAGGCTCCCGTAGTCGATTGGCCAACGGCAAATCGATCGGACCGCAAACGCTTCGGCAAGTACTTCTGGGGATTGATGGAAGAAGGGGTGTACATGCCTTGCAGTCAATTCGAAGCCCTTTTCTTCTCACGCACCCACCGCCCCGAAGACATCGATGAGACGATCGACGCGGCACATCGGGTCCTTGCCAGAATGGAGTAGTGTCAGTTGGTAGCTAGCTCTCCATGTTGTTTCGAATGTTTTTTTGGCTTTGCTCTCCTCGCCCTTCTTCGGCAACGCTGTGGAGCCTTCGGCAAGGCTGTGGAGCATTTGAGGACGGCTGGGGCTTGCCCCACCGTCCGCAGCTTTGGAGTTCTAGATTCGCTTCGCCCGATCGCTTGCCTCCGGATTCGTTGCACCGCCGTTGGCGGTGCGACGAATCCGGAGGTTTCATTTTCATCGCGAGGCCCATTCGGACACCATAGCGGTGTCCGGTCGGGACGAGCCCGAGCCGGACAAAACGACAGGCTCATCGTCCTGTAGCCCCTCGCATCATGCGAATGGCCTTTGGCCTCGCGACTTTCTCTCTTCATTGAACAGCACGAACGCTGGTCCGTACTTCTTCAGCAGCTTTACAATCTGAGATGAACTTGTACCAAGCTTCATTGCCACCTCGCTGACATTCCACTCGAACCTGACAAGTGTCACGATCAATTCAGCTAGAACAGATGGCCAATCTTGGTTTGTTTCCGAGATGTCGACTCGACCGTCGCGACAGTATCGTCGCCATGTATCGGTGCCACTCAAGGGGCTGGCTGAATCGATTGGTGAAGCGAGACGAACGTCCACAGCCAGCTTGCACCGCAACCGCATGACCGCAACCTTGCGGTTTTCATTTTGTGTTCTGCGTTCACTTGCAGATGCGATAACTCCTACAGGAAGGAATTCAATTTGGACGCTGGTTTCAACTTTGTTTCGATTCTGACCACCAGGCCCACTTGCTCGCGAGAATGTCAATCGACATTGCCCGAGCAATTCCTCTTCAGCCCAACATGCTGGATGCGATTCGTTCATGATCGCGTCAGCAGCGAGGCTACTTTTCGGATTAACTCTTGCACTTGTGGCTTTTCCACATCGGCCCATTCGGCATGATGGATTGACGCTTTCATGAACTCCGTCACTCCAGGAAGTCTCGCAGAACTGAGTGACACTGCGCCATCCCCCCGTCCCAAAGTCAACTCATCGCTCGATATCAGTTCCTCAACCCGTCGAAGCCCCTTCTCGATTTTTTCAAGTCCGCGAGCCTGCGATTCGTTGAGCCCTTGGCTTACCGCTATCGAACCAACTAATCGCAACAAAGGACTGATCGGCCCTCGAGTGCCTGCTATGATCGTGTAGCGAACTCCTGGAACCCGATCGAAGCTATTTAACGTTCGGAGAAACTCGGAGCCAGGGACAAGTTCGTCGCAGGCCTCACCTAAACCGTCATCGACGAGTTCATTGACAACGGAGATCAAGGAGTCCGAACCCTTTTTCATTTTGGACAAAGCGTCTGCGAATTCTAACGCGTCCGCATATTGCGCCAAAACCGAACCGTGATTTGGAGGGCAAAGCATGGTCAAGTGGTCGACCATCTCGCAAACAGCGAATCGATCCGGTTCTGAGGGGGATTCCAAGGCGTATCGTGCGACAAGACTTCCCATACTGTGCCCAACGATCGAAACCCTGGTTTTGGGTGAGCCGCGATGAAACTCCTGAAGCAGTTGCTTAAGGACACAACCAGACTCTTGGATTGAGCCGTCGTTTGGGTACTCGAATACCGCGCAGCGTGTGTTTGTAGGAAACGCCAGAGTCCGTTCAAGCGACATTGCAAACTGCTCGCAGGCTTGAGCATCTCCTTGCAGTCCGCCAAGAATCAATACGATACGTTCAGGGAGTTCGCGGATCGACAATTGCTCAGGGAAGCCGTCTGCCTTCCCTCGGGCCAGGAGCCGAATTTCGTAATTGGGTTCAGCAAGCGGTGCGATGACCGCTCGCAATTCCTTTCGCAAGGACTGCCAACTTTCGGCAAGTTCTCCCGGCAGAAGTCGACCGCGCAATTCCTGTGCGCTCGCTGGCCCTGCAAAGCAACCAATGCAGAAAGCAAGACAGATTGCAAACCCAAGCCGAATCATCATGAAGTTATCTCCCCTGTATATCCAATTCTTCACTCGCGAGGGCGAGTTCTGCAACCGGGACTTTGCTCCCCTCGCCCCTCCTAGGCAACGCTGAGAAGCATTTTTCGCTCCTAAAAACAGGGTTTTGTGTAGCGAAAGTAGTCAAGACTTTCGGCTGCATCGCCTAATCGGCCGAAACTCTTGACGGGTTTCGCTAAAAAATGCTTCGCAGCGTAGCGACCTAGCCCTTGCGGAGAGGGCATAAGCCAATACGCCAGATTATGTTTGCAAACCGTCCAACCGAGTCAAGCAGCGATCGATCCGTTTTAAGCTCTCTTCTTTGCCCAGGATTTCAAAGTAGTCAAAGATTCCAAGGCCATTCGATTTGCCCGTTACGGCAATTCTCAAGGCGCTAATGCAAACACCGAGCTTAACACCACGCTGCTCCGAGAACTGCTTGAGCTGTGGTTCGAGCGCATCATGAGTCATCGATTCTGCCGCAGCCAGGACCGTTCGAAAATCTCGAAGAGCCGAAATCGCAACCGGGTCGCTGGCCAATCGCTTTTGAAAACCTTCTTGATCTGTAACAAGATTCTCTGCCGAAACAAACAGTTCATCGAATTGCAAAACGTCTCCAGCGACCTTAATACGGTCACCCGCCGCAAGAACGATCTTGCCAAGCGTATCTGCAACGTCACACGGCGGAGGATCGGAAACGAGGCCCGCCTTTTGAAGATACGGTAGGACCATCGCAACCTTTTTCTTCAAGTCCAGGTTGTTCATCCAGCGAGTCTGAAACGCAACCAACTTCTGCGGATCGAACGACGCTGGTGACTTGCTGACTCGTTCCAGCGAAAAATGCTTGATCGCATCATCCAATGTGAGATGCTCTGTGCTGTCATCCAAGGACCAGCCGAGCAGCAACAAGTAGTTCAGAATGGCTCCTGGCAAGAATCCTGTTTCACGATAAAAGTCGACCACGACGGGATTAAATGTCTCCTTCGTCACTTGCATCTTGGCCCGTTCAGCAATCGTATCTCCCATTTGGCAAAGGGCGGCGAAGTCCTTTTGCTTGAGGTACTTATCGAGCTTGCGTTTGCTCAGCTTGGCCGTTCCGCCCGGCTCTGCCACGTAGGGCAAGTGAGCATAAATCGGCAACGTGTAGCCGAGGCTTTGAGCGATAAAGATCTGTCGTGGCGTGTTCGGCAAATGCTCGACCGCGCGTACGACGTGCGTGATTTGGAAATCAAAATCGTCTACCACGCTGGCTAAATGATATAGGCAAGTGCCATCGCCACGTTGGATAACATGGTCCTGTTCGTCGGCCCATTCGAACGAACAATCCCCACGGACAATATCATGAAAACGGCATTGTCCCTCGCGAGGCATTTTCAATCGAACAAAAGCTTGTCGGCCTTCGGCTTCAAATGCAGCCTTCTTCTCGGGCGTATCGGCCATAAAGCTTCGATCATAGATAAACGCTTTGCCCTCTTTTTTGGCTTGTTCTTTTTGCGCTTCGATTTCTTCCGTTTTGGCGAAGTCGAGATAAGCGTGGCCGGACGCAAGCAGCTTAGCCGCCGCCGCTTGGTAGCTTGCCGATCGCTGAGACTGGAAGTACGGAACAAACGGACCACCCACTTCGGGACCTTCGTCCCAATTGAGACCAAGCCACTTGAAGCCGTCCAAGATCGGTTGCAAAGCCGCTTCAACGTTTCGATTTTGATCTGTATCGTCGATCCGGAGCAGAAACTGACCACCCGCTTGTTTTGCTAGCAGATAATTGAAAAGTGCGGTTCGAACCCCTCCAATATGGAGATATCCAGTGGGACTAGGGGCAAAACGAGTTCGGATCGTCATCAGGCATCGACTTCAAAATAGGAACAAATCTCAGGTTGGACGGAATTAGCGGTAAAGGTAACATGGTATCTCGAATTCGTCACGCGTCCCGTTGGCTTCGGCGAGCGAGAGTGTGAAAACCAATCATAACCCGAAACGTGAGTGAGGGACCTGCGGAATTGCCACGAATGGCGTTGAGTTAAGCCTGTGCTCGTAGCGGAAGTTGTAAAACTTCCTGGAGTTCAAGGCACTTCAGGAACTCTTACGAGATTCCGCTACAAGCTAACTCAACGCCATTGGAAATTGCCCCTCGCTTGCGCGTCGGGATTACGCAGGCGACCACTGGCCTAGTAGTAAAAACGTACTTTCTGCCAACAAGGAATGTTGCATGCTTAGAAAAGCCATCGTCGCGGCGTCGCTATTGCTAGTCGGTACCTGTCTCGGATGGGCATTTCAAGGCTTGGGGATTGGTCGTCCGGCCAACGCGGAACCTCAGCGCGAGGGCTTCCCGTCTGCTCCCCAGTTTCCCAACAATCCAAGAGCAAACCCGGGCGTGAATCCTGGCTTCCAAGCGGGCGTCCAGCCTGTGCAGCCCCTCAACTTTCCAGGTGCCAATCCAACGCCGCAAGTTCTGCCTGGTCTGGAGGGCTTTGTTCCGATGAGCACCGAGGAGGCGGTCAATGTTTCGGTCTACGAGCAGACGAATCGCAGCGTCGTCAATATCAAAACACAGTCCATTCGCCCTGAATCGCTTTTTGTGTTTACACAAGTCGCAGGCAGTGGCAGCGGAAGTGTCATCGACCAGCAAGGTCACATTCTAACGAACTACCACGTCATCGATGGCGCCAAGCAGATTACGGTCATGCTCTACAACGCGGATGCTTTTCCCGCGGACCTCGTGGGTCAAGACCCAGCAAACGATATTGCCATCCTCAAAATCAACGCTCCAGATTCAATGTTGTTTCCGATTCAATGGGGAGACTCCTCGAACCTGAAGGTTGGACAACACATCATTGCGATTGGAAATCCGTTCGGTTTCGAACGGACGATGACCACCGGCATTATCTCCAGCTTGAACCGTCAGATCGAATCAAAAGTTCGCGATCGGATGATTAAGTCATTGATTCAAATCGATGCGGCCCTCAATCAAGGAAACTCGGGCGGCCCTTTGATGAACTCCCGAGGTGAATTGATTGGAATGAACACCGCAATTGCGACCCGCAGCGGCGACAACTCCGGCATCGGATTTGCAATCCCCATCAATACCATTCGACGCGTCGTTCCTCAACTGATTTCAACCGGCCGTGTCCAACGTCCTACGATTGGAATCATGCAAGTGGTCGAGAACGAAAAGGGGCTCTTGGTAGCCAATCTTACCCCCAATGGACCAGCGGAACGTGCAGGCTTAAGAGGCTTGAAAGTGGAACGAAAGAAAGTCCGTAGAGGACCGCTCACCGTCGAGCAATCCGTAGTCGATCCAAGTCAAGCTGACTTGATCATCGGTGTCGACGACAAAAACGTGAAGAACTCGGACGACCTGTTGGGCGCCATTGAGGCCAAGAAGTCAGGTGATCAAGTTGTCTTGCGCGTAGTAAGGCAAGGGCAGATCATTCAAGTACCAGTGATCCTCGGTAGTGAGGATTGATCGCTTTCAATACACGGA
>CANHVO010000235.1 GCA_947463915.1 Planctomycetaceae bacterium
CTAGGCCGCGTTCTTGGAATTGGCTTCGACGAAAGAAAACCGAACCAGTCCCTGCAGTCACGACTCCGGTCCGCGTGGAAACTCAAAACATTGGCCCAGGAACCCCGATTTATGGGAATAGCCCATACGTATTCCCTCAGCAATCGAACGAGCTTCCGCAGAGCTCTGGGGCGATCGATCTAGGAACGAATCAGCCGACGTTTGGCAATCCATAGCCGAATCACTGCTCGCAGGAGAGCCGCTGGGCTCAACACACCTAGCACGACGCGCAAGCTTGTGTTGCGATTCTTCGTTAACGTGGGATTGGCTTCCAGTCTGTCGGTACTGCGGTTGACAGGCTGGAAGCGCTGGAAGCCTATCCCACATCCATAAATACAAGTTTTTTGATCAAGGTCAATGAGAGAAAACGGCACTAGTGAATGAACTGTCCAGTGTCACTAGCTTGCGCGTCGTTCTAAGGCACGGTTTGCACCGAACTAGTAATCAATCGCATTTTAGGCGTTGCCGCAAAGAATCCCGGAGGCGGGTTTAAAATCATGTCAGATTGAAAATCGATATTCAGGTTATCTGAGGTCACGCTTATGGTGCTGCCCGAGTAAACCGGGCCAGACAATGTTGAAACTCCATCGAGAAGGATATTGCCGGTCGACACGATGGCACCCATGATTTGGCTTGATTGCGAATCCGTTGCGTCCGTATCGGATACTCCTTGGTACGGCGTCGAGGCCGGGTTAGTGTTGATTCCGATGGTCACTTCACTAAGAGCAGTTTTAGTCGTCAGATCGTCAATCGGTGCATTGGCAATCAACGCTGGGAAGTTTCTACCGGATGGTTCCCACAAAAGGGCACTTCTGAGTTCTACCTTGTTGGCGGACTGCATCACGAGCGTCCCATTGATTCGGCAGTCACGAATCAAGAGTTTCTCCGTACCAGCATTGATCGAGTAAATTCCGTTGGACGAAACCGTCTTCATTCCATACGGATTGTTTCCACTACCGAGGACTACGTTTTCAATATACCGAGTTCCTGGTTGCCGTTCAGCGTCCATGATGCTCACGGAGTCGAAATGATACTCACTATTTCTTTCGCTGCTGATCATGAACTCTGCTTTGGTCAGAGTCCCCGTCCAAGTAACGTCTGTATTAAAAGAAATTTGAGTCCATTCACCACTCAACGCGACAACAACGGGGCCTGATTTCATTACCGGAAGTACGCTTCCTGAACCCTGCAGTGCTATGATCGGCGAGATATCTTGATCTTCGGTTGTACGAATCCACAACGACACATTGTATCGCCGCCCTTTGATCATATGTTCCGTGATATCTTGTACAGGTGTCGATAAAAATCCCTGTGCACTGACACGGCAAGACGCAACCCCTGCGCGTTTTTGGACGGTGTCGCGACTAAGCGTACAGTTCACCCCACTCCAGTTCGCTGTGTTCGTATCGAAGTGACCGTTCTTGATCATTTCGGTTCCCCCGGTGGGTAGATCAATTGCATTGATGACAACCGAATTGTCGATATAGTATTTTCCGACATAAGTACCGGACGAAGTGACCAAGTCAAGCTTGTCCATCGGCCACACCCCGCCCTGGACTTTTCGCTGTTTAAACCCGTTTGGATTGCCGATTAGGTTGCTAGCCAAGCAATTCATGTTAACATCAGGGTTGGCGGTATTGCTGATTTGATTGTCGCAGTATGCCCATTGATTCGAAGTGATGGTACAGCCATTGAAAGCGATGGACGTTGGAGCATAAAGGGCAGACCGACAGGAGGCAAACAGTTGATTCTGGGGCTCCAAATAAGCGGTCAACTTTTGACTAGCCGAGCCGAACGTGCCGGTACATGTCACGACCGCCGGGTCAGTAGACTGATTGGCAATAACGCCATCTTTGGGATCGGTCAGCGTTACCGAAAAACTGCCACCGGTTGTGTTGCGAGTCACGGGAACTCCATGCGTAAAAAAGCTTCTCCAATTTGCGTCGGTCAATATTCGGTGCTGAGCAAACTCGATGCCGGCTTGGGCTAGTTTTTCCGCATTTGCTGACTGAGATGATTCGTCGTTGATCCGACGCTGTAAACGCACGGCTTGAAGGCCTGCGATTGCAAGGCAAACGACGATGAGACTAGTCCCCATGGCCATGATGTAAATGGTCCCAGATCGTGGGCTCAATCGATTGCACTTCGTTCTTTTCAGCGGACCTGGAGTGGTTTGGAATGAACTCATCGCTATCTCTTTTTAGTTCAGACTATTGACGCTGACCACCGTGTTCGATCCAGGCGAACCCGACGTTCGGTATCCGACGACGCGGCATACTTCCATATTGCCACGCAGCACAGTGACCGTAATGCGATAGACTCCGACGTACGTAGCGGAAGTAGCATTCCAGTCTGCGGTTGTCATAAGATCGATCGCAACACGGCGACTTAAATCCGTGTACCCAACGCAGGCCGTTCCATTTCTCGCTTTGGGGGGCGAATCGACAAGGCTACTGTAATCGTCAACATCATCGAAATTCAATCGATTCGCTCCCGCCTCCCCTGTCTCGACTCCATAGCCGCAATCACACGATGGCTCTCGCATCGGCAATGGAGCGATTTCCGCGAACAAAGCCTCCGCAATCGCCAAACCACGGACTTCGTCCGATTCGTACACTTGGCTGCGTCTGGAAGCGGCAATAGTCGAGAAAGACGATACCATCAGCACCCCCACGATGATTGTTGAAACGACCACTTCTATCTGGCTAAAGCCGCTACGGATTCGCATCATGGGATCTCTGGAAGGGCGAGCAGACGAGCCGAGGTCTCGATTTTTCGGGTGGTCAGTCGTGAGCTTCCCAGTTTTAAGTCAACGCTACTCAGAAATGCTCGTTGCCCCGAAAACCCGTCGTAAAACCCATACGCATAGAATCGAAGCCCTCTCGAGTTTGTCGAAGCAGTCCAAGTGACTCCACCATTGGCAGAGCTAACTAGGTTCGCATTCGACGGCATCCCTGTGCCATTCTCAACAAACTGCACGAACGCAACATCACCGCTCCCTCCGCCATAACTGAGAGTAATGCAAAGGGGTGCGCCTTGCGATTGCCAACTCACGGGTGCAATCGGAATATTGAGCCACTGGTAAGTCGGTCCGAGTCGAGATTCCGCAATCATGACCTCTGCCAAAATCGGCAGAACGGGTAGTTTCGATGTCGTATCGCTCCGCATGACACGAACACATAAAATTCCATCTTTATTGGCGTCGGCTGCCCGCACCATGATCCTGACGGTTCCCAAATCCCACTTGATCCCACTACCCGATATGTCGGGAATAAAGTACTGACCAATCGAGTTGCTCGCATTGATAGCCTGCTCACGAAAAGCCACGCCAGGGAAGGCATTGACCGACTTAAGGACTGCCCTTTCGGAGAACAAATGATTCGATACTGTAACGGGAACCGATGTTGTGTTTTTCTGCAGACTGAATTCTCCAACGTCTTCGAATAGGACCTCAAGCGGTTGTTGGTTGTATTTCCAAAGGATTTTGTTGGCATTGGCCCCAATCGTTCCACTCCATTCGTATCGCATTTGCTCAGGAAGGCCATCACCATTCCGATCTGGAACAACGAATTCCATATGTGTTGCCGATGAAGAGACGTGTGCCGTAGCGCTCTCAAGATCCGATGCGATCTGAGTAGCGGCTTGGGAGAGATCATAAGCGCTGCGAAACAGCGTTTCGTCTTGCGATTTGGCCCGCATCATGAGGGTAACGCACGCAGCCATTGCGCCGATGAGAATGGTTGCAGTCGGCAACGAGACCATCAGCTCCAATAGCGTTACACCTCGGCGTCGATTGCTTGCGTTCACTGTACGCTCACTCGTCCTGAAGTCGGCGCAACATCGACTCGCTTTTGAAATGTGCCCGCGCTGATCAAAACGGAAATTCCCTGGTCCGGCATGCCGAATCGATCGAACGCAACGGAAACGCTGGTAAGTTGTGTTGTCGGCTGCGCTGCGGTTGTCAGCGATGCGAATGCGGTCCGGTAGGGCATCTCGCTAAGAGAGACTCGGTAAGGTTGGCTGGCTCGATCCATCGAATTCAAGCCGCTGATCGTGTAGCTGTGGTCGCTCAAGTTGAATGAAATGGAGCGGCTCGAATTGCTTTGTCTCGCAATGCCTTGTGCTCGATTTATGTCTTGTGCAACGCGCTGAGCGGACAGATCCGCGCGGTATCTCAAAACACTGTTCGAGTAGACAGGCATTGCGATGGCAGCAAGTGTGCCAAGTATCATCACAGAGATCGTGAGTTCGAGGAACGACACGCCTTGTCTAAGACGGCCCTCCATTTTAGATTGATCACTTGGCATGGCCGTTACTGAACCGCTATGCTGTTGATGGAATTGGCGATTCGCCGCATCAGGTTGTTGTTCGGGTTCGTCGGATCCAAATGAATTGTCTGTTCCGAGTTATGCGGTTGGATTTCGTCGTTGGCAATGCATTCTAGGAAGACAGCAACAATGTCGGAGTCCCATGTCTTACCGGCTTCGGCTTTGAGGATCGATTCCGCCTTCTCGCTTGGCATCCCAGGGCGATAGGGACGATTGCTCGTCATCGCGTCATAGGCGTCTGCCACTGCCAGAATTCTGCCTTGCAATGGAATCGCCTCGCCGTATAGCCCGACGGGATACCCTTTGCCATTAACCGCTTCGTGATGATGCAGAACACCTGGCAACACGTAGTCCAGTTGTTTCAAATGCTTGAGAATTGCGTACCCGATCTCAGGGTGCTTCTTGACGACAGCGTACTCTTCATCGGTGAGCGCACCGGCTTTCCCAAGAATGGAATCAGGGACACCGATCTTACCCACATCGTGAAGCAAACCGGCCATATAAATTCTCTCGCATTCCTCCTCGCTTTGCCCTAATCGAGCCGCAATGCATTTGGCGTAGTGAGCGACACGGTCGCTGTGACCACACGTGTAAGCATCTTTTGCATCGATGGCATTGATGATCGCACGAACAACACCAATCAGAAGCGATTCCTGGGCTTCAAACATTTCGAGATTGCGAGCATGCGAAGACATGATATTGGCTGCAGTGCTCAGCAAGCCAGCTTCGAATGTCCCAAAAGATGCTTCGCTAATTGGCGTTGATTCCGCTTCCGGCGAAGGATCGGAATTCTGTGATGGAATCTTGTTGAATGCCAAAATCCATCCATAAACCTGGCGGCCTTTAGACACGGACAAGGCGATGCAATTGCGTAAACCAGGAAAGCCGTCAAGCCAAGCTTCCTTGGATTTAACATTGAGAACTCTCGGCCCATGAGCCAGTTGTGGAATCGAGTCCGCCAGAAACTTCTGGTATGATTTTTGATAACTTTTACAGTTTCCGGCAACAATGACACGATTCCAATCGGGCTTCCCAAGAAACGACTTGCAACCCTCGGTAGATCGAACGAACAATATCGCTCCGGCCCGAATCACGTTCGCAAGATTTGGAAGGCACTCTCGCGCAATAGACTCGATCGTGTGCTTCGAATCGCAAAGATCAAAATAGTCGTTGGCCGACCGCAGCCAAGTCAACTCCTCAAAATCCTGAGTCACTTGGTCGATGAAAAATTCGGATTGTTTTTTCGCCAATGCCGATTCGACTCGCTGTTGCAGCGCTTCGAAATGGGCCGAAATCAACGAGCAGATTAAGGTTTCGCGTTGATCAGGGAGTACAACTCCAACGACAATAGGTACAAACGAATCCAGACAAGTATTGATCATGACGACTAACTTACCGCCATGTCGCCAAACAAATGGCTGCTCCGACCTCAGGTCGAACACCTTCAGAGCAGAATCAAGAGCGGAGGTAAATCCGTTTGAACACTCTGTTTCGCTAATGTCTGTCCAACCTGCTTTGGAAACTTGGAGCACGCACACACTCGGACCGAGCACCGGCTTCAACCGGGCGGCAAGTTCGCGAGCAAGCTGAATGTCGGAGAGTGTTCTTGGCATGATCTCTGATTTGGTGTCGTAGCTTTAGGCAGCGTCAAGTTCGACTAGAACGAAGAGCTCTAATATATGTAGCACGCAAAATTTGACGAAAGCGAAATTTTTTCTAATTAGATAATTTGCGTAGCGTATTTTTGGACGTATTGTTTTTCGACACTTTGCAGTCCCCCGTTTTGCTATTCAAACTTTCAGTTGAGAAACGAAAATGAAATCTCGTCTTCCCCTTAATCTAAGGCGTTCCGCTTTCAGCCTAGTAGAGCTTGTCGTGGTTGTACTGATTATCGGCATTCTGGCGGCTGTTGCAGCTCCACGAATGTTCAATACCGCAGGAGACGCACGCGATTCTGCTACCAGAGCATCTCTAGGTGTCATTCGCGATTCGATCGAACTGTACAGGTCCCAGAACGGTGTCTATCCACCCACTGCTACATTTGCGACCGCGATCAAACCATTCATCAACGGTTCCTTCCCAAGAGTTCAAACGACTTTGGTGCCGTCCGGAAATCAAAACAACACCATCGTCGCCAATACCGGCAATCCAATTTCCACTCCCACTGGCACCGCCGGTTGGGCCTACAATGAATCAACGGGTGAGTTCGTGATCAATCACTCAGCCTGTTTAACTTGGTAAGCAAATCTATGTCTATTGCAAAAAGAGTATTGGTCGCGGAGGACAACGTCGTACTTGGCGACGTGATTCGGTTCAATCTACAGCGTTCTGGTTTCGCAACAACGCTTGCGAGGAATGGCAATGAAGCGATTCAAATGCTCACAGAACAGACGTTTGACATCCTGGTCACCGACTACGAGATGCCCGGGATCGATGGCGAAGAACTCTGCCATCGGGTTCGCAACGAGCTTAAATGTGAGTCGCTTCGCATCGTTATGTGCTCAGCAAGAGGGCTCGAACTTGACCGCGACGAACTCAAAGTAAGGCTTGGTATCGATGCAATCCTATTCAAACCATTCAGCATTCGAGAACTTACCATTCTCCTCGAAAATCTTATCATAGCTGCCAGTGACTGCGATCCTCAACTAGTATCGAACTAAGCATATGTTTGTAGCCCATCACAATCGCAGTCTGACGCGGCGACTTAGCGAACAGTATTTGCTTTTCGGCTTGTCCGGGCTGTTCTTCTTTACTGTTTCAGCAGTCTACCTTTCATGGCATGGCTCTTTGCTGCAGTCCATTCCAGCAGCTGTGGGTATTCCACTAGTCTTCCTCTTGTTGGGATCTTTTGTTCTTCGGCGAACATCTTATTGGCATGAGAACATTGAGCGTCAACTGACTCATTTTGCGAATAGCGAAGATCATTCGGTCACCGAGTTACGCCCGCTGCCGGCGACCGACGCACTCGCTGCTGGATGGAACCAATTGCTTGCTCGGATTCTCGAACACTCAGCGTGGAACGGCGTCGAACGTCGATTGTCGGAAGCGGTTGATACCCAACAGGCCAAGCGATGGGAAGCCGTGTTCCAAGACCTTACCGATGGAATTGCCGTTTGCAATTCCGACGGTCGAATCACCCAACTAAACCGGTCTTTTGCGACTTTGCTTCAGCGACCAGACTCCAAAAACCTAGTCGGCATGGACATTACCGATTTGCTTTTGGGACTAGCTGATGAGAATTCACAGGAGCAAATTCGAGGTTTAGGGAATAACCATGCCACCCAAGTCCTTGAGATTCAAAAATCGGCGGATCCTTCGCAAGGCGTTTATCGATTGAGCCGCACCATGCACACCGGCGATAGCGGTGGCCCAGCGGATTCCATTTGGACATTGCGCGATGTTACACAACAAAAACTAGCCGAGAAAGCAAGAGAGCAATTTGTATTCACGGCAACGCACGAACTTAGAACTCCGCTAGCAAATATTCGTGCCTATTCGGAAACACTTGCCCTCGCTAGCGATATCCCCTTCGAACAACAGCAATCCTTCTACAACATAATCAACAACGAAGCGACCCGACTAGCAAGATTCGTTGACGAATTACTTAACATCAGTCAAATGGAAGCGGGCGCGATCACGATTCAGAAGCACGAAGTACAACTCGAACGGTTGTTAAGCGAGGTTCTGGAAAGCCAGCGACCAGTGGCAACCGAGAAAAAGCAGTCATTCGATTCTGTCTTTGCTCCAAAACTACCCAAGTTGATGGCGGACAAAGATAAACTCGCTGCTGCCTTGACCAACTTAATTAGCAACGCCATCAAATACACTCCTGTGGGTGGCAAAGTCACACTAAGAGTCGACGCTGACACAACTCGCATTCTATTCCTAGTGGAGGACAGCGGCATTGGGATTTCAGCCGATGATCTGCCAAAGCTCTGCGGAAAGTTTTTCCGAAGCGGTGATGAGCGGGTACAGGCAGAGGTTGGCTCAGGCCTCGGCTTGGCTTTCGCGCAGGAGGTTGCAAGACTTCATGGCGGAAGTATTTCGATCCGAAGTCAACTGAATCAAGGTTCTTGCTTCACACTCGAACTCCCAATACGCTAGCCAAATCAACTTAACATGTATCCTTGCACGAGATTCGGCTCCGTTGACACAATCAGCGGCACTCAGCCTCTCACACGAGAACATCAATCCGCTTTTTTGAGTTCCGTAGAATCGTGCTTTGGGAATGGGCAACCAAGAATCGTCTTTGACCTTAGCAATATCCCATTGCTAGACAGTGTCGGCTTGGAATCATTGCTAGAAGCCCGAGACCGATGTCATAAATTAGGTGGCGGATTTGTGCTTGCCCGTCCCAATGGTCTCTGTCGTGATATCCTACGAATCAATGGGATCGACAAAGAGCTCAACATCTATGACGATACCGTCAAGGCCATGGGCAGTTTCGCACGATGAGTACCAATACCGCCCAACCCATCACCGTTGATTTATCTGGCTTGAACGCCAAGCCTCCGAAGTTTGGTCCGAAAGCGAGGATCGCGATTCCGCTGGGTGAGCACTTAGTGCATGCCGGCCTCCTATCGGATGGTGACCTCGAGGCAGCTCTGGTACGACATTCGAGCACACATTCTCAGCTCGGCGAGACACTGCTCGAAATGGGCTTCGTCGAGGAAGATACGCTGCTTTTGTTCTTGGGACAACAACTAGGCGTACCGTCTGTCCGACTGCGCAGCGGTATTGTCGACCCAAACTTCGTGCGACTCATTCCCCGCTCCAAAGCGGAAGCGTTTTCGGCACTTGCGCTGTTCTGCGTACGGGGACGTCTCACCGTCGCGATGGCTGAGCCATCGAACCTCCGACAACTGGACGAACTTGAGCGAATCACGGGATTGCCGATTCGCCCAGTGCTAGCCATGAGATCGGCTATCGATCGGATGCTTGCTCACTGCTACGAAGAAAACTTTGCTGTCGATGCGATCACAGCAGACCTTGAGGAAAAATCGCTTGAGATTCATGCCGATGCAGTTGATATCTCGTTAGCCGATGTCGAGTCTCTAACCGACGGTAGCCCGATCATCAATCTGGTGAACTACATTATCGTCCACGCAATTCGACAGAAGGCTAGCGATATTCACATCGAGGCTGGGCAGCACTCTTCCTTGGTGCGTTACCGCGTTGACGGCCATCTACGTGAAGTGCTCCGCCCGCGACGAGAATTCCACCCTGCAATGATCTCGCGAATCAAAGTACTGGCTAAGTTAGATATCTCCGAACATCGTATGCCTCAAGACGGTCGAGTGCATTTGACTGTCGACGGCAGAGAAATCGACCTACGAATCTCAACGCTACCCACCATTCTTGGTGAGAAAATCGTGATGCGGGTTCTCGATCGCAAGAACATAACATTCTATCTCGATAAGCTCGGCATGCCGGAAGCCGCTCTCAACCGTACGAAAGCTCTTCTCAAACGTCCACATGGTTTGATCCTAACCACCGGGCCAACCGGCAGCGGCAAAACGACCACGCTTTACTCTGCCGTGGAACTGATCAAGTCCATAAAACGCAACATTGTCACCGTCGAAGACCCCGTCGAATATCAGCTCGATCTAATCAATCAAGTGCAAGTGAGTAACACCAAATCGATGAAGTTCTCCGATGCGCTCCGGTCCATTTTACGACAGGATCCCGACGTCATTATGGTCGGCGAAATTCGCGATGCTGAGACGGCAGCAATCTCGATTCAAGCAGCCCTCACCGGCCACTTGGTGCTCAGCACCCTGCATACCAACGATAGTTTCAGCGCCGTGACGCGACTATTGGACATGGGAATCGAGCCATTCAAGCTGTCCGCCGCATTGCTGGGGGTCATTGCACAGAGATTGGTTCGAACCGTTTGTCCTTCGTGCAAAACGAGCTACTACCCTGCACCAGAGCAGCTCGATGCACTCCAATACCGAGGGGATCGCCGCCGTCAATTTGTCCGTGGACAAGGTTGCCGTGAGTGCTTTGATACAGGCTTTCGGGGCCGCACTGGTATCTATGAGGTTTTCGCTATGGATCGAGGGGTGCGTGAGCTGATTTCATCGAACGCGTCGGTGGATGCATTGCGAAACTATCACGCTCAGCAAGGGAATGGCTGCCTACTCGACGAAGGTATTCGTCTGGCCGAAGCCGGCAAAACGAGTCTAGATGAGATCATCGAAGTCGCCTATTCGGATTAACTTGCAAACATAAGCGAACGGGCGTGCATCACCAATGAAATTTCAATATGTCGCAAAAGACAAGCTTGGCAAATCCTTCGATGGTCAATTCGAAGGTGATAGCGCTCTGGCAGTAAGGCAAAGACTCCGATCTCAAGGGCTTTTTGCATTGTCTGTAATCGCAATGGATCCAAGGTCGAGAACGGCTCCGAGTCTAAGCAAACAATCTCAACGTTCCCCTAGTCTTTTTGACGGCCTCCACTCGCCCCGAGTCAAAGGCTCCGATCTGATCGTTGCTCTTTCGCAGCTTTCCATCATGTGCCAGTCGGGCGACGACTTGGCGGAAGCTCTCAACACGGTCGCAAATCAGTGCCAATCTCCAAAACTAAAACAGGTGCTGTTGGCTACCTACCA
>CANHVO010000236.1 GCA_947463915.1 Planctomycetaceae bacterium
ACTCGCAGCTCTTGTTGGTACCGAAAACGCTTGTCGTCACGCTCCGATGGAATCGAAAGAGATTGTCCCGAGCGATCAGGATGTTTGTGAGCATATTCAACAAGCGTTGCGATGTCGCTGTGATATCCAGACGCTGATTCGACTGCGAAAAACGGTCGATGCAGAAACGCTCACCGTTTGGGACGGAATCGGCGCAATCCTGAGCGGTGTGCCAGCTTTGCCCCAGCCCAAGCCGTTCTGGTCCAAATTGTTTCGAACCAAGCGCAGCCAAGCCGAGATTCAATGCGCGGTGGCCGCACGATTGTCGTGGCTGGACAGTTTGATTGCCGAGCGGTCAAAGCAGGTTGCGATGGAGGTCGAAACCGCATTTGAAAAAAAGAAAACTGCGGCGCTGCGTTGGGTAAAGTCGGGAGAGCAGATCGCAAACTGGGAAATGCGAATCGATCAACTGGACAAACTAAGCGAAGTTCAAGGGAATCTGGCAAGCCAGTACGAAGCCAAATTGAACCGTCTGCAGGCCGAGGGGCAGAGAATAGAACTTTGGGCCGAATGGCACCTGGCCAAGGAAGATTTGCAGTTGAGTATCGGCTGCGATTCGCAGTAATCGTGGTGATGTGCGACGACTGCTCTCAAAAATACCGTGTTTTCTTGGGTATGAGCGATGCCATATTACGAATATATTGCTCATTCGCATATTTGAGCCTGCTGGAGTTTCGCAGGCTGTTCGGAACTGATTTTGAGAGTTTTTCGCTGAATGCCGCAGATCACGATCCAAGAATTGACCATCGGCTATCGAGGTCCTAGCTTACTTTCCGAGGTCTCATGCAGAATCGAACCAGGCGAAAAAATCGGGTTGCTCGGTCGTAACGGCTGTGGGAAAACCACGTTCATGCGATTGATTTCCGGCCAAGAGCGGGCTCAATCCGGGACCATTGAAATGAGCGAAGGAACTCGAGTCGCAGTTCTGCCTCAAGACGTGCCGCTCGATATTCTCGGCACCGTTGAAGAAGTCGTGGCACGTGGTCTGCCCGACGAAATGAATGAAATCGAAAACCATTGGCAGCGCGATACGTTCGTCGAACGCGTTTTGACGCAAATGGAACTCAACGGAAGTGTCGAGTTTCAAAGCCTGTCCACCGGTATGAAACGACGCGTCTTGCTTGCGCAGGCCATCGTGAGCAAGCCGGAAGTGCTACTGCTCGACGAGCCCACGAATCACTTGGACATCGATGCAATCACTTGGCTAGAGGGGTTCCTGAGTTCGCTGCCAAGTACGCTTTTATTCGTAACCCACGATCGCGCGTTCTTGACTCGACTCGCCAAACGCATTCTGGAAATCGATCGAGGGCAGCTTTTCGACTGGTCCTGCGACTACCCCACGTTCCTCAAGCGTAAAGAACTAGCTCTCCATGCGGAAGAGAAACAGCAAGCACTTTTTGACAAGAAACTTGCTCAAGAAGAAGTATGGATTCGAACCGGAGTGAAGGCTCGGCGAACTCGAAACGAAGGCCGCGTACGAGCTCTTGAAAAGATGCGTTCCGAACGAGCTCAACGTCGTACGACCGAGGGCAATGTCAAGATGCAAATCGATGCTGGCGAACGCAGCGGTATGTTGGTTTGCAGTCTCACCGGTGCATCGTTTGGTTATGGCGACAAGGTCATCATTCCACCGCTCGACTTGACCATCATGCGAGGCGACAAAGTCGGTATCATCGGTCGCAATGGAGCGGGTAAGTCGACTCTGTTGAAAGGGCTACTCGGGAAGTTGGCTCCGCTGCAGGGGACCGTGCGACAGGGAACAAAGCTGGAAGTGGCGTACTTCGATCAAACTCGCGAAGTGCTCGATCTCGACAAGACAGCCGAGGAAAACGTCGGGCAAGGAAAGAGCATGATCACCGTCAACGGAAAATCGAAACACATCATTGGTTACCTCCAGGACTTTTTGTTTACACCCGAGCAAGCTCGATCTCCGATCCGGTTTTTCTCGGGTGGTCAACGAAACAGACTGCTCCTGGCAAAGCTGTTTGCGCGACCTGCGAACATGCTGGTAATGGACGAACCGACGAACGATTTGGACACCGAGTCGCTGGAATTGCTTGAGGAGCGATTGGTCGATTACGAAGGAACTGTCCTGGTCGTGTCTCACGATCGATCTTTCTTGGACAACGTGGTGACCAGCACGATTGTATTCGAAGAGGAGGGAGTCAAAGAATACGTCGGGGGTTATGACGATTGGCTTCGTCAAAGACAGTCAGGAAAAAAGATCGCCGCTCAAGCAGACGCCAGCAAAAAGGCCAATGCCTCGAATGCGTCTGCCAAGTCCAATTCTTCGCCATCCCAGTCTGCGGCCGAAGCTGCCGCATCGGGCAAAAAGATGAGCTTCAAGGAGAAACAGGAACGAGATAAACTCCCGATTCAAATCGAGCAGTACGAAGCAGAGCAGCGGTCGATTCATGCGAAGATGGCCGAACCTGAGTATTTTAAGAAGGCTCAGGCTCAAATTGTGAAAGACCAGCGTCGTTTGACGGAGTTGGATGATCTACTGGTCCAATCGTATGCAAGGCTGGAAGAGTACTTGACTCGCGAAGCGTAGAACAATTTTCCAAAATTGCGACGGTGCCCAGTCGTTTTCAGCTCAGATAACGCTTGCGCGCTACATTGACGCCGTAGATCAACAGGCCGACTGCAAAGGTTCCTGCACAGAGATAGAACTGATTTCGTTCGCGTTCCAAGGAACCGGCAACCAACAACAGCAGCACCGCAACTCCCACATAGATGGCCGCTGCGAGATGCTCGTACCATTTGATCGGACTTTGCTCCGCCATGAATCGGCGAGCAATCCAAACGCTGGAAACGGCCAGTGCCCCGCAGGCTGTCAGGGTTAATCCTAGGTAGGTCACGATATCCTTGATTTGGGAAATCCAGACAACAATGATGCTCAAGATCGCTTGCACCATGATTGCTGTCCTTGGAACTTGATCGGACATGCGAAAGAACTTGGGCAGATTGCCATCTTCCGCCATCTGTGCATAAACCATGGGGCCAATCGCCATCATCGCCAGAATGCTTGTTGCGGCGGAGAGGACAATCGCAGTTCGAATCATGAAAGCCAGCCAGTCGCCACCGATGTTTTGGGCGACTGGTGCCACATAACTTTCGCCCGAGGCTGCGATTTGTTCTGCACTCATGCCATAGAGAAACACATAGTTCAGCAAGAGATAAATGATCACGACCAAGATGCTTGCAAGCAACATCGATCGGCTTACGAGTTTTCGCGTATTTCCGGTCGAGGTGCTTGGTCCCTCGATTTCGCCAGCTAGGTAGATGCTCGCATTGAAGCCCGTGTAAGCGAGGGAGATGTAAAACAGGGACGCGACCATTTGGAGCAGCGTGGATGGATCGAGCAATCGGGCCGCGAGAGTTGGTAACTCTTCGACAGGCACTGAGGTATCGACAAGCAAACCGGTGTAAGTCCCCCGCATGACAAAAGGGAGGCCAACGAACAGGAAGACCGCAAAGCAAATGAGCTTCACGGCGATCACCCCATTGTTGAACCAAGCACCTAGCCTAATGTGACAGCCATGTAAAATGGCCGCAAATGCTATGCTTGCCGTGGCGATGACTTTGACGGAATTCGTCGTCGCTTCCGTGCCGGTAAGAAACTTCCCAATCAACAGAGCCGGCACGGCAATTGGAGCCGTGAAGCCCGCGATGATCGAAATCCAACCTGCGACAAATCCGACGGCTGGGTGAACGCATCGCGTCAAATAAGAATACTCACCACCCGAAACCGGCAATCGATTTGCAATCGCACCATAAGCGATCGCACCACAAATCGCATGTAAGCCGCCGACCAGCCAAACGATTAGGACCAGTCGTGCATCTTTGAGAGAAACGAGGGACCAATACCCTCCAACATACAGCCCACCGCCGATCATGTTTCCCACGACCAAGCAGACGAGGGAAAAAAGACCAATTAACGGTGCCTTCGAAAGCCCTGATTTCCCCGCTTCATGTGAGTTGGAAGTGATATTGATTCTCCTGTGAAAACATTGCGCAGCTTGGCCGGCAGTCTCGAATGCCGTTTGTCACATTCTACTCGCCGATAGCGGTGTGGTGTTCTGCTAAGAGAGTTCTAGCTGACAGAGTTCTCCTCTGCTCTTTTCGGCAACGCTGTGAAGCATTTCAGGGCGGCTGGGGCTTGACCCCACCGTCCGCAGCTTTGGAGTTCTAAATTCACGTCGCCCGATCGCACAACTCTGGATTCGTCACGCGGCCATTGGCGTTGCGACGAATCCAGAGTTGTGATTTTCATTACGCGGCCAATTAGGACACCAAAGCGGTGTCCGGTCGGGGCGAGCCCGAGCCGGACAAAAAGATAAAAAAGCGTCTCCTGGGAGAACGATGGGGCAAAATCATTACAACCGCGTTAACTCTGGGCTGGTTAGTACGCTGTTGTTGTGGCGATGTGATTATATTGATAAAGCTGACGCCTCTCCGTTTCCCAACACTTTTGAAATAAACGCATGACGCTCCTCCGATCTGTGTTAACCATTGCGATCCTTTTGGCTTGCCCACGGGCAATTTGCAAATCTCAAGTCGCGTTGGCTCAATCGGGTACCAACGCCAAGGCTACCTCGTCGACCGTTGTTGACTTTGTCGACACAAGCTTTGAAAACGCCTCGCCATTGTGGTACGAATTCGACAGCGAGGGAACGCTGCAGTTGTATTTAGTCTACGATCACGAGCGATCTTCGCCGAACCGAGCAGCTGGTCATTTTCATTTCAAGATCAACGGTAAACCCAACGCAAAGGTGCAGCTCGAGTTAAACCATTTGAACAATGTGTGGAATGGCACTGCTGCCTCGGTAGCGCAGGAAATGAAGTCCGCGGTTATCTCGGAGGATGGCCGGGCCTGGACTTCCGTAGCCACAAACGTATCCAAAGACAATCGCGTAACGATGCAATTAATGTTACCGCAAAGTGGCGAACTGTTCGTGGCGCGCGTGGAACCCTATCGCATCTCCGACCTCGACCGCCTCCTCGTATCGATCAAGAATCATGCTTTGGTGAAGGTAGATGTTATTGGAAAGACACACGAAGGTCGACCGTTGGAGATTGTGCAAATTGGAAAAGAGAACGCACCCCATCGCGTCTTCTTGCGGGCTCGAGCCCACCCCTGGGAAGCGGGTGGGAATTGGATTTTGGAGGGCTTGATCGCGAGGTTATTGCAGGACGATCCAGTCGCTAATCGTTGTTTGGAAAAGTACTCCGTAACAGTTTTGCCGATGGCCAACAAAGACGGAGTCGCTCGCGGTAGAACTCGTTTCAACATGCTCGGCAAGGACTTGAATCGGAACTGGGATAAGCCGGCCGACCCCTTGCTGGCACCTGAAAACGGAGCGTTGGAAAAGTGGCTCGAATCGATGATCGAACAAAGCAGGGCGCCGCACCTAGCGATTGAACTCCACAATGACGGGAATGGAAAGCTCCATATCAGCAGACCGCCGATACCGAAATTGGGGCAGCATGTCGAACGCATGCGTGTTTTGGAATCGTTGCTGCGTCGCTACACGTGGTTCACGGAGGGGAGCACGGATGGAGCATTCCGAAACTCGGGAACGCTCGGCGACGGTTGGCTTGAGAGGTACGGCATCGACAGCGCTGTGCATGAGTTCAATTGCCATTGGATCGCGGGAATAAGCGAGCGGCCGCTTGGAAAGCATTGGAAGCACTATGGCGAGCAGCTCGTGTTCGTTTTCGAAGACTACTTTGACAACGTAAAACCGTGAGGCGAACCGAATTCGCCTTTTGCCGGCCGCGTTGAAAAGGGGAAACCAAGATTCGATTGCACATGTCGAATACAAACCAATCCAATGCGTTACCATTGGATTTTGGTTTGATTGTGAGCCTTTGGAGACATAATGGGTAAAGCTTTTTGGATTCGCCGATACGTTACGGCATTTGTTGTCGCGGTTGCATTGATTGGTGGATCTCAGCTACTACGCGGTCATACCCTTGGTTTCTCAACGATGCACGGCCTCATTTGGGGTGCTATCTCCTCATCCATCTTTATCGCTACTCGCTTGTTCTATGCGCGCCGCGGCTATGCGTGTGCGATGTGCAAAGATACCCCTGAGTTTCTGGTCGAAAAGAAGAATGTCCTATAGCGCATTTTGGAATCGCGTGTACGCAATCGTCGCTGAGCGACGATCGACAATGTCACCCTTCTCTCTGCGAAGGTAGTCGTAATTCAATCGTTTCTTAAACGTGTTGACCTAGTCGCTCTGCGAGCCGCTTGAGTGTTTGGCTAGCGTCACCTTCTGCGAGTTTGGCATGGATCAAATGCAGTTGCGACTTATCCGCCCAGGCCTCTTTGAGCGCCGCGTCGAACTCCATTTCGTTTTGAACGAGATAGCCGCGTCCGCCGCCGTAGACGTCAGGTAGCTTCGAGTAGTTCCAAACAGCGATCTCGTTATACTTCCAAGTGCCCTCCTGTAGGAACCTTTCTGTACCATAGCCGTGGTTGTCGAGGACAATAATGATCGGCGAAAAGCCGAGTCGGATCAGAGACGACATTTCTTGGCCTGTCATCTGAAACGCTCCGTCGCCGACAATGACCAATACGCGATCATCTGGCTTGGCTACGCATGCGCCAAGAGCCGCTGGCACAGAGAACCCCATCGACGTGTAGTAAGCTGGCGACAAGAAGTCGGTCCGTTCGTGGATGACCAGCTCAGAGGAGGCGAACAGCGAATCGCCGATATCCGCGATAACGATCGTTTGCGCGTCGATTTGGTCGTTGATACGTGAGATCATGCGACTAATCTCAAGTGTTCGGCCGGCCTCGGGTTGAAAGTTACCCGGGTGCTTTTGACGAAGGATATCTGGAATCTCGCGGTGTGCGGGTTTGGCTTTTGCTTGGATCAGCCGGTCAAGGAAGTCGGCGAGTGGTACGTTCGGATAATGGTGATACGAAATTTGCAATTGCTCGCTCGTCGCATAGATGCAGTTCTTGACTTCGAGCTGAGCTGTGTAGATCCCCAAATTGATGTCGGTCATGAAGGCACCAAGGAGCAGCACGCAATCGCTATCTTCGACGTATTGAGTGACTTCCTCGCGCCCCATGGCCCCTTCGTAGAGTCCGACATAAAGCGGGTGCGTTTCGTCGACGACGCTCTTGCCGAGGATTGTGGCCGCGATTGGAATTTTTCCTTGCTCGGCCAAAGTCATCAGTTGATCCTGCAATCCAAATCGATGGATTTCGACTCCCGCGATGATGATGGGTTTTTTAGCTTGGTTGATGCGATCGACGGCTTCTTTTACCGCTTCGTCGAGTGCGAGCGAATCGAATTGGGTATTGGGTCTACGAAAAGCGTGGGCGATTGGTGGGATGACATCCACCATGTCTCGAGGCAGCTCGATATAGACAGGTCGCTTAAAGCGATAGCAGGCATCGAGTACCCGATCGATCTCGCTGAAGGCGGTGACTGGATCAACAAGTTCGGTGGAAGCGATGCAGAGCTTTTCGAAAACTTCGAGTTGGGTGCTGAAGTCTCGGACTTTGTGATGAAGCAATGGATTGTTAACCCGTTCGTTCAATCCAGGAGAGCCGCTCAACAAGACGACTGGAGACTTTTCGGCAAACGCGCCAGCGACACTGTTGCAAACAGACAGCCCACCGACGCAATAGGTAACGCATAAAGCGCCCATACCCCGGATTCTGGCATAAGCGTCTGCGGCAAACCCAGCGCAATCCTCACGGGTGCAGCCGACTACGTTGATCGGGCTCTTTTCGAGCATGCTGTAGAAGTTCAGGATGTAGTCGCCAGGGATGCCAAAGCAGTCTCGGATTCCGTAATCCTGAAGCCGATTGATGAGATACTGCCCGATGGAAACATCGAGTTGACTTGGCCTCTGGCTGATGGTGCTGCGATGATCCGTTTTCTTGCCGATGGAGCTAAGCGCGTTGCTCATTTGATTTCCGTTTTGGTGAAAAAGCGCCGGGGACGTTGAATGGGCGATAACGTCATTGTATGCAGCAGCTCAAGCTTGGGGCATGTCACAGCCCCGACAACCGATACAAACCCTAGATTTTCCGGGGTTCGGTCGAGTTTGGAAGCATCGCAGATTCCCTGGTATCGAATACGTAAACTACGATTTTGCAGCTTTTTGCTTCCGAATCCAATTCCAAACACGAATGGTCCGACACTGGACCAGTCCGCTTCCATGTCGAACCAAGTCCAACCACAGCTGTCCGAAAACCTTGCCCAATCGATTCCCGTCCTGCGCAGTCCTTCGAACAAGCAATCCGAGCTAGCCGAAATCCGAGCTCAATTCGCCAAGGAATCCGAGTTGAATGTTGCGGCTTTGCAACCGGTCACCGTCGGTGATCTGTACTCACACGAACAGAGCGATTCCAAAGTCGCCGATTATTCAGGGGAAGTCTTTGCAAGTTCGGTGCTCGTCGAAGCGCCCGAAACGACGCGCGTTTGGGGGCTGGACTACCACGCCATCGACATGGAGCAAACCCTCGATTACCTAGAAAAGGTCATGTTTGCCCGCTACCCAAGTTATGCGGTAACCGCGAATCTGAACTATGCAATGCTTTGCGCCAACAATCCTCGCTTGGCAGCTTTCACACGCAAATCCTCGCTCACCCTATGCGATGGCATGCCGGTCTTGTGGCGAAGCAAACTCAATAAAACCAAGCTTCCTGAGCGAGTTGCAGGGGCGGATTTGATTTATCGATTGACGGAGCGCTGCGCCGACAAGAATCTACGGGTCTATTTCTACGGCGCATCAGAAGGGATCGCCGAGAAGGCTGCTGCAGTGCTGAAAAAACGATATCCCAAGCTCATCGTCGCAGGAGTCCAATGCCCACCCTTTCGAGCGTGCAGTTCCGAAGAGATCCGGGGACAAATTGCTCGCATCAAACAAGCCAAGCCCGACTTGCTGTTGGTAGCCCTTGGACAACCCAAGGGTGAGTATTGGATAGAGGACCATTTAGAAGAGTTGGCGGTGCCGTTGACTATCCAGCTCGGAGCCTCATTTGATTTCGTCGCCGGAAATTCGATTCGAGCGCCGCGATATCTACAGATGCTCGGTTTGGAGTGGCTACATCGTACACTCAAAGATCCAGTTCGGTTGGCTCCTCGCTATTTCTTTAATCTGGTGTTCTTGGCCAAAGCCATTCGACGAGAGTTGATCGAAAAACTTTCTTAAACGCCACGAGTGTTTTCTGCTTTTTCCTGGAACAACAATAATAGGAATTCGGATTGAAATAGGTTATCCTTAGGCCTAGTAGGTTCCTAAACTCTCCCTCCGAATCAAGCAAATTCTTAGGCTCGCTCTAAGTTCATCTTGGTTTTGGTTGCTCCTTGGAGCTCGCATGCCCGCCACTCTTAATCGTCTCGTCTTCCTTGGACTCATTTGCTTTTTTGCTGTCACGACAGGCGGTTCACGTAAGGCACAAGCAGACTTCGTTCTCTATCGATTGCCGGGGACTAAGTTGGTCGTCGTTTTAGAGGGGAGAACAAAGGTCCTTGCCAATCGCATTCTCGAGTACACGCATCCTGCGTTTGGCTCGATCGCCTTGAGTTTGGACGATGCATCGATTGTTAAAGCGCCGACTCGCCAAGAAGAGTTCAAGCGGCTTCTAAGCAAAGCAAACAAATCGAAGGAGATCCAGGACTATCTTGAGGCAGCAGGCCAGGCTATCAAACGTGGTTTGCTCAAAGAGTTTTATGATTGCTGCAGTTTGGCATACAAGATCGATCCGACCAACGCAACGGTCAAACGATTGATTGAAGCTAGAAAGCGAATCAAGCAACCGTTGGGTGACTCCTCTGAAGTAGAAAAGAACTTGCGGGAGGCAACGAATTTACCCAAGTTGAAGGTGGAGGTCAGTGCGCATTACGTGCTGTTGCATGATACCAGCGACGCGAAAGTGAACCGGAAAACACGTTCTCAGACTCGGCTAGAACTGCTGGAATTGGTCTATGAGTCCTATTTCATGAAATTCGCGTTGGATGGTGTTGTGTTAGATCCCCCCAAAGAACACATGATGGTATTGCTCTTTGCTGAGGAGGATACGTTTCTTCGCTACGCGACGATGCTCTCACCCGAGCTCAAGATGGCTGCTGGGTTTTGGTCACCGAAAGACAATATCAGCGTGTTCTATGACCAAGGAACGACCAAGTCGATGAAGCTCTTGACTGCATTAGCGCAGGATCTTCAAAAATCAAAACTGAAGCTTCGCGGTACTGTCGTCTCACAAGAGATTGCTCACCTCGCCAATACATTTGAACTTCTATCCAAAGTTGCTCGCGAAGAATCCGATATCGAAGTGGTTTCACATGAGGCGACTCATCAACTTGCGGGGAATTCAGGGCTCTTGTCTCGAGGTAAAATCGGTGCGCGATGGGCCCACGAGGGCTTGGCAAGCTATTTTGAAACCCCAGCCGGGGCCGGATGGGGTGGCATCGGGGCCGTCAATGATAGTCGACTTTCCGACTACCGGATTGTTTCGCGGGACCCGAAGCGAAACAGCTTAGAGCTCGTGATTTCGGATCAATTGTTTTATCAAGCGAGGGATCAAGAAGAAGTTGTTGAGGCCTACGGACAAGCTTGGGGCCTAACTTTTTTTCTTATGGAAACCCGTTTCAACAAACTTGTTGCGTACTACGAGCGGTGCTCCCAATTTGAGAATGAGCTGCCACCTGATAAACGCGTAAGCGTATTCATCGAAGTCTTCGGGGACTTGCGATCTCTTGAGCGAGAATACCACTTGTTTATGGCGACGCTCAAAACCGACGTCGACCGAATTCGCGAGTCGCGATAGCGAGTGTAAAACGATTGTCCCAATCGTTTCCTGCGACA
>CANHVO010000237.1 GCA_947463915.1 Planctomycetaceae bacterium
GCAAAAATTAGTCAAGCGAATACGACCTGAGCGAAAATTCTTGTTGAAGTACATTTTCCCGGGCTCGGAGTTGATTCCGGTTGGAATGACAACGGACTTTCTGGAGCAAACAGGTTTTGAGGTCAATGACGTTGAATCTTGGCGAGATCATTACGCAATCACGTTGCGTTTTTGGTGCAAGAACTTGTCCGCCAACAAGGAGCGGGCAATTGAGTTGGTAGGAGCCGAAAGATATCGACTGTGGGTCGCTTATTTGGCAGGCGGATCGGTAGGCTTTACAGCTGGTTCGATCAAAATCTTCCAGGTTGTGGCAAACAAGAAGGCATCCAAGGGTGTTTCCGGAATGCCGCCGACCCGAGAGCATCTCTACCGCGCTGCCTAGATCTGAGTGAAACTCACTTCGTTAGCGGAACGGAGCAAGCGGTCCGTTAGCACGACGCGCAAGCTAGTGATTTGGAAATTAGCTTTACTAGCTTGCGCGTCGTGCTACGTGTATTGGCGCCCGCCGCTCAGCCCAAAAAACAATCGAATGAGAGTGCTCATTGCCTAGAGGCCGCGCACGCCAATTTCGACTGTCAGTTCACCGTGTGGCGACGAGAACTGGAGGATCTCAACGTGTGCGCTATTAGCGAAAGAAACCGTGTGCTGTTTGCCGGTAATAACGGTTGGTAGGCCTAACGTGATCCCCGGGATGCCAACCCGGTCCTTGCTTGCACCGGCGATCATGTTTGTTAGTTCTCCCACCATGTCGATTACTTCCGCGTTGATCGTCTTTGGGCGAGTGCCTAAAAACGAGTGGGCAGCGGCAAATGCAACATCCTGATCGACACTCACGACGATGGAGCCTTGCAGGGCCCCTGACACACCAATGAATCCACTGCAGTCGTACTTCGACTGGAATGCATTATTGGTATGGATTCCAATGAGCTCTGTTTCCCAGTTGAGCATCATTGAAAACACATCCTTAGTGCAGTTAGCAAACGGCTGAATCAGCTTCGCTCGCTTATCGGAAATGTTTAGGCTCGCAAGCAGCGTGAGAGTCGACATAAAACTGCACCATAAAACCAAAAAAAGGAAAATTTCGCCAGGGGAGGACCTGCGAGAGTTAGACGGATACGAACTTATCGAGTTTGGCTCGCAAATCGTCCGCTTCAAATGGCTTTGTCAAGTAATCATTGACACCAGCCTGGATAGCCGAAATCACTTGCCCCTTTTGAGCTTCGGTGGTCACCATGATGATTGGCACTTGCGAGCCGGTAGCTCGGATTTCCACTACGACGTCCAAGCCACTTTTTTCAGGCATGTTCCAGTCGGTCAGGATCAGATCCACTGGTGTCTCTTTGTACTTATCGATGGCTTCTTGACCATTGGCTGCTTCGACAATATCGGTGACGCCAACGGAGTTCAAGGACCGGATAATGATTTTGCGCATAATTCCGGAATCGTCTGCAACTAGTACTTTCATAGTATCTCTCTTAACGTTCTGCTACTCGGCGAATGGACTGGGACATTGGGGAAACATGAATCTAAGTGTCCAAAATTTCGGACGGTCAAATGTTGGTTACAGACTGGAACAGTCAAATCGAAATTGACGATTTCGAAGGACTTTTACTTCAAAGCGGTTTCTGATTTATCTAGCACGACGCGCAAGCTAGTGATTCTCAAAGTCAAATCACTAGCTTGCGCGTCGTGCTAGGGCGTTTTGCACGAATGATTGTCGTAACCAGCACGACAAAACCAATCATCAAAAACGAATGGACGATTTGGAGAAAAACGGAAAGAACTAGCGGATAGGTCAGCATGCACGATTGCGTAAGCTACTCTTGTGCGGCAGAAAAAAACGTTTCGATTCGCCCTCTAGTACGGATACGGCGACGCCCATCGAAATGATCGCGAAACCTCCCCCATCGAGTCTCTTTCACGGTTGCCGAGTCTTAGGACCCAAACACGCAGCGAGCACAAAATGTTTCAGGATGATGAGTTGATACATGAGTTTGTCGTCGAGAGCTCTTCGCACTTAGCTGAGGTCGAAGGGCAGCTTCTGCAAATTGAAGCTGCAGGCGCCGACATTGACGCGAATTTGGTCAACACGGTGTTTCGCGGTATCCACTCGGTTAAAGGGGCGGCTGGGTTTCTTGGACTGACCGTGGTCAATGCATTGGCACATAGTCTGGAGAATGTACTCAACATGATTCGGAATCGAGAATTGATTCCGACCTCTCCAATTGTCAACGCAATGCTTCGTGCTGCGGACCAACTGCGTAGTCTCGTCGACAACGTGGCTTCCAGCAACTCAGTCGATGTATCTTCGTTTGTGGACGAATTGGAAGCAATCGCCAATGGTAGCTTAAGCGAAGCCGAAGTTGTTGGGGATCCACACCAACACGCTATCGAGAACTCCGGTTTTGAGACGGAACTTGCCACCGATTCGTACATCAACGACGACGTAGCTCTGCTAAAGGACTGCGATCCCGCCCCGGAAGCAGTCGTTGCCGAACCTGCGCCGCCACCACCCATAACAAAGAAGGCGCCAAGTCCGCCTGTGGAGAAGCCATCCATGAATCAACAATCCGGAAATTCGCAGGCCAAACAAGCTCGACCTGCAGACGCTTTTGTGCGTGTCAACGTCGCCTTGCTTGACCGGCTGATGAATTTGGCTGGGGAACTTGTCCTAAGCCGCAATCAGTTGCTCTCCGCGGTAAGCCTCGGGGCAAAAGAAGGGCTTGAAAACATCGCTTCACGGGTCGATCAGGTTACCAGCGAGTTGCAAGAGACCATCATGCAAACACGCATGCAGCCGATTGGTACGATCTTTAGTAGGTTTCCTCGCGTGGTTCGGGATCTGAGTGCGAAACTAGGCAAGGAATGCAGCCTTGAAATCGAGGGGAACGAAGTTGAAGTAGACAAGACGATCGTCGAAGCGATGGGGGACCCACTTACTCACTTGGTCCGAAACAGCGTTGACCACGGTATCGAACGTCCAGAGCAGCGGGCGGCCAATGGCAAACTGGCGATGGGCACCATTCGACTACGAGCGTTTCATCAAGCGGGCAAGGTCTGCATTCGCATCGAGGACGACGGCGGCGGAATGGACCCTGCCAAGCTGAAGGCGAAAGCGGTTGAGAAAGGGCTGATCACGGGTGAGCAAGCGTCCATGATGACCGATGGCGAAGCGCTTAGACTGATCTTTGCCCCAGGATTCTCAACCGCTGCGACCGTCACCGACGTAAGCGGCCGAGGCGTGGGAATGGACGTGGTTCGCACGAATATTGAGCAATTGGGTGGAACCGTCGATATCGAAAGCACACTAAAGCAGGGCTCGGCAGTCCACATTACACTGCCGCTAACCCTTGCCATCATCCCGTCGATGATTATCGGCTGTGCCGGCGAACGCTACGCCATTCCGCAATCGAGCATCGCAGAATTGGTACGTGTTCCCCAAGCGGACATGGAGGCCAAGATTGGACGCGTTAAAGGGGCGGAAGTCCTACGCTTGCGAGGAGCTCTATTGCCGCTTGTCCGGCTCGATAGTGCCCTAGGTCTGCGTACCGTCGATGAGTACAGCGAACGTCCCAAAAGCGCCAACATCCTGGTTTTGGAAACCGGGCAGATGCGATATGGTTTGCTGGTCGACACGCTGCACGACAACGAAGAAATCGTGGTCAAGCCGCTGGGCAAACACGTCAAGGAACTAGGGTATTTGGCAGGAGCAACGATTCTTGGTGACGGTTACGTCGCCTTGATCTTGGATGTTGTTGGGATCGCGATGCAGTGCAATCTACGCAATATCGAGTCTTCCGTTAAAGATGCTATCTCTGACGAGGATGCAGCTCGAGCGGAGGAAGTTCACCGGTTGCTCTTGTTTGCAAATCATTCCACGGAACAGTTTGCAATCCCGATGGCTATGGTTGCTCGCATCGAGCGGATCAAGGCAAGCGATGTCCGAGTCGTCGGCAATCAGAACCTTCTGATCTATCGCGGAAACTCTCTGCCACTCTTGCGAGTCGAGGAAAGCATTTCCGCCTTGCCGCCGGAAGAAAGCCTTGCAAACCTGTTTGTGATCGTGTTCCGAATCGCGGACCGTGAGGTGGGGCTGATCGCTCCGATACTTCGAGACATTCGAGACATTCAAATGAAAATGGATTCGAAGACACTGCGTGAGCCCGGGGTACCTGGTGCGACCGTGATCGATGGATACACAACCCGCCTTTTGGACTTGGTCGAACTTGCACGAGCTAGGCATCCTGATTGGTTTGTATCGGAAGGCATCGTAGAAGCCGTAGAACCGGAAGAAATGCCAACGATCCTGCTTGCAGAAGATTCGGACTTCTTCCGGAACCATGTTCAAAGAACTTTGGAAAGCGACGGATACAAAGTGGTCGGAGCGGTCGATGGTCAGGATGCGTGGGAACACTTGCAAACGATATTTGATGACATAGATTTGCTCATCACCGATATCGAAATGCCAAGAATGAATGGACTCGAACTGGCCAAGGCAGTGCGATCCCTCGCAGCAACCTCGAATCTCCCAATTATCGCCCTCACTAGCCTTGCGAGCGAGGACGATCAAGCCCGGGGAACTCAGGCTGGAATCGACGAGTACCAAGTCAAGATGGACCCCGCCAGATTGATGGACGCCGTTCGCAGGATGCTGGCAAAGACCTAAAAACAGGCACAACCAGAAGATTCCTTTAGAAACAAGGGCTCCCACCATAGGCGCCCTTATCGCAAATCGAGTTCATTCACTTTCGAAGCCCAAACCAATGACAAAAGAAAAAAAGACCACCTCAGGTGTCGTTCAATATACGACTTTTTACTGCGACCAATCATTGCTCGGTTTGGATATCAGCTTCGTTCAGGAGATTAATCGCAACCTCGATCTAACGAGGGTCCCGCTTGGACATCCTTGCGTTCGAGGCGTGATGAATCTTCGAGGCGAGGTCGTCACGATGCTTGACTTGCGAACTCTAATGGGGCTACCCAAGTCACCTAACACAATCCGCAATCGCAATCTCGTGCTCAAATGTGAAGGAGAAACGTTTGGGCTTTGGGTGGATGGTGTTGCAGACATTCTGACCATCGACTCTCAGGATATTACCCCCGCCCCGTCAAATCTGTCACTGGTAGAGTCTCGATTGATTCGAGGAGTTTACCAAACGGAGAACAAATTGGTCATGTTGGTGGAACCACGTGAGCTATTAGCAGCCTCGCTTACAGGGATTCGAGCTGCTGCCTAGTTGTCAATACTTTGCCCATCATTTTCCAACACCTCCATTTTACTCGGGACGCAAGTCATGAAAATAAGTACGAAACTCCTTACCTCGTTCCTTGCGTGCAGTTTGCTGCCGATGGGAATTTTGGCAACAGTCAATTACTCGAACGCAAAGCGCGCAGCAACGCAGGTTCGCGATATCTCGCTCACGGGGCTCGACACCGCTGCGGACAATAAGCTGACGGCCGTCTGCGATGTGAAGAAAAACCAGATTACGGACTATTTTCAGAATGCGGCTCGTCAAATCCGATCGATGGCAAGATCGAATCAAATCGCTTCCGGCGTGCGCAGCTTTACACAGGGCTACCGATCCTTTATCGACGACCGGAAAGAAAGCGGTGCAGAGCTAGCGGATGACAAGACGCAATTGCGTTCGTATTACCAATCCGTGTTTGCAACAGAATACAACAAAAACAATCCTGGCAAGAGCTACGATACCGATAGCAAGTTCACCCAGCTCAATAGCTCTGCCATTGCACTACAACACAGTTTCATTGCACAAAACCCCAACCCGCTCGGCAGCAAGCAGCGACTAGATGCAACGGAATTCGGCACCAAGTACGACACGGCTCACAAAGCGAATCACCCCTACCTTCGCGATGTGCTTGAGCAATACGGGTTCTACGACATCTTCTTGATCGATCTTGAAAGCGGCGATGTTGTTTACACTGTGTTCAAAGAAGTGGACTTCGCGACGAATCTGAACAACGGCCCTTATTCTCGCACGAATTTGGCTGAGGCTTTCCGAAAGGCAAGCAACCTTGGCAAGGACGATGCTCCTGCCCTGGTCGATTTCGCTTGCTATAGCCCATCCTACGAAGCTCCAGCCAGCTTCATCGCCTGTCCAATTTTTGACGGGGACCGCAAAGTCGGCGTGATCGCGATTCAAATGCCAATCGACCGCGTCAACCAAGTCATGAACGTTGGCAATATCCTAGGTGAGAAAGGGGAAGCCTACCTAGTTGCTTCGGACAGACTGCCTCGTTCCGACAGCAAGCTTGATGCCGAAAATCGGACGATTACCAAAGCTTTCATGACCCCAGCCAATGGCTCAATGAAGTCCAAAGCCATCGACTTGGCGCTCAACGGCCAAACAGGGGTTCTGACAGGAGAAAACTACTTAGGAACGCCATCGATTAGCGGTTACACTCCGATTGACGTCTTGGGCCTCAAGTGGGCAGTCATCACCGAAGAGCCAACTGAGACAGCACTTGCTGCTGCCGAAAATGTAACCGCAGCGACCAACCAAGCTCAATCGGCTCTCTTGTTCTGGGGCGTTTGCTTGTCGTTGTTGTCCACCGCAATCATTGTTCCATTTTCTTGGTGGATCGTTCGCAACTTGATGCTTCCAATCAAAGCCACAATTGCAACTCTTCGCGACATCGCTGAAGGAGAAGGAGATTTGACACGACGCTTGGACGCAAACCGAGGCGATGAGCTTGGGGAGCTGTCGAAGTGGTTCAATGCCTTCGCAGACCGAATTCACGATATGGTTTGCACAATTTCCTCCAATTCCCAAGTCCTTGCAAGCAGCTCGCACCAGCTGTCATCCACCTCAGTCCAACTTTCACGTGGCGTTGCCGATAGCAAGCAACAGTCCGCTAGCGTGAGTGCTGCGGCAGAGCAAATGTCGGTCAACATGAAAGAAGTAGCCGAAAGCACAGACGGAATGAGCCAAACGATTCGTTCGGTAGCCGCAAGTGTCGAAGAAATGAATCAAACGATTCGCGAAATCGCTCGTAACGCCGAGAAGAGTGCGACCGTCGCCGGTCAAGCAGCCAGCCTCGTCGAAATCAGCAATGACAAGATTTCAAACCTAGGTGAAGCTGCTGACGAAATCGGCAAAGTCATCGAAGTGATCCAAGACATTGCCGAACAAACCAACCTGCTGGCACTCAATGCAACGATCGAAGCTGCGAGAGCAGGTGAGGCAGGTAAGGGCTTCGCTGTGGTTGCCACAGAAGTCAAAGAATTGGCAAAGCAAACTGCAGCAGCCACGGACGACATTCGAACCCGCATCGAAGCCATGCAGGCCTCGACCTCGGAAGCCGTTGAATCGATTCGAGAAATCAGCAAGGTTATCACGAATGTCAATGAAGTATCTCGAACGATCGCTTCGGCTGTTGAGGAGCAAAGCATCACGACACGTCAGATTTCGGACAACGTAAGCACCACGGCTTCGGCTGCTGAGTCAGTTGCTCGCGGTGTTGCCGAGACAGCCTTGGCCAGCCGAGAAATCACCGAGAACATCACTCGGGTGGACAGCGTCCTGATGCAAACAGCGGAGGGTGCTGACGAATCTCGAGACGCAGGCACTCGGCTGAGCGAACTAGCATCGGAGATGAATGGCTTGATCGGCCAGTTCCGAATCAAACCTAGCAAGGAATACACTCACGTTAAAAACGCGATCTAAGCAAATTGCGAGTGTTTTTCCGGTAAATTAGCCGGTGGGCGTTAGCCCCGGTTACAGTCGTTCCCAGGCTCTCGCCTGGGAACGCAATGACTTGGAGGCTCCGCCTCCAGCATCAAAACATCTTTGCAAAGCCAGGTCCCTGAAGGACATTCGGCAGAGCGAGTCTCCTGCCGAGCATGCTACGGTTCGGCAGGAGCCTCACTCTACCTCGCAAAGAATTCGTTGAGCAAACTCGCGGGTAAGAATGCTTAACGCGGCTGGCTCTGCCTGCCATGTTGGTTTGTCAAAAGTGGACGGCACGTGGATTGTAGCCGTTTACTGTAAAATAGTTGATTAGAAGGAACAGAAAGAACAGCATGTCGAGCGACCTAAGTACCGGGACGACACCCCTTCGAGCAATCGTCGCAGACGATACGTCCCTCTACCGAAGGATGATCACTGATATCCTCAAAGCAATTCCTGGGGTTGAAGTGGTCGGAGCTGCATTTGACGGTGAAGACTGCTTGACGTTGGCCGACAAGCTCAAGCCGGACTTGATTACTCTCGACATGCAAATGCCACGTCGCGATGGTTTGTCGACACTAGAGGAACTCAAACGTCGTAAGCTGAGCGCCGAAGTCATTATGGTTTGCTCGCAGACGGTCGAGAGCGCAGAACAAACACTTCAGGCTTTCCGAATCGGCGCTCTCGATATGATCCTGAAGCCGAGTTCGAGTGACTTTGCTGCCAACAAAAAAGACCTTGAGTCACAGCTTCTCAATCAAGTCTTGACCGTTCGAGCTCGAAGCGGGAAACGAATCACTTCGGCAGCTGCCAGTCGCGTCAGGCCACAGCCGACGGCCGCTTCTGTTCCTAGGCCGACTAGTAACGGTCGCATCAAGACTCCTAAATGCGTTTGCATCGGCGTCTCGACAGGTGGCCCTCAAGCCTTAGGTGTCTTAATACAGGGACTTCCAGGTGACTTGCCGGTTCCCATATTCATCGTCCAGCATATGCCTCCCGTATTCACGAAAAGCCTGGCTGAGCATTTGAACCGAGGCGGGAAAGCTCGTGTCACAGAAGCAGTCGACGGAGAAGTCGCCGTCAATGGAAAGGTCTACATTGCTCCTGGCGGAAAGCACATGAAGGTAGAAAAGACTTCGCTGGGCTTTAAAATTCGCATAACCAATGATGCTCCGATGGGGTCGTGTAAGCCAAGTGTGGACTATTTGTTCAATTCGGTGGATGACTGCGTGGGTGGGGAAGCCCTTGCGATCATCTTAACAGGCATGGGCAGCGACGGTTTGGCAGGCTGCAAACGATTGCACAAAAGCGGTGCAAGGGTGATCGCTCAGGACGCCGATAGTTGCGTGGTGTATGGAATGCCGCGACAGATAGCGGAGAACAACCTCGCTCATGAGGTCCTTCCCTTGAATGCCGTTGCATCGAGAATCACTCAAGTTCTTTCCAAGCAAAGCGTACTATGCAGCTAACTCCAACCAACGTCGAATTCATCTTCGACTACATCGAAGACTTGTGTGGTATCGCATTAGACGACACCAAGGGCTATTTGATCGAAGCGAGGCTGAGTCCGCTCGTCAAACAGCACGCGCTGAAATCGCCGATGGAATTGATCGAGAAAGCCAAGCAGCCTTCGGGCGAAGCAATCCGAAAGTCACTCGTCGAAGCGATGACAACACGCGAAACCTTTTTCTTTCGCGATAACAGTCCTTTCGAGGCATTGCAGTTCAAAGCACTACCTGAATTGCTCGACGTAAAGGTCAAAGCAAACAACAGGAAGTTGCGAGTATGGTCAGCGGCAGCAAGCACCGGGCAGGAAGCCTGCTCGATCGGGATGGTTATCTGTGAGATGATTCCGGACATGCATAAATGGGATATCCAAATCCTTGCGACGGACATTTCTGAAGATGCTTTGGCCAAAGCAAGAACAGGCATCTATACCAAAATGGAAGTAGAACGTGGATTGCCAAAGCAATACGTGAGCAAGTATTTTTCGCCGGTCAGCGGCGGATACAAGATCACCGATTCGATTCATCGTCTCATCAGGTTTCAGCAACTCAATCTCCTGGCGCCGTTTCAATTCCCAAATCTGTTTGACATCATTTTCTGTCGCAACGTCGCGATCTACTTTGAAAAGAAGGTCAAAATCGACCTGTTTCGGAGAATGCTCAAATTGATGCCTCAGAACGGGACGCTTTTCGTTGGTGCCTCGGAATCGCTGTTCGATTGCGGGCCAGAGTTTCGTCCAATGCAGCATTGCAAAAGCACATTTTACCAGCCGAATCTTTTGGCTTTGCCGCCCGGAACCATCCACACAGCGTCACCTACGATAACGCGTCCCCCATCACCCGGCGTTCCGTTGCAGACTCCCTTAAAAGCATCTGCAACATCCTTTTCTTCTCGACCTGTCAAGTAAAAAAGGTTGCGCCATGAAAACCTTTGCATTCATCGGACTCGCTTTAGGGTTTTCATTTGCTGGAATTGTGAGGGCGCAGGACGGTCTCGCTCAAGGCAGCGCGTCGGTTGATGCGATGTGGGGACACCCCGCCCCAAGTTATCACATTTTGCCACGGCCCTCGACGCATTCCAACAAAGGACAGCCTCATACCTACGTGGCACCCAAGAATCCCATCGAATCCAAGCCGGCTTCGCCCTACGCCTACGGCTGGTTCGGAACCAAACCTTCGCAACACTGGCATCGACAGTTCGGCAGCCAAAACGCTTACACCCAATGGACGCTGAGATAGCAAAGCCGTGGGGCACTCTTGCCGAGAGTGACCTTTCATCGTTAATGAAGCCATCAGACTGATGAGGCAAATTGTGGGAGAGCGAGGCTCCTGCCGAGCTTGCGACGTCACGGTTCGGCAGGAGCCTCACCCTCCCAATTCGACGTTCTTCGAAAATGCGATCAACCGAAAGTGAGTTCCATTTGGCGAGTTTGGTGCCGAAAGTCGTCTCCCCCCCAAGGTTGATACTTGGCGTGGCACGAAAACTGCACTACAGTAACGGCCCTGCCAATGAAGTATTTTTGGCAGATACCATATCGCAAATAGAGAGGAAATGACCATGGCCGCAGAATTTACAACCGAAGGATTTGAAGTCGATGTTTTGGGTTCGGAAATCCCAGTGCTCGTAGACTTTTGGGCAACTTGGTGCGGGCCATGCCGACAAATTGCACC
>CANHVO010000238.1 GCA_947463915.1 Planctomycetaceae bacterium
AGCGTTGGATTAAGTGGACGATGCCGACTTGGCTCGGATCAAATTGTTCAGCACGTGGTGTGCGCGGCATATTGAATCTCCTTTCGCAAAAAGTTAGCAAAGGGAGGAAGCAAAGTCAATACAGGTGCCTGGCACCTGTTTGATGCTGGCACCTGTTTGATGAGAGGGAATTGAGGGCCGTCGTTTTCCGCTCGGTCGTAACAGTTGTGTCCGGCGCTAGGCTACGAACTCTTCCTCGCCGTCTGCACCAGGACGCTGTAGCTGGCCGGACTCTTCGAGAGTTCGCAGAATATCCACGATCTTCTGCTGGACGCTTTCGACGTCGCTGACCTTGACTCGGCCAAGGAAGCCGATTTCTTCCTTGAGAATTTCGGCTGCCCGCGTAGACATGTTTTTCATGACCTTTTCTTGCAACTGCTGACTTGCGCCCTTGAGCGCCATCGCCCACTGGCTGGTCTCGACATTCTTCAGAATCGTTTGAATGTCCTTGTCCGCGAGCTTCTGTATGTCTTCGAACACGAACATCAACCGCCGGATCTCCTCCACCAACTCCGGATTGTCCTTGGTCAACGATTCCAACACAACGCGTTCGGTCGCGCGGTCTGTTACGTTCAATATCTCGGCGACTGCAGGAACGCCACCAGCCTTGCGGAACGATTGGCTCATCACAAGGGACATTCGAACCTCAAGGGCGCATTCAATCTCCTTGATCGCTTCCGGATTCGTTTGTTGCATGCCAGCAATCCGTTTGATGACCGACAGCTGTTTCTGCTGAGGCAGTCCGTTAAGAATCGCTGCCCCTGTCGCAGCTGGCACGTGACATATCACCACCGCAATCGTTTGCGGGTGCTCGTCCATGATGAACGATAAAATGTTTTGCGGGTCCGCTTTTTGCAAAAAGCCAAACGGTAGCGATTCCAACGTCTGCTGCAAAATAGAAAGCATGTCCGCGGCGTCTTTGCCCAGCGCTTTCTTGACCAACGACTTAGCTCGATCCAGCCCCCCAGTAGAATGTCCGAGTGAACTCGGCTCGCCACCGAAGAACTCGGTAATGATCTCTTCTTGGATCTGTCCAGAAATGTTATCGAGCTGAGCAATTGCCAACGAAACCAGCTCAACCTGCTTCGGTGGTAACTTACCCAACAAAACGGCAGCATCGTCCTCCTCAAGAGCCATGAGAAGGACCGCAGCCTTGACTACGCCGTTAGGTTTTTCAGCCACAAGGATCTACCGCTGCTGGAATGGAAGGGTTTGCTGATACAATTACAACACCCGAGTTAAGCAAGCGTAATGTATAGCTCCATCTCAGGCATCGCTCATCGTCGACTCCCCAGACCATTCCCGAACAACAAATCTAATCCGCTCGACGCAGCCATCATTTCTGGTCAATCCAGGGCAATCGACAATACCCCCACTGCCCGTGGTTTTCATCGATTCCAACCTCCAGCATATTCAGTCGCGGCCCAATCTCCGGGTATAGCTTGTCCTTTAACTTAGTCGCCATCCACCACGCAATTTCCTCCGCTGTTGTGTTGATGATGGGCAAAAGCATGCAGTCTTCTCGGGGGAACACCCATCGCTTTTTTCGAAATCGCACCGTCACTTCGTCGTTTTCCTCTTCCACCTGGATCATCGCGTGCTTGGTTGGTAAAAGCATATGGTGGTCGAGCTGCTTCACGAGCTCAGCCAATGAATCGCGAAATGCGATAAAGTCAATCACATAACGGTTTTCGTCCAATTGGCCCTCCACTTCTGCTCGAACCCCGTAGTTGTGGCCATGCACGCATTCGCAAATGTCCCCGGCAAACGTGATGAAATGGGCCGCTGAGAAAACCAACTGCTCTTTTTGAAGCAAAACGCGAAACGTTGTTGTACTGGACATAGTCATGTCTTTTTCGGTAATTGAAGTTCTATGGACGGCAAAAACCGATTTGCCTGCCGTGATTCGTTCGTCTAATTTTACCAGACGGTTAAGTCACGGCTGAAAAATCGAAAAAAGTCGTGTATCCTTAATCTTTTGAAACGCGATTACTTCGACCCCGACTCCACCATGCCTGATGAGCTAGACGACGGCACTGAAATCAAGCTGGATCAAGCATTGCTTGATTTTATGCGCCGTTTCGATGCTGGGGAAATCGAGAATCGCGAGGGATTCCTCAACGAATACCCGGAAATTGCTGCTCAATTGCGGACGCTTCTCGATGCAGCCGATTTGATCGAAAGCATGGCAGGACCAACACTTGCCGAACTGGGGACAAGTTCCTCCGCGGGCGACCCCAAGGATAAGCTGCCCTCGCCCGAGCAGGACTCTGCGTCTCCGGCTCCAAATGAAGTGACGTTAGCTCCGAAAAAGTCTGGCTTCCAAAGAAACGATCGTGCGGTTTCGATCTCTCCTGACGAATCGACTTTGCCTCCCCCAAGGAACCAATCGGAATTCAGCCTGACCAGCCTAGCCAACTCTAGCAACACACAATCCATTCTGCCTTACCGTTTCGGTGACTACATTTTGGAACAAGTCCTTGGGCGTGGCGGCATGGGCGTGGTCTATCGTGCGGTCCAAGTGCAATTGGAACGCCCCGTCGCAATCAAAATGATCCGCTCCGGCTGCTTGGCCAGCGAGGACGAAGTAAACCGGTTTCACACCGAAGCCAGAAGCGCCGCCAGCCTCACTCATCCCAACATCGTAACGGTGTATCAATGCGGTGAATACGATGGGCACCATTACTTTTCGATGGATTACATCCCAGGGACCGATCTTGCAAAGCGACTCGCATCCGGTCCAATGAGCCCTAAAGACGCCGTTCGCTATGTCCGCGATGTTGCTCGAGCTATCGATTATGCCCATAAGCAAGGGGTTGTTCACCGCGATCTCAAACCTGCGAATGTGCTCATCGATGAAGCCGATCAGGTCGTGGTCACCGACTTCGGTTTGGCCAAACAGATGGGGTCCGACAAAGGCCTGACGGCTACCGGTGCCACACTTGGAACACCAAGCTATATGTCTCCCGAGCAGGCTGCAGGGAAAAGCGAAGAACAAGGTGCCTCAACGGATGTTTACGCCATCGGAGCCATTCTCTATGCGTTGCTCACCGGCAAACCTCCCTTTCAAGCGGACTCGGTCCTGCAAACGATCATGCAAGTGATCCATCGGCCTGCCCCCAAGGTTCGTCAAAGCCACCCCAATGTCCACTCGGATTTGGATACGATCGTAACCAAATGCTTGGAGAAACTTCCGTCGCGTCGGTACGCCACCGCCGGTGATCTCGCAGATGACTTGGAGCGGTTTTATCAGGGGATTCCAATCACCGCCCAACCCCCTTCTATTTTTCGAAGATGCAAACATTGGTTGGCAAACGTCCCCTTAGTGGCTGCGCTGACAGGCACCCGAAACATCGAGCCCACCCGCTCCCAACGCATTGCGCAAAATCTATTGATAGGAGCCATGTTCGCCATCGCATTGGTTTGGTTCGCAGGCGGCCAAACGATGGAATACCTCCGAAACTCTAACATGCCTCGCAATATCTCGATCGCTTCAGGGGCACCCGGCGGTATGTACTTTGAGATTGCGGGCAAGCTTGCGAATCGCCTTCGCGAAAGTAGCGGTCGGGAGCCACATGTGATCGCCACGAACGGCTCTTTGGACAATCTGACGCAGCTGGTCGGAAACAAAGTGCAACTAGCATTGATGCAAGAGTCCTCGGTCCAACCCGACCAAGTATCCGTGGTCGCTCCACTGTTTTTTGAAGCCGTCCATATTCTGGTGACCCAGGAATCCGGGATCATGCATATTTCCGATTTCGCGGGCAAAACGGTGATGATGGGTGCCCATGGCTCTGGCACATACCAAACGTCGACTCGGCTATTGAAACACTTCGACATCACGCCAGACAACATCAACTTAATTGCGAGCGATTGGACACATCGTGATCTGCTCCACAAGGCCGACGTGGTCATCGCGGTTACCAAAGTGGGGCATCAAGGTGTCAGTGAGTTGCTCAAGGACTCCAAGTACCGATTACTATCGATCGATAACGCCGAGTCCCTTGCGCTACAGGAGCCGATGTTTCGTTTCTTCGAAATGCCTCACACTGCCTACGGTGAAGCCACTCAAAACGCAATCACGACTCTGCGGACAACAGCCCTTTTGGTTGCCAGGAAAGACGCCTCAGCCCGACTCGTCGACGAGACTCTTAGAGCCATCTATAGCGGCGCGCCCGCCGCCGACGAATTGATCGGATTGGAGCTTGCGGCTAATTGGCAGGGACTTCCCTATCACGAAACAGCTCGTAAATTTTTTGCAAAGAGTGTTCGGACACCTTAACTATGGCCAGAAACTTGCGACACCGATGGTACAGCGTTCAAGGTCAAAGTCGCACGAAGGCCAGTGCGCTTGAGCGATCGAGCGGCCTCCGAAAAGTGTTCTCGTTGATCGTCCTGCTGACACTGGTCCTCATCCTGATTCAGCAAACATCCGACGTGAAGAAAGTCGAGAAGGTGGCGATTGCTATCGGACTTTTGCCCAGCGAAAACCAGACGCTTACCGAAGTCGGGCTTAACGCGTCCGTCGAGGAGCCAACAAACTCGCTTCAGCAAGCCAATGGCCAGTCCGTTTCCCAAGCCGGAGTCTCAGACAGCGAAATCGAGCCTAGCATCTTGGATATCGTTTCGCTTGAAACAAGTGACGATACGGTCGATAACTATCACCAAATCTGGAAAGCCTTGCTCCGGAAAGCGCCAATCACCGTGGTCGGCGCAATGGCACGCAAACTTTATCAAGTGGCTGCACAAGAATCGAGCCAAGAGTCAAGCGTCGATGAGACAAAGGTTCGCACGATACCATGGGATGGCGTTCGCGATTGGTACCTGGAAGGTCAAACCCAAGTGGCGAGCTGGGCGGAGATTGAAAACGAGAACGCGTCCGCGAAACCTTTGCGCACCACCAATAAGAGCGATGTTTCGCCAAATGCTCCTAGCTCCGACTTTGCGCAAGAGCTCGAAAAACAACGTGGTTGGTTTCAGCGATTTGAACGAGCCGATCCGTCTCTGAATGCACTTGTTCAGAACACACTTGGACGCGAAAAATTCTTTCGTGGATTGCAATTGGCCCTCGACGAAAAGTTGCTTGAACAAGTTGTGGATAATTCGAACTGGGGCGGTGTCGATAGACTCCCGTTCGTTCGGACTTGGCAACGTGTCGGCATTCTTCGCGAGTTGCTGGCTTCGAAAAAGGTTGTTTCGAACCATTTCCCAAAGATCGAGGTTTCGCAACTTCTTTCCAATAGCAATTCTCTTCGAGCACGCCCTCTTCGCTTTGAAGGTTCGATCGCTCGAGTTGATTCGGTTGCTTCCATCTCAGAAGCCGGATTTGGAACGAACAAGTATCAAGTCCTCTGGCTCAGACCCTATGAGACCAGCAACCAACCGGTCTGCGTTTATGCTCCTCTGGAGAACATCGACAGTAATGTCAAAATCGAGACTGGCACAGAGGTCATTGTCACCGGCGTCTTCTTCAAGCGAATGGCCCACTCGTCGGAGCGTGGTGGCGACGTTTCCCCATTGCTGCTTGCGGCCTATGTCAAGCCATTCGGTTCAACTGAGTCATTGCCAAGCAATCCGTTCCTCTTGACGCGTACTTCAAAATCCGAACGAACAAGCTGGCAACCTCCTGTCGATACTCGAACACCGTTTTTGAACGTCCAGTCTCGTCTTGGGCAATCCGTTTTGGGGTTGGATGATGCAGTGCTCGAATCGGGATTTAATGGACAGGACGCCACTGGTGTGGCAAAACCCATCTTCGAATTGCAAAGACTGCTCCCCGAAATCAATTTGCTACTTGCGCAAAATCCCGAGTGGCCAATCGCTGACGCCACAACGCTCAATCGAATGTCAGGGATCGTGACCAAAGTGTCGCGTATTCCAATCAGTGCCCAATTGGCGAGCTTGCTTGAGCAGCCCCATGTTTATCGATGCGAGTTTGAAAGCGGTTCTCAGCTAAAAGTATTTCTTTCCGCTACGATTCCGGCGGCATGGAGGCAAGCGAATGGCAATCCTTTGGATGTGGTTCGGCAACCCTGTCAGGTAGACGTTCTGCAATGGGGCGGCGGAAACGCATACGGTTGGACTCGTGCCATTCAATGGAAGAAGGCGAATGGACGTGCGATAGATGAATCACAGGATTGGAAGCCGCCGATTTCGAAATCATTTGCATTTCTGTTCGATCGCAATTGGGACTTGGCCTGGCTAGATCAAGTTCGTGAGTTGCAAAGCGATCCGATTCGGCCCCTCTCATCGAAGGAGATCGAACCCTTTTATCGATTGATGCAGATTGCAAAAGATTCACCCTTTGAAGCTGTGTCTCCGATGAACGCGATGGCGGAACAGACTTCGATCGTTAACGTCCTCGATTCGCTGACTAAATCGCGCAAGTCGATCAAGCCTGCAATGGAGCGAGTTGCCATGAACATGCGAATTGTTCGAGTTTCGCGAGTTCCCGTAGACGACCCGGCTATGGCTGCGATTCTCGGTAGCGATCGGTACTATCAGCTCGATACGATGGCTGACATTGGAAATCGCGAATACGAAGATGCTGGAGATAAGGGGGACGATAAAGCCAAGGAGCCAGTTGTCTATCACAAAGAGTATCCAGTCACTTGTGTAGCAATCGATATTCCTGATTGGCTGTTGAGCGCTAAAGGCTCCGCAAGCGATCCGGATTCAAAACTGGAGCATGTTTGGTATCCCCGGCTGAAAACTTCAGGTGCAGGCTGGTTCTATCGCTTTTGGAGCTACAAAACGCAAGAGACACTGCAGTCACTAGGTGAGAACCATCGCCAACGCGGTCCGCTCGTGGTGTTGGATTCGCTTAAACTGGGCGCTGCTGATAGCGACGCAAATGGCTGGGCCAAGATGATTTCCGCTGTTGCCAACTCGGTCACCGTCCTTATCGGAGTCTTGGGGACACTTGGCATTTGGTGGTTTGTGCGAAAGACAGCTAAGCCGCGCGGACGTTGAGGGTTCGTCAATGCAAGGTCACTCTCGGCAAGAGCGACCCACCGTGGGGAGCACCTGCCGGGTGCGACTTCGGAGTAAACCAGAAAAGTTTCCTTAGTTCTTCCAATGTTTCTCATTGGACTTCAGCCAACCTCGAATTTCTTCCGTGTCCATGCCTCCAACTCGTTCATCTAGCACCTTACCTTGGTGAAAAATGAAGAGGTGAGGAATGCTTGAAACTCGATAATGCCTCGACACGGCAGGATTGGAATCCACATCCAAAATCACGACTTTCACGTCACCCGACGACGTGTCCTCGTACTTCGCCAAAGCGGTATCCGTCGAACGGCAGGGAGGGCACCAGGTAGCTCCAAACTTCACAAGAACAGGTCGTGTTTCTTTGACAACCAACTCATGAAACTCTGCGTCCGTAGAAGGCTCGATTCTCCGACCGCTGTTTTGATTTTGGCTGAAATAGACCACGCAAACCCCAACCAAAAGCGCTCCGATGATCCAATTGCTGTATTGGTTCAGAGCTTGAATCGCGTTTTTCATGATATGGTTTGGCGAATGTAGTGAAGAAATGGTTTGTAGCGCGGGACTAATGTCGCGGCTGTCGTTATGCGGAAACACCCAACCTACAGTATCACACGCAATGAGTCGTGGCAAAGTGGCAGGCCAGAAAAAGCAGAGCGAATCCCAAAGGCGATCGGCAGCATGAAGCTGCCCAGGCACGACGCGCGAGCTAGTGATTGCAACCCTAGCACGAGGTAGTTTTGCCGCACGCTACCTTCGCGGAGCGAAGGGCGACATTGTCGCTCGTCGCTCCGCGACGAATGCGTCTTCTCGTTCCAAGCCTATAGCCATTTTTAACATGCTCTATTGTTTTCCGGTCGTCCTCGTAAGCTCCACTGCGATCCTCGACAGGAATTCCTTAGGCAAAAATGGCTTTTGGATGAAATCTAGCTCCTCGTGAGACATGCCGCTGCGAAGATTTGGGTCTTTGATGTAGCCCGACATCATCAAAATTTTGATTCCTGGCCTTGTTTGTCGTACAAACTCAGCCAATTTTGGGCCTGCCAAACCTGGCATGACAACATCGCTCACGATCATATCAATAGTTACTGTCGGATTGGAAGCGATTTCCAAAGCTTCCTTGCCATTGCATGCCAATAAGACCGAATAGCCTGCCTTCGTCAAAATGGATTGCGTAAGTTGTCGCACGGCATCATCGTCGTCGACCAATAGAATGATCTCACCTGCCGCCTTTTTCACGCACTCCGTCTCGCTAGTGTTACTAACAGAAAGGAATGCTTGAGAAGGTTTCTTTAATCGAGGAAGGTAAACCTCAAATACAGTCCCAACGCCAGGATCGCTGGTAACTTTAATATGCCCGCCAGCTCTTGTCACAACACTATAGACCGTTGCTAGACCTATCCCGGTTCCGCTGCCTTCGGGCTTGGTTGTAAAAAAGGGCTCGAAGATCTTGCTTTTCACTTCTTCCGTCATTCCACAGCCATTGTCGGAGACGGTTAACAGAGCAAAATCATCGGAATGGATTGTTGAACCGGTTGGAACGAGGACTTCGCTGAGTTTGGCGTTGCTGGTTTGGATCGAAATGGTACCTTCGCCGGCAATCGCGTCTCTCGCGTTAATCACCAGGTTCATGAGTATTTGTGCAACTTGGCCTCGTTCTGCCCAAACGTGATCCAATGTTGGTTCGAGTAATAAGTCAATTTTGACCTGTGCCCCAATCAATCGCTTGAGCAGCTTGACGTTTTCGATCACCATGGCGTTCAAGTCGATCGATTCTGGCTTCAATTCTTGCCTACGGCTGAACGCCAGCAACTGAGTCGTCAAATACGCTGCATGAGCGCTGGCTGAGCAAATCTCTTTGAGTGGGCGATGCGTCGAATCCGTTTCGGATGTGCCTGCTAGCAGCCCAGAGGCGTAGCCGGTGATTACGGCCAAGATGTTATTGAAGTCGTGGGCGATCCCTCCAGCAAGTTGCCCAATCACTTCCATTTTCTGAGATTGGCGAAGAGACTCTTCGGTCAACTTACGCTCGGTAATGTCAATTGCTGCTAGCAAGCACTCTTGAGTGTCGACGGAGCGAATCCCCTCTAGACGCAAGAAAAGTGGAAGACCAGAGTCTCGTTCCGCTTTGAGTTCGATGACCCTCTTCGTGTCCGTTGCAAACACGTTTGCAAGAAAGTCACTGAATGCAATTCGGTCGGCCGGATCGACTATTAGCCCGAAGCGAAGCCCTTGCAATTCGGCTCTACCAATCCCCACCAGTTTGGCAAACGCAAGATTCGACAATAGGATTTGCCCCGTAGAATTGAGGTTCAAATACCCGATCGGAGCAAAGTCGAATAAATTCGTATAACGATCTAGGATTTCTTGCCGTTTACTATGAGTGGTCTCCAATTCATCGTATTGCATTTTGAGCTCAATCTGATGAACTTGTAACTCATGCAATAATGCCAAATTATCCGCGACAATCGGACTTGGGGCGATTTCAGGTAGCCCTTCCAAAACGTCTTCGGCCTGTTGACGCAACGCAGTGGAAACGTGCAGAGGTAGATGTGGAGTTGGATCGATCATCAATTGATTTTGTTCTTTTGTAGGTAGAGTTCAGCTTCCAGCTTCTTCACAACCGTCATATCGGTAAATGTTATTACAACTCCGCTTATTCGATTGTCCAGCGTACGGTAGGGCATGAGTCGGGTCGCAAACCATCGCCCATCCGTGGAGACGAGCGATTTGTCGATCGGTATCAGAGTTCTCAGGACCTCCTCTGCGTCCGCGGCGAGTTCTGGGTACAGCAAACTGATCGCAAGATCGGTAACAGGCCGTCCTACGTCGGTCGGGATCAGTTTGATGATTTGAGTAACATGTTCGGTGAATCGACGAACTTTCAACGAGTTGTCGAGAAATACCGTGGCTATCTGAGTGCTGTTGAGCAAATTCTTCATGTCGTTGCTGGTCGCAGAGAGCTCGTCGAGCTTGGTCTGCAACTCTGCGTTTACTGTTTGAAGCTCTTCGTTTAGCGACTGCATTTCTTCTTTGGATGTGGTCAGCTCTTCGTTGGTCGACTGCAGTTCCTCGTTGGTTGACTGCGACTCTTCGTTCATGCTGGTAAGTTCTTCTCGCGAGGCCTGCATGTCCTCTCTGGCTCGTTGAACATCCGCTTTTGCTTGCTGAAGTTGACTTTCAAGATCAGAGAGCTTGTCATTCGATTCACTAGCTGAACTCGCTTCTTTGATCGTAGTCAGTGGGCTCGTTAACTCATTGAAGACGACGACAACCAAACCTGACAGAGAACCGGGACCATCGATGACTTGAACACTCAGCTCGACTAAACTGCTCTCTGTTTCGCTCGACTGATAGAGGCAACGCACTACGACAGGGCCTTTCTGCCCCCGCGATTTTTGGAAAGCGCTTGAAAGTTCATAGCGCAAACTTTCCCTGGCCATGACAAAGATATTCCAATTGGCTTTGCCAGCCGCTGGTTCAAGGAAACGACCGGTACGACCGCTAATGTACAGAATATCTCCTTGGTCGGTGACGATCACGGCTGCAGGTGCGAAGTGCTTTAGCAGCCATTGCTCGGCTTGCGCTTGAAAGTTATCGCTGGGCTTGATGTGATCGGCAGGAACCGAGTTCGAAACGATGTCTGGAGGATACGAGGTAGTGAAGTCCATTACTCTGTTCCGGCTAAGAGCCTCCAATCTACGGAAAATTCTAGACTTACTGTTTAATGCTTCGAAGAGATCGGTAAAGGTACCAATGCTTTCTGCACTTCCAAGCAATAGGGTGCCACCTGGATTCAAA
>CANHVO010000239.1 GCA_947463915.1 Planctomycetaceae bacterium
AACAGCTGAGGAGTTTCCCGGAGCCCCGATTGAAAATCTGGTGGCTGGGTCGACCGTATTCACTCCTACCCCCTCCCCCGTTGAATTGAACAATTACTTTCAATGGTGGAGATACGAGCACGGCGCGGATTGGCGACATCCGACGGGTCCTGCTAGCGACATTATTGGCCGAGAGAAACTGCCCGTCGTTCAAATCGCATACGAGGATGCCGAGGCCTATGCCAAGTGGGCGGGAAAACGATTGCCCACCGAGGCTGAGTGGGAGTTCGCTGCCCGCGGCGGCAAGGCGGGAGGGTTGTACTCCTGGGGAGATACGCTGAAACCGGACGGTAAATTTCAAGCCAATATCTACCAAGGAAGCTTTCCCGTAGAGGGTGGCGATACTGGCCAGGATGGATTCAAAGGAATCGCACCGGTTGCACAGTTTCCGTCCAATCCATATGGACTTTACGACATGTCAGGTAACGTTTGGGAATGGGTGAGCGATTGGTACCGGCCTGACTACTATTCCACATTGAAAGGCGCAGTCGCGCGCAATCCAACTGGGCCAACCTCCTCCTTTGACCCCGCCGAGCCATCGGAAAAAAAGCGGGTGCATCGCGGCGGTTCGTTCTTGTGTACGGACAGATATTGCACGCGATATATGATTGGGACGCGTGGCAAAGGAGAACCGCGAACAGCAAGCAATCACGTTGGGTTTCGGTGTGTCAGAAATGTGACGCCGGGGACATAGAGTCACCGCCGACAGGCTGAAGTGTCCAATGTGGCATAGGCTTCCAGCCTGTGTGTGAGCGATTCCACAGGCTGGAAGCCTATGCCACTGGCACTTGCTGATCCAAGAATTCTGATCATTGTTCGACGGAAGTCGGTGTTGCACCTAGCAAAGTTGCGATCTCGATCAGTAAGCGTTCCGTACCGCTCAACTCAAAGCGATGCATTAGAATCTCCTTGGCTATCTCAGGGCGGTTGGTCAAGATGCCGTCCACGCCTCGATTCATCAACATGGACATGCTTGCAGCATCATCAACGGTCCATACAAAAACTTGCTTCCCTGCTCGGTGTGCTCGGTTGATCATGCTGCGACTTGCAAACTTGGCATTCACTGCGAGAAAGTCCGCTTCGAACTTCTGGATATTGCCGAGGGACACCGACATTAGGACGCCGCATTTCCATTGAGGGCGAATCGCCTTCATTTTTTTGATTCCCTCGGGCTTGAGCGACATCACCATTACATTCTTGGCCATATCGTGCTTTTCAACGATTGCCGCCACCCGCTGCTCCAGCTGCTGGTCATGTCCGTAGTATTTGAGCTCGATAATGACTCCGATTTTTCCTCGGCAGAGCGTCAACACCTCGCTAAGCGTTGGCACTCGCTCGGCCGAAAACTCGGGGCTGAACGAACTGCCAATATCGATAGTCTGCAGTTCCGCCAGAGTCGCGTCCCAAATTTTGATTTTGTTTCGAGCTAGCTTCATCAAGTCGCTGTCGTGGACCACAACCACTTCCCCATCCAGCGTTTCTTGTACGTCAATTTCAATCCAGTCCGCTCTCGCTTCGATCGCTTTGCGAAATGCAGCTAGACTGTTCTCGGGGGCAACTTTGGATGCCCCTCGATGCGCCATGACGGCAACCTGATCTTCCAATTGCAACGAGTTGATGGCCATTACGCCGATCAACGCGGCCAGTAAGCCTCCAATGAGGCTGAAAATTGCCAGACGCTGCCGAGTCAACAGCCAAAGATAGCTCGTTTCCTCAGACTGAGCGAATTGCATCCTGCTAATCGCAGCGGATGCATTTGGGCTGAACTCTTGGTAGGCATGGAACAGAAGGAGCGAGAAACCGATTGTGCCTACGAGATTGAGAAGAGTACCTACAATAGTGATTAGGATCAGCATGAGCCCGACTCGCCCCGCCAGAACAGCCAAATTGCCAGTGCCTTTGGGAACGAGAAAACCACCTATGCTACCTAGTGCAATCGTTGCGAAAACATGGATTGCTAGTCCGCATGCGAGCCAAACAACCAGCCAAACAAAGATGCGAAATCGGTTGCCCGCGATTTTTTTCCGACTCTCTCGAAGCACGGCCTTGGTGGAGACACGTTCGAACAAAACCAGCGGCAACGCAATAAACCACCCAGATGCCAGTCGAAGCAGGATACTAACGAGGGCCAAGGCCAAGCAAGCGCCAAACCCCAAAGCTATTTTGAAGCTAAACGTTTTTTCATCAAGGTAGTAGTTAATGTCGTATTCGCTCAACGTCCACGAATAGACTAAGCCGGCCAGAATCAAAAATGGCGTTACCACCAACAACGAAATCGCAATCAGTTGAGAGCTAACGCTTAGTGCCGCGGGGGCATGAATCGCCGCAAATCGAAGCGAGTCCAAAACTCGTAGTCGGGTTCCATTCCGACGGGCTGCGAGGATCGCAACCAACGACGCCTGTTCCAACGCAAGGATTGAGAGCCAAACCGCGCCTAGTATGATTCCGCTAAACCATCCGTATGGACTAAAAAAGAACCAAGCGATGTCGACGTCAGAAAGTACGGCGTTGCCACCCACCATCAATAAACCGCGAAGCAAGATACTGAATAAAGGTGTAAGAACCGTAAAGGCAAGCAACTTGTAGAACAAGTCCGCGAAGACGATGTCTTTCCAACTCGCCTGCATGTGGGGCAAGGAGTTCGTGGCGAAACGATTGCTCAGCATACTAAGGATCAACTCCATTTTTCAAATCATCCAAGGCGCCATATGGTTGTGCGTCTAGGATACAACTTAGGCGAGTGGCGGAATGAAATCTACCGCAGCACGACGCGCAAGCTAGTGAATTGGACAATAAACTCACAAGCTTGCGCGTTTTGAAGTTGCACTATTTTGTTTCAGGGGCAAAGCCCGGGGTGTTAAAAGTTTGGTATTGCGGTAGCTTTCGAATGCGCAACTTTCTTTCCATGGAGACCCCAGCTGCCTTGGAGGCCGTCTCACTTTGTTGGGGAAATGTGTTTAGCGGTGTAACGCAACGCTGTTTCGCATTTTGCTCAATGCAAATCGGGCTTTCCTTTAGCGAAAGTCGTCAAGACTTTCGGCTGCATTGCATGAACCACCGAAACTCTTGACGAGTTTCGCTACAAAATGCTTCTTAGCGAGCCCCATGGCTACAAAGTGTCGCCGCTATCGTGGCTAAGAAACAAAGCGATAGCCCCTTAACGGGAAATGGACAGGTTCAAAAGTGAGACTGCCTCCTTGTACCGCTCGGTGAATAGGGTTCATCGGCTAGAAAACGAGGCTAGTCGATCGGAAGCGCGTCGTGCTAGGCGTATTGGCACCGCCGCGCGCCCAACACAAAAGCAAATGAAAAAGCGAGTTAGAACTGAACCTTGTATTTGTCCGTCATTTTCCTGCGAATCTCACCCTCCATCGCGTCAATTTGAGAGATCAATTCTCGATAGGAGAAGTTCCCTTGAGCCTGAGCCACCGCTTGATACTTGCTAGTTGAGTTTGCATCGTTGTAATAGTATCCTCCACCGTAGCTTCCACCGTAGTAACCGACTTGTGGTCCTCCAGAGCCGTTCACCGTTGCCGCTGCCCCCACTCGTATATTCGATTGTTGCATTGCAACCACATTTCCCCTTAACCCCTGTGCAACGCGGACACTAAAGTCGATGAGCTCTGGGTCAACATTGAGCGTCGGAATATCGTCGATTCTGCGAGCCATTTGGCTGTCCCATTGGGCTCGATCTCCCGTATTTACAGCAGAATAATCCCGAACCCGCTTGATGATATTTGAGGTCTTAGCGAGGTAAGTTTTGTTGATTTCCAGTAGGGCACTTTCACTCGTGGAATCCTGAATCGGTTCAAGCTCCGTAGCTGGGAGTCGAGCCGCCTGGTCTTGAAGCGTAAATATCCCAATGAGTTGATCGATCGTCTCCACCGAAATGGTGCCGCGAAAGGCAAGCGAGTTTCCATCTACGGAGGCCGTCCATTTCGAAGCTTCCGGTACCGACGAGTTGGTTAAGCTCAGGATTTCGATGAAGAAGTCCTTGGCGATGGGCAGTAGCTGCGAAGGAGTGGACGCAAATTCTAAACTGATAATGCATTCATCCAAATTTTTTCGACCAACGATGATTTGGATTCCACGAACCGTTGAAAGTAGTTTCGCGTTTGCTTTCACGTCCAAGCCTTTGAGGGACGCAAAATTTTCGATTCGATTCTCGATCGCTAGTGCCGACCAAGTATCCTCTAAGTCAACGGCCATCATCAGCGACAAGAACTTAGTAGACTGCATCGCGTGTTTCTTTAGGTAGGACGAGGAGCCACTGGTTGCCTCTTTGCTCAACCATCTCGAAACCAATTTGCGGTCGGTTGGTCGCACTATTCCTAGAACGTTGTTCTCCATCGGAATCAAATACGACTGTCGCGGAGACCAAACCACATTTTTGCCGTTGATGGTGTCTACATATCCCTTGACCGACTTCGCGAGATACTCAGCGCTCTTAAGATTCCTGAAGGTGACCAATCCAATCTCCCATTTTGGCTGCAGCGGCTTCAGGTTTAGGTCGGCCGCAACATGAACTTCACCCATCCCTTCAGGGAAATCCGCTTGCATCATGGAGCCCCTGGTCAACGATCGAATGGATGGAATGTCCGCATACAAGATCGAGTTTGCTCGACTTGGAGAATGCGACAAAACATCTGACAACGAAGGCTCTTGCGAATTCAATTGAGAGCCAATGCACAGTACGATCGCCAGAACACGAAACATCTGGGGGGGGGAGATCATTTGAATCATGGTTTTGCCCTTGGAAATACTTAATTACCTGAATGTTAGTACACAAATGTAGTAGATGCTGAAACAATACGCGCAGCGTGAAAAGGAATTCTAATCACAATGCACTCACAACATCCGATACGTTTTGCAATTCAATCAAAAACCGTTCGGCTAAGTTGTTGATCAGCCCGAAAGAAATGTGATGGCGTGCTCAGCACGCCAAAGCTGTTTCGGCGGTGATGGGACGAACCCGTTTGTCTTGCTTATTGCGTCAATTCGCCAATTTTTGTTTGCAACCGGACAAAATTGCGTCGGTCAGTTTTTTGCGTTCCACTGGCTTGGTCAAATAGTCGCTGCAGCCAGCGTCGATGCATTTATCGCGATCTCCTGGCATCGCGTGCGCTGTTACCGCAATAATCGGAATTTGATACCCTCGCTGGCGCATCATCCGCGTCGCGCTATAACCATCGAGTACGGGCATTTGCATGTCCATCAATACGACATCGAAGGGACGCTCTGTGAGCCTAGCTGCTTCGTACGCCTCGATTGCCAATTGTCCATTTTCGACGACCGTGATTTCAGCACCATTTTTCTTGACCATGTACGAGATGAGTAGTTGATTATCGACCCCATCCTCTGCGAGCAACAATCGAATGCCGGTGAGCGATAATGCACCTTGGTTAGATCCTGCAAACGACTGCTTTACGTCACTTATACTCGAGCTTGCTCCTAAAACTTGGGTTGGAAACAAGTTCTCAACTTCGACAGGCAATGCGATTCCGATTGGTAACTTGACGCCCAATGTTGTCCCGATACCGAGAATCGACGATCGCATGTCCACCTCTCCCCCCATCAAACGGGCTAGTTGGCGCGAAATATACAACCCCAATCCCGTTCCTCGCTGCTTGCGGGTCATAGAATTGTCAGCTTGAACGAATGGACGAAACAGTTCATTTTGGACGTCCGGATCGATCCCTTGTCCACTGTCTTGGATCAGAAACTCGATCCACGCTGGAGCATCTTGGCGATACACGGTTTCAAGACTTACGGAACCCTTTTCCGTGAACTTGATCGCATTTTCCGATAAATTGAGCAGTATTTGTCTGAGCCGGACTGGGTCGGTTGTAATCATTTTCGGAATCGGATTTTTCGCATCCAGACGGAAAGCGATCGATTTCTTTTCCGCCCCCACTCGCAGCAAACTTTCCACCTCCATAACGATTTCGCGAAGCGAACATTGGCTGTTATGGATTGTCAACTTGCCCGCTTCGATCTTTGAAGCATCGAGTATGTCATCGGTGACTTGAAACAAGTGCTCGGAATTCCGTCGAATCGCGTTGATCGTTTCGGTATGTAACGCAGACGCCATGAGTCCTGGGGTGTTTTCCATCAGCGTTTCGGCATAGCCCACGATTGCGGTCAATGGGGTTCGGATTTCGTGGCTCATATTGGCCAAGAATTGACTCTTTAGTCGGCTAACATCTCCAATCTGTTGGGAACTCACAAAGCTGGCGATGGCACGAGATCGATGCGAGTCTTGGATAGACCAAGGAAGAGAATGCCCCTGAACCGCGTGTCGGAACCAAAGGATCTCAAAGGGAGGTTGTTGCGAGATCACCGACATCAGGCAACCGGAATGCTCAGCGGAAACATTAGACAGCTCGCTAAACTCGGTCTGCAGGGAGCATGTCGCAGTCTGATTGTGATCAATCAAATCGTATGCTTTGCCAAGTGCCTTCAGATTTCTTCGAATAAGATCTACCGTTGCGCCGTCTGGAGCATCCCCCAGGGAATACTTGCGAGTGTCCACGCAAACGACCGCTCCGCTCGCCTTCATCGCGTTCAACAGGAACACTTCTTGATCCAAAAAGTTCCTAAACCAACCCACGCCACAACCGATCAAGTGTTCCAATGTTCGACGCAATTCCTGGCTCGACTCGATGGCGTGTCGCGTTTCACGCTGCTGCTCTGATCGGATAGCAAGCGATGTAAATCTAGCGAGTCCTTCGCAAAGATTGCGAAGGCGAGCATCAATGCGTTTGGGTTCATGGTGATGGCATGCAACCAATCCCCAAAGTTGGTTGTCGACAACGATGGATATGACCATCGTCCCAATGACACCCATGTTTTGAAGATACTCCACGTGGATTGGTGGTATATTATGTAGATGGCACAACGACATATCCAGCGCCGTCGTTTGGGACAAATCACGGCAAAGTATTTGAATCTGCTGATTGTCAAAATCCGTCAACATACGGACCCGATTCTTCATGTACAGGGCACGTACTTGTTTAGAAACATTAGATTCCGGGAAACGCACCCCTACCAAATCTTCAAGATGAGGCTGTTTTGCCTCTTCGACGATGCGCCCTTGGCCATCTTCATCGATCTGATAAATCATCACACGATCGTAGTTCGTCATGGTTTTGATCGAAATTGCAAACGCTTCCAGAACTCGCTGAAGTCCTTCGTTTTGCTCTGCTGCATTGGTGATTCGCTCAACGCATTCTAAGCTAGTCTTCCATTGGGCGATGGTCTCATCTGGGCTAGAAGCTAGCTCCACTTCGATCACTAGCTGTTGATCGTCGATCCAATGAGCTTCGCAAATCAAGCTTTCGAAGACACCTGTCAGTTTCACTTCGGCTCGTTTCTGGACATCGGACAATCTCAGAAGCGATAACCGTTCGATTGAATCGTGAACCGCCGTCTGATGTCCCAGCAGATCTGGCAATCGCATCGCCAGTAGTTTGGAAGTCGGAATCCCCAGAAACATATGCGCGTTCTGACTCGCGCGAACGATGTCCCATTGACCAGCACGCACCACGAGCAAACCACCGTTTTGTTGTATGGCGTTCGGTATGTGGATAGGCTCACTATCGCATTTAGCCAATGTTTGTTCGCTAACGATCGCAACATGTGTGAAGGCCACGCAACACTCCAAGTAATTGAATATCAGTGCTAAATTTCATAACGCGACGTGCAAGCTAGCAGTGAAAGCTCTCGATGAGCTTGCGGCTTGTGAAGTTGCACTAATTCCCGACAAATCGTAATCGTGTTCAATGAAGTTGCATTCGTACTCGAAACACGTTTGACTAGTACGAGTACCGACTATTGCTGAACACGCGCAGGGAATCGCCTTACATCGCGGTATCCCGAGCAGCAGGTTTTTTTCAAACTGCACCAAAGACGTAGACCTCCTGCCTTAGACAGAGCACCTATCCCTCGAATCCGAACACGCACCTGTTCGTCAGGAAGCTGAATTGCATTCGGTTGAAAGACTGAGTTCCTTCCGTCTTTAAACATTGGCCATGCTACAGGTTTAGTGTCTCTAAGACCATAACCCGACTGGAGCTTGCGAGCCACCCTAGCGAAGAACTGCTCTCCTGGCACTTTAACGATCTTCTTATTCTTCTTGTCTGCTTCCATCTGATCCAAAGGTCACGTCCAGATAAGTCCAGTTACGCACCCGTCGACATCGCACTCATTTTTGAGCGACTGAAATTGCAGCAGGAGTATTGGCTGCTGCAAATCCTAGAATTCGGCCGCTTGTTCGCAAACATTGCGGGTAAGCCTAGAGAACACTCTCGCGACATCCGACACATCTAAAAGAACGCCTCATGCGGTCCGCCGATGGGCACGCGAGCTAGTTGGACGTGAATGTTTAGCAAACCTGCCAACCACAATGACATCACCGAAGTCCAAACTACCGTACTCAAAAGCCGCAATGCCATACCCATATCTCTCATGCCACCAGGTATGATCAAGAGGTATAAACGAAGAGGAAGTCCGCGACCTCCTGCCCTACATCCGGTCCGGCGGCTACGCGCTGAGCTAGGTATTTCGCTGAATCGAAGGTAACTCGAAGTCGCGGTGAAAAATGTACTGCCGTAACCACCGCCCCATTCCATGCCGGACCCCATCTATTCCATGAAAAAAGCATTCCTCATTCTCGCCACATTGCTCTTGACGTCGCCTGCTACATTGCTCTCCTCCGACGCAACTCAGCCCGGGAACCCTAATATCCTCTTCATCATGGCGGATGACTTCGGATGGTCGGATCTTGGCTGCTACGGCAGCCACTATCACCAGACGCCGAACCTCGACAAACTCGCTGCTCGCGGGGTGAAATTCACGCAGGCCTATGCTGCGAATCCGCTTTGTTCGCCGACGCGGAGTAGCGTACTTACGGGGCTGTGGCCGGCGCGCACGGGCATTACAGCGCCTGTGTGTCATTTGCCGCAGGTAATTTTGGAGAAGCAGCTCACGCAGGGAAATCCGAAACAGCCCGTGCTTGTCGCCAACAGCATCACGCGACTGAAGACCGATTATGTCACGCTGCCAAAAGTTCTGCATGAGGCGGGCTATCGCACTGGGCATTTCGGCAAGTGGCATCTCGGGCCAGAGCCGTATTCCCCATTGCAGCATGGCTTCGACGTGGACTGGCCGCACTGGCCGGGACCGGGACCGGCGGGAAGTTACGTAGCGCCGTGGAAATTTCCTGCGTCGCTGAAGATCGACGGCAAGGCGGGTGAGCACATCGAGGACACGCTGTCTTCGCAAGTGGTGACCTTCATCCGCGAGAACAAGGATCGCCCGTTTTATGCGAACTACTGGCAGTTCAGCGTTCATTCGCCGTATGACGCGAAGGAGGAACTCGTGGCGAAGTATCGCAAGCTCGCCGATCCCAGGAATCCGCAGCGCAATCCCGTCTATGCCTCGATGGTGGAAAGTCTCGACGACGGCGTGGGCCGCGTGCTTGCCGCGCTCGATGAATGTGGCATCGCAGATAAGACCATCATCGTTTTTTTCTCCGACAACGGTGGCGTGAGTTGGGCAGGCAAGGACGGCGACGCGGAGCACAAGAGCGCGCGCTTCCAGGCGGACATGAAGTCGCCGCCGACGAGCAATCTCCCGCTGCGCAACGGCAAGGCGAGCCTCTACGAAGGCGGCGTGCGCGAGCCGTGCCTCGTCGTGTGGCCAGGTATGGCGAAAGCCGGCACGGTGAATGACACGGTCGTTCAGAGTATTGATTGGATGCCCACGCTGCTCGATATGGTGGGCGTCCCGCTACCGAAGAATGTAAAGCTCGATGGCATCAGCATTACGCCAGCGATCAAAGGCGGCACTCTCGCGCGTGATACGATCTTCACCCACTTCCCCCACGAAACGCCCGCGAGCGGCCAGCACCCCGGTACGAGCGTGCGTCGTGGCGATTGGAAACTAATCCGCCTCTTCGCGCAGAACGATGATGGCAGTGACCAGTTCGAACTTTTTAATCTCCGCGTCGACCTCGGCGAAACGAAGAACCTCGCCGCCGAAAAACCCGAACTGGTGCGAGAATTGAACGAGCTCATCACTGAGTTCCTCGCCGACACGGAAGCAATCGTGCCCATCCGCAATCCAAACTATAAACCGGGCGAGGTAAAAAAGCCTAATGCCAAACCAGCCGCCGACGTAGACCCGCTCCAAGGTTGGAAGGCACGCAGTTGCGAGGCTCTTGTCAAGGATGGAATCTTGACGATGACCGGCAAAGGCGACGCGCCGTTCCTCGGCGTCGGAGCGGGAATCGACGGCCCTACAAAAGTGAGTTTCCGCGTCCGGACCTCCACGGGCGGAGCAGGCAAAGCAGAGTGGATTCCTAGTGGCGGAAATGCGCAGTCCGTGCATTTTCAAATCTCCGCTGGGGACTGGCAAGTCATCAGGTTGGACATTCCTGCAACTGGCCCGCTCGGCATCTTCCGCCTCTATCTCCCCGCACAAAGCACGCCGGTGGAGCTCGATCACATCGAACTCAAGGGAAGCGAAAAAACGAGAAAGTGGGACTTCTAATCCGCGTTGTTCACAACCCATCCGCAGGACTGCCTAGTTCATCGTGTTCTTTTCATCAATCACCCATGCGCCGTCATCTCGACGTATTCGACCTGGATCCGACGCACCGGCGAGTCAAACCGGTGCGACTTTGGGGCAAGCTAGCGCTGCCTCAAAAACGCAACACGGCAGTTTCGCGTTAGCCGCAAGAGAGCACAAAGTTCGCA
>CANHVO010000240.1 GCA_947463915.1 Planctomycetaceae bacterium
CAACAATTCGCATACGAAAACCTGAACCATCCTATTCAATATTAGGACCGTAGCGATTCATGCGTACCTTGCGCCGTATAGCGAATTTGCAAAGAAAGAGCCCCTGTCACAAGAGTTTTAAACAAAGTGAACAAGTTCCCTCAAGTTCCTGTGTTTTACTCTGTGCCAATGACGGGTGAATCCGGTTTGGGCACCCCATCGTTGGCAGCCGATTCTTCCTTGATGACCGAACCTTTGACTTTGCGAATCAGACCACTAAGTGTTTTGGTCTCATTCGATTGAGTATTCCCTTCTGTTCCATCCTCCTCCGCCTTTTTGAAGTGCGTTAGCTCGGTTCTCAAAATGCCGAGCAGAGTTTGTAAGAGAACCACAACCATTGGACCTACCAAGATCCCGATGGGCCCTAACGATTGAATCCCGCCCAAGACACTGAGCAGGGCGAGCAATGGATGAAGCTGACTTTGTCCGTGAAGGATAAAAACCTTGACCAAGTTATCGACCGTGCCGACCACTAGCATGCCCCAAACCGCGAGTAGCCCGGCGGCGACCATCTTCTCTTCGTAGACGGCCAAATAGAGGCAGACTGGAACCCAAACGATGGCAGGTCCAACAAACGGCACAAGCGCGCAGGTCGCTGTCAGTGCGGTGAGCAGGACCAACGACGGCATTCCTGCGAAGTAATAGCCAATGCCTGCAACCAGTCCCTGCAAAAGAGCTGACAGGACGGTCGCCAAAACAATAGCTCGTGAAATGCGATCAAACTGGGCCAGCAACTCAAGCTCGTAGCGATCGTCGAGCGGGCTCAGTTCCATCAACGTTCGAACCATGCTCGGTCCGTCATAGAGAAAGAAGTAGAGTGACACCAGCAAGATGCTGCTGCTGACAAGGAACTTCAATAAGAAGGCGGCCGAATCACCAGTGAACGTCATTAGCCTCGGGCGTATGTAGGCAAAGAAACCCGTGTTCATGGCTTCAATGTCTTCGTCGGTTGGATTCGCTAGGTCCATCAAGGCCGCTCGCCAGGGGCCCCCCGCGATCGTCTCGCGAGTCCTCATCCATTGGGATACCAAATCGGCAACGGCCCGTTGCAGCTGAGACATGGTGGTTTCGTCGTTCGGGAGGCAATCGTCCAAGAGCTTGTCCATGGCAGCGATCTCATTGTTCCAAGCGACTCCACTTTCAATCAATGCACTCCTTGCATTGATCGCCATGGTTCGTTCCGATGGGGTCAATTCACTTAGTATCATGTCTGTCTGGTTCTTGACTCGTTCTTTTTCTGTTCGAAACTCAATTTCTGACATCGATTCATGAGCCGTGAATAGACCTTGGATGTCGTCGCGAGCTTGCGAAAACAGCTCGATGATCTGCGCATCGAACTGAGCCGAGTGAGGAACTTTTGGCTTGCTTTTGTCTCGAGCTTGAACAATCGAATCGGAGAGCTCAATACGACTCGACTCGATTAGACGCGGCACTAGCAGAGTTAGTAGATCGCGAATTTCTTTGATATCGCTTCGCAAAAGGCCTTTGTCGCTGATCAAATCTTGAAAAGGCTGCTGTTTGGCAACTTGGACTTGAATATCGCTGACCTTCTTTTGAACTTCTTGCACTTGTTTTGCGATTGGGAAGTCCAGCTTTAACAAACTGTTGGACCTGAGTTTTGCGAGACCAAATTTGATACTCGAAGAGTCAAGGTTTCGGTATAAGCTCGCGCCTTCGACGGCGGCCATCGTCAGCACCAGTGCGGCGGGGATCAACACGATCAGCACGATCAAAGTAGTGGTGACGCCTGCCGCGATGTGTTCTCGCTCGCCCACTTTGGAGCAAACCCAGCGATGCAATGGTCGAAAAACGACGACCAGAACCGCTGCCAAAAAGACCGGCACAAAAAAACCGATCATCACTTTGTAAAACAGAACACCAATCACGGCGATAATAGCGAGGAGCACTGCAAAGGAGATATATCGCGCCATCGGGCATGTTTTCTGCAAAAGGTGTCAAATGGAGGACAACAATCCATGAAAAGACCTAGACAAAGATCCTATCTATGCCAGGATTTCCCGGATGATTTTATCTTAAAACTGCCCAGGACTCTACTGCGAGTATTCTCGCGAGTCCATCACCCCAGTTGAGTCATTGATGGAAAGCCCAGAGAAAGAGGTCCCTACGGAAACACCTCGCTCCACCCAAAAGCCCACTGCGAAGAAAAAAGAACAGAAATCCGAAGAGCCGAGCTTACTAGGCCGTTTTAAGCCCGCCATCAAATTGGCGATTGTGGCTGTTGTGTTCGCTTTCTTGGTACTGACGGTCCGAAAGGCGTATTTCGATGTAATGGAACATCGCGAGCATCTCAATTTTTCAGCGATGGACTGGCGTTGGTTGCTCTTGGGGCTGTTGGCTTATGTGGTTGGAATGATGCCAGCAGCAATCGCTTGGTTACAAACGCTGCGCGCCTTTGGAGAGACCGTACCGTTGTGGGTAGGCTTGCACGCGTATTTTCTGGGCCACCTTGGCAAGTACGTTCCCGGAAAAGCCATGGTGATTGTATTGCGAGTTGGGAGGTTGGCCCCGCACGGAATCGGGATCAAACCAACCGTGGTTAGCATTTTCGTCGAGACGTTTACGAGCGTTGCGGTCGGTGCGATTCTGGGGTGCGTGTTATTGTTCTTTGCGCCTCAATTTCCGCCTACATGGATGGTGACTTGCGCAGCCATCTGCATTCCATGTTCCTTGGTTTTCCTATTGCCGCATACCTTCCGCTTGGTGCTAACTTTTTTGGCGAAAAGCAAAATCGGCCGCATGCCGCGTTCTGTCGGTGATGCGTTTACTTGGCGATTGATGATGCGAACGTGTGCTTGGATGTTATTGGGATGGAGTTTGCATGGAACGGCAGGTTGGTTGGTGCTGTCCGGAATCCAATCGACGCCAGGATTATGGACGTTTCAAGCGTGGGCGGTGTGCGTATCTGCTGTTTCGTTGGGAGCCGTAGCTGGATTTGCGTCGATGTTGCCTGGAGGAGCCGTTATTCGCGAACTCGTAATCACTTGGCTGTTGAGCAGCATTGTCCCTCAGCCCATTGCGCTTTTTGCAGCCATCGCCTTCCGCATTGCAAACTTGATCGCGGAGTTTTTGGTGGTCGGTTTGGTTTCCATGGTAAAAGGGAAAACGCCAGGGCGATAATGCCGCTTTCCTGTCCATTTTCCATGTCGAATCGTTATCCTAGAAGAGACCGTTTTCGCGTCATTGGGCGAGAATTAACTGTTTGAATTCCATGCCCTTTGCGACTGTAACAGTGGCCTTAAATACAAATTTTGCTGTGGCAAGAAGTAATCTTGCAACAGTTGTCTCAAATCGTTCAATCATTCTGGAGTTCCATATGTCTCGCTTCGCCTCAGTGGCCAGTTTTCTTTTCCTCTTTGGAACGACCGTCGCCTTTACAGGTTGCTCGGAAGGGGGCTCCGCTGGAAAAGTAACTTCGAAGGTCTATTTTGATATTGCCATCGGAGACCAAGATGCAGGTCGGATCGTGATGGGCCTTTATGGCAATGAGCTGCCAAAAACCGCAGAAAACTTCCGTTGTCTATGCACTGGCGAAAAGGGAGAGGGAAAGCAGGGAAAGCCACTGCATTTCAAAGGTAGCTTCTTTCACCGAGTAATCCCCCGTTTCATGATACAAGGAGGGGACTTCACCAAGGGGAACGGGACTGGGGGCGAAAGCATCTATGGTGAGAAGTTTGCCGATGAAGCGTTTCTGTTTCCACACGATGTCCCGGGCTTGCTCAGCATGGCAAATTCAGGGCCGGGCACCAACGGTTCCCAGTTCTTCATCACCACGGTTCCGCAGCCGTCCTTGAACAAGAAACATGTTGTGTTTGGAAAGGTACTCGAAGGGATGGATGTGGTTAAAAAAATTGAACGCATGGGCAGCGAATCCGGTGCCACTCAAGCGTTCATTATGATCAAGGACTGCGGTGAGTTGAAGGAAACTAACGAGCCGCCGAAGTCGTTGTGAACGTGGTGTTGCTGACGCTAGCAGAGATAAAGGCCGGAGCCACTTGCTTTGCCGCTGGGGTTCTTCGATAGCCAAAGAACCCTCGACGTTGAATCACTTCGGCAACTTCGACTGGGACGTGGTCAGCCCAGCTTGGATCGCCAGCTTGAATCTGACGAAGGACCTCACGCGAGAATGTCGCTAGGTTCTGTGGATTGAAGTTATCTAATTGCTCAATGCATCCTTTGTCGACAAGATACTCGTAAAGCTTTCGTAACCCCGGAGCCACTTCCAAATTGTCGACTGTGGTCAATTCGCCAGTTTCTCGATTGAGCAAGGGGTAAATGTAGAGCTTGAGATCGTTTTTGAACAATCGTCCGAATGATTCCAGGATTCCGCCATCGAGCTCTGAATAGTACTTGTTGTCGAACAAGTCGCAGAGGCTGCTCGCCCCCATCGTGATGCCGATTTTGTTCTTGGTGTAACGAGCCAAGTAGGCAGCGAGTCGATAGTATTCGAAGTAGTCCGAGATGAGCACGGTCATGCCGCATGCGGCCAAAAGGTCGACTCGGGCTAGGAAATCTCGCAAGTCGATATCTCCATTTGCCTTGAGATTGCGCATTGTGATTTCTGCAAGTGTGACCACTTGGTCCGCCTCGACATCAGGTTCAAGGCAGAATTTTTCATGTGCGGATCGAAGCATGTCTAAATTGACATTCGTCAGTGGACGAAAGCTACCTCGTTCGACCAAGATCGGTTTCTTGTAGAGAACTTCCGATGGCTGCAGCACTTCACCGCGGGCCGAGAACATGGCGGCGTTGCTCAGTCCAAGCTGAACCAGCCTCAAGCTCATGACGCGATTGTCGACATGCCGGAAGGCGATGCCAGAGAATTCGATCATGTCGATTTCAATGCGGCGGGTGCTAAGGTTGTCCAATAGCGACTCGATCAATTGATCGGGCTCGTGATTGAGAAAGAACGCGCCGTAGAGAAGGTTGACTCCGATGATCCCAATGGCTTCTTGTTGTAAAGCATTTTCGGTATCGAGCATTCGGACGTGGATAATAATCTGACTGTCTTGGTCGCCCGGATGGGATTGGAATCGGACTCCCATCCATCCGTGACAATCATTTGTGCCTTTGAAATTGCGAGCCGAGACGGTGTCTGCGAAAGCGAAAAACGCGGTTGTGTCGCCGCGGCTCTCTTTGAGTCGTTCGAGGTTCAGTGTGTGTTCGTGGTCTAGCATGTCCTCAAGCCGCTTGCGACAAACGTAGCGTTCGCATTGGCCATAAATTGCATCGCTAACGGTCATGTCATAAGCGGACATGCTCTTGGCAATCGTGCCAGCGGCCCCGCCGACGCGAAAGAACCAGCGCACGACCTCTTGGCCCGCACCGATTTCCGCAAAGGTGCCATAGCGACGCGGGTCGAGATTGACTGCGAGGGCTTTGCTTTCAGTGTTTGGGCGTTCGATATTGAAGCGTTCGGCGGACATATGCGGTAAATCCAAGGAATCAACGAGACGAGAATTGGCTTTGAAAACATGGGTCACAAGCGAGATCCTTGGTTTGTAATCCATGTGGGGTAGGCCAAAATTTTCGATCGAGATGGAGCAAAATCGCTTCAAACGGCAAAACCGTTACAGAACTCCTGTTTCGGTCACGCTAAGCAGTGGTGTAGAATGTTTTCTAGCAGGTGCAGTTCGTTGCGATCCGCAATTAGGCAGAAAGATCGAACGCAAAAAGATTACTCGCAGTCATTTTTTTGCGTTCGATTATTCTGCCTAATCTGTTTTGGACTCGGCCCGGGGAATATCCATTCGTCGTAGTGTGGGATGATTCCTTGATCGGCTTGGGCTGAAACTTGGATCCTTTGGACGTGGAATAGCCAGTGCTGGTCACTATCGGCAAGAGTGACCCACGGTGTGTCACACCTGCCGGGATGACTCTGAAGAGAATCCAACTTGTCCTGTAAATCCCAATCATAAATGCTTCTATGACGCAACAAGCTGCTAAACCCAATCCCCTTTTAGAGATCGCAGTGACGATAGTCGCTCCGTCGATTGTTTTGATGCAGTTTAGCGGTGAGGAGAAATTGGGGCCACTCAACGCCCTTTTACTCGCGTTGGCATTTCCCTTCGCGTGGGGGATTTACGATGGATGGCGGCGACGCAAAGTGAATTGGTTGGCCGTGCTTGGAGTGGTCAGCACGCTGCTAACGGGTGGGATCGGGTTACTTGAACTGGACGCAAAATGGCTTGCCATCAAGGAAGCTGCTGTGCCATTACTGATAGGAATTGTAGTCTTGGGTTCGACTTGGACGAGAACACCGCTTATTCATTTGCTCGTCTTCAATGAAACGTTGTTTGATGTCGCCCGCGTGAACGAAGGGCTTGCAAGCAAAGGAACGCGAGCGCCGTTTGAACAAATGCTCCGTACGGCCACAGCCATGTTGGCAGGTACGTTTTTCTTCTCCGCGGTTGTCAATTACTTCCTATCGCGATGGGTGGTCTCGAGCCCCGCAGGTACTGAAGCCTTCAATCAAGAGTTGGGCCGCTTGACCCTGCTGAGCTACCCATTCATCGCCATTCCCACAACGCTCATGACTCTTGGGCTCTTCTTTTGGTTGGCGAGAAACGCGAGAACTTTAACCGGTCTCGATATTGGCGAAATGCTCAATGGCTCGGAATCGCCAGCGTCTCCGCAATAGATTCTAGATGAAAAAAATTTGGCGTATGTCGATTTAGCATCCTTGATATCGACTAACTGCGAACGGCATCGACAAAACACTAAACTCTAGGAATGGCTCAATCAGGCTCAAATGAACGAACCAACTATCAAACGCTCCAAGTCGAAAATCGGTGGCTGGGTACTTACTGCGTTGCTGACCGCATTCATGATGTTTAGTACCTTGGGCAAGTTTAGCGACTTCGAAGGCAAAGCGAAGATGTTTGAGCACCTAGGGTGGTCAGAGTCGGTGATGGTCTATGTTGGGATCGTCGAAATCGTAATCGCGCTGCTTTTCCTTGTGCCGCGAGCCGCGTTTGTGGCGGCTATTCTTGTGACTGCCTACCTCGGGGGCGCGATCGCGACGCACGTTCGAGTTAATGACGACTTCGAATTCCCAATCATCATTGGCGTGTTGTACTGGGTCGCTCTCGGCCTACGTGATAGCCGAATTTTCAAGTTGGCATTTGGCTCCAACTCGATGTAGTTGAACTGCAAGCACCTTAGCACGACGCGCAAAAATGCCGGGCGCGTGTACGCAATCGCCGCGGAGCGACGAGCGACAATGTCGCCCTTCGCTCCGCGAAGGTAGCGTGCAACAAGATCGATTGTCGATCAGCAACACAATACCGCCTACGTAATTCATAAAAATGCGAGTTGGTTCACTAGCTTGCGCGTCGTGCCAGTAGTTCACTAGCATGCGCGTCGTGCTAGGAGTGTCCCGCTGAGAGATTGAGTTTGCTTAACTGCACAGCTGGCCGCAAGGTTGAGTTTGCTTCGATCAACCTAGCTAGCTCGGAATCGATGACGCCTAATTTTGCGGCTTCGGCAAGGGGCCAGCTCGGATCGCATTCACATTGCTTGATCAATAGTACACGATCTGCGTCAATCGTTTTGCCCAAGAGCCAGGCGAGCGTGTCGGTCGTGGTATTCCAATTTGAGCTCGGTTGCCATGCGACCGGCAAAGAATGACTTGCTGCTCTACTGTAGAAAGATTGGACTCGAACCCACAGCACTCCAGGCGTAGTTTGTTGTTTCGAGTACCTTGCAAGTTCTTCCCCAGTTTCAATGGCAACTCCACAGCCATACACTTGTCTCGCAATCGCCCAGGTATGGTCCAACAGCTCGACACATCGCCAATGGAGCTCTTCGTGGTCTAAGTTGGGATAAATCCGATGTGCGGATCGCATGGCTTCGACTAGGTCTCCGCCGCCTACAATCAACCAGACTTGCGCTCCTTCGTTCTCCCGAAGGAGTGTACGCAATTCGCGAACAAAGCCGTCCGGTTGAAAGAGCGTTGCACCGCCAATTTTGATCACAACGCGTTCGATCAGGTCGGGCATTCACTTGACTCCTCAGAGGCCAGGACCGCGATCGCATACGCGGGAGCGCATCGCGACAGTTCATTTCCCAATGTGTCCTGTAGTCGTATACGCTCTCCATCCCAACCGCAGGCCGCTAGCGCGCTTTCAATCAAGAAGTCACCGTGTCCACTGATTGCAACACATTCAAACGCATGTCCGCCACGGATTGCGAGTATGGGCTCTGTTTCCGTTTTTTTCTTCGTGCGTGTCGATGCCTTCTTCGTCGATGTCGCCGTCAGTTTTGAAAACGCTCTGGCAACAAGTTGCGATTGAGCTCTGGCTATCTGCTGTGCCAATTGATCGATATCGGAGTCGGCAAGCGTTGAGCCATCTTCGCCAACGATACGGGCCAACCGGTAGCGAGCTGCTTCGCGCGTCGCCGGCTTGTTGTCAGCTGTCTCGCAGCACTCTGGCTCATCCTGCATTTCACCCAGCCATAGATAGACGTCTCGCATGGTCGCAAATTGTTCGTTCATAACTGGACAAGACGCCCCAAACAGTGTGACTTCAGACAAAATCGCAGCAACATTGGATCGCTCGATCCCGGTATATACCAACGCTCCTGCCTGCAGTCGTTGCGAGTCCGTCTTGGCCTCAAGATGGATCTGCCCATCGCGGATCGGAATCAAGTCGGTGGTAGTCGACCCAGTATCGATCAACAAGCACGATTTGTTCCCCACGAGACGAACAGCAAACCGGGCAAGTCCATGCCAGTTCGAAGCGGCTACACTCCATGGATCACGAGCTGATTGCGAAACCGACTTCCACGTTCCATCCACGCAGTAGATTCGGACCATTTGAGCAGGCAGGATCGACGTTAGCTGTTCGAGAATGATCGCAACGCCTTCGGCTCGGGTTGCAAAGCAATCCGCCAGCTCCCCCGTCATGGTCACCGCAACTCCGACGAATGCCGGACATTCCTCCAAGAGTTTTGCAATCGAAACGGCCAGCGTTCGCCATTCTTGCCACATGGCAAAGCCCACAGCATTCGACCAACCAGAGGTGTGAGCCGCTTTCAGATTGGCGCCGCCAATGTCTAAACCAACCCAAGGGTCTTTTGCTTTGACGGGGGGCTGTGCGTTCGAACTATCGTTGAAAGAAGTCATGCGGGTGGCTTATACGATCAGCATGCAATCGCCATAGCTGTAAAAGCGATACTCTTGCTCGATGGCTTTTCGATAGGCTTCGAGAATCAGCTCACGTGACGCAAAAGCGCTGACGAGAACAAGAAGACTGCTTCGAGGTAAATGGAAATTCGTTAGCAGGACATCGACCGCTTTGAACTGGTGTCCTGGTCGTATAAAGATATCCGTCTGCCCTGTCCATGGCACAAGCGTACCATTGCCTGCGGCTGCTGCTGTTTCGAGGGTACGGGTGGTTGTCGTTCCGATTGCAACGATACGTCCTCCCTCCGATCGACAACTGGTCAAACGTTTGACTACCGGTTCCGTGATTTGCGCATACTCGCTATGCATTTTATGGTCCGACAACCGCGTCGTTTGGATCGGGCGGAAAGTCCCCAAGCCAACATGGAGCGTCAGCGAAACCAATGCAACCCCAGCGGTACGAATGCGTTGTATCAAATCTTGTGTGATATGAAGCCCTGCGGTTGGAGCGGCGACCGATCCCGGATTGCGAGCGTAGACGGTCTGATATCGTTCGATGTCAAATGACGTCATTTGACCATCTCGGATATAGGGCGGCAGCGGTACGCGACCGTTGGCCTCCAACAATTCAAGCCACGGAACGTTCGGCTCTGGCTTCAAGAGCATGTGGCCACGATCCGACTCTGCAACCACAATCAGTTTTTGTGTTTCGCGACCTTCTGGATCGCGAATCACGATTTCTTCGCCGGCCAAAATCCGACCGCGGGTTTTGCAGATAAGTTCAGCAACGCCATTTTCCTCGCGAAGAAAAAGCCCTTCCCAACGACCGCGTGTTTGAGCCCGATAGCCGATGAGCCTTGCTGGAATGACTTTGGAGTCGTTTACGACCATGGCATCGCCGGCCCGAAGGAACGACGGGAGGTCTCGTACAGAAACGTGATCAATATGCCCCGTGGCCCGATGGATCACCATCATGCGGGAATCGGTTCGTTTTGTTGCTGGCTCTTGCGCGATCAATTCACGAGGCAACTCAAAATCGTAATCGTCGAGCTCGTTGGGCGTATTGGAACTATGCGTTTGATCGGCCACGAAGCGTTATCCGTAATGCAATGGAATGCAAGCGATCGGAAACCCGAATCACATGCTAACAAAACGAATATTCTAACCAAGATTGGAATCTCTCGCTTCCCCAACTAAGCGTTAGCCAGGGATGGGGCTGCGTAACCTGAAGCGTTACCGGCTGTTGATTTAATCCTAACCCGAAGCGTCAGCGAGGGATTCCTTGCCCCTCGCTTGCGCGGCGGGTTGTGATAGGAACGTTGCCGAGCGGCAAACCCATTAAATCAACAAGCCCGTTAGCGAGGGATGGGGTCTGGTTACCAAAGTGATTCAAGGTGACTTTTCACTAGCTTGCGCGTTTTAAAGTTGCACAGTATTGAGAAATGTAGCTGAGTTCGTGAGAATTCAGACACTGTGCCAATAAGACGCGGCCAGAATTCTCACGAATTCTGTTGCGAAATCACAAGTGTGCAACTTCAAAACTTGCGCTTCGTGCTATTAACAATTTCCCGATCCCTTACGCGAC
>CANHVO010000241.1 GCA_947463915.1 Planctomycetaceae bacterium
GAAATACTTTGCCACCGCCATTTTGTTGTTCGCCTTCGCAGGAACAAGCGATTGTCTGTCGCAGGATACTTCCAAAAAACTGGGGGGCGTTTGTTTTAGTGCCGTTCGAGACAACGAGAGTCCGGCCCGACAGATTCATTCGTTGCCTTCCGCGATCGAAGCGGATGTGGCGTTTGCCAGCAAGCTCGCGGGTGCAATTCGGACCTACACGATCAGCAGCAGCAGCTACTTGATCCCTGAGTTCTGTGAAAAGTATGGAGTCGAATGCATCGTCGGGGCATGGATTGGACCATCTCGATGGCAGAATGATGCTCAAATGGAGCAGCTCGCAAAGCTCACAAGTCAGAAGAATCCGCGAATCAAGGCGGTGATTATCGGAAATGAAGTTCTCCATCGAGGGGATTGTACCGAATCCCAGTTGATTGAGTACGTTCGCACTGCCAAGAGGACGACCAATGTGCCAGTTGCGGTTGCGGACACTTGGCGTGCCTGGATTGAACATCCGCAAATGGCTGATGCGGTCGATATCTGTGGCGTTCAAATCTATCCGTTCTGGGAGGGGCATGCTATTGACGGTGCTGCTGCATACACTCTCCAACGCGTTCGCGAGGTACAAGCTAAGTACCCTGATAAGCGAATCGTACTGACGGAGTTTGGCTGGCCAACGGGTGGCGAATCGTTAGGACAAGCGGAAGCAAGTGTTGAAAATTCGGTTCGCTATATGCGAGAAGTTATTCCGTTGCTTGAGCAAAGCAAGATCGAATACTATTACTTTTCGATTTGGGATGAACGTTGGAAGCTGGGGCCTGAGGGTGCGGTCGGCGCTCATTGGGGTCTGTACGAATCGAGCGGTGAATTGAAACCGGAGTTTCACAGCTTAGTTCCAAACACGGTCGCTTCGGGTTCGAAACGAACGGCTCGTTCGATCGAGTTTGCATTGAAAGCGGACGAAGAACGCAACGCCCCATTAATGGAACTAGCTGTAGGCCGGCAAGATGGAGCGGATGCCGGGGAATCGATGGAACAGCGAGGGGTTGGGCTCGAGGCCAAGGTTGAGAAAGTGGGGCGATCATCCTACGAACAGCTTCGTCCGTTGCAAACAACGACTCGAAAAGAAGATTCGCCAAAGGATCCTAAAAGCGATGCCGCTGATCGCGAGAATTCGCCCTCCGCAGCTGCTGCAACCGAAAAGACCAAGCCAGATTCCGGTGTGGTTCCAGCCAAAAATCTATCCAAGGGACCGATGAGAGAAATGGCGCCGGAACGTCCAATTGACCCAAATGAGATGTACGGAGTTTGCCTTAGCCTATTTCGAGATGAAGAGACGCCGCATTTGGGGATCACGCCGCTGATTTCTGAGTTGCGAGCTGATGTGAAGTTTGCCGCGACCTTTGCTCGTGCGGTTCGAACCTACAGCGTGACCGATTCGTTTGCGCTGGTTCCAGAGATGTGCCAAGAAATCGGTGTGGATTGTTTTCCTGGGGCTGCGTTAGGAAAATACCCTTGGCTCAATGACCTGGAATTGGAAATGCTGATTCGAGTTGGCCAGAGTCAGAATCCAAGAGTACAGGCTGTTCTGGTCGGTAACGAAGTTCTTCATCGCGGTGACTTCTCTGTCGAGCAGTACATTCAGTACATTCGACAGGTTAAAAAGCAGGTGTCGGTTCCGGTTGCGACTGCGGAACTGTTGCATAGTTGGCTCGAGCATCCCGAACTTGCTGCCGAAGTCGATATCTTAGGCGTGCAGATTTATCCATACTGGGGAGGGCTAACGATTGAAAAGGCGGCAGCGAATACACTCGAAAGTGTTCAGCAGTTGCAAAACAAATTCCCTGGGAAACGGGTCATCTTGACCGAGTTCGGCTGGCCAACCGACGGCGGGACATTAGGTGATGCGGTCGCAAACGCCGACAATGCAGCTCGTTATTTAAAAGAAGTCCTACCGTTGCTCAATCAAAACAAAATCGAGTATATGTACTTTGCGATGACCGATGAAAAATGGAAGCAACGCGACGAAGGAGGACCTGGTCCACATTGGGGACTGCTTTCGTCAGACGGGCAAGTGAAGCCATCGTTTCGTGCGATGTTTCCTGAAGGTGCAAAAGGCGGAATGGAACGACCTGCACGCAAACTCAACTTTGGTGAATGATTCGTTTCGCGTCCGATCGGTAGCCGCGGTTCTCGACGAATGCCGAGCATTGCCAGGAACAAGACTCCGGTGCAATTACTTGTTTAGCCCTTTTCAGCAAGGCATGGAGTTGCGACCGAAGTCAAATTTTGGCAAGTCACTTTTGCCGACATGGACTTTTCCTATTTGTCGCTTTGTCCGGCTCGGGCTTGTCCCGAATGGACACCGCTTTGGTATTCTAATGGGCCGCGTGATGAAAATAACACGCGGTCGGGCAGCGTCAATCTAGAACTCCAAAGCTGCGGACGGAGGGGCAAGCCCCAACCGTCCTGGAACGCTTAACAGCGATGCCTGAAAGGGGCGAGGGGAGCAAAGTCAAAAAGATATGGCTAATGACAAGGCTAACTCCCACCGGCTAATTGAACTGTAAGACACAGAGCGATGTGCTTAGAAAGCAACACAAGCAATGCGATTCAATCTCCGAAAACTTTTTTACGCCACCTTGCTCATCGCCATAGCGTGTAGCATTGCAATGTACTTGTCCACTTCTTATCGCGAACGGCTTGCGATTCGAGCTGAGTTGAAGGCAATTGGGATTGATGAAGTCGGTTTTGAGCCCAATAACATGGTGCGGTCCATCTTTGCGTTTCGCCCCATCGAACAGCCACTACCGCAAAGGGTCAAGCGTCTGAAGGTTGCCGATCTCAAGGGGAATACCCAAGCGGCTCAGAGTCTTGAAGTTCTTTACATCATGGACGAAGTCCGTTTTGTGATTTTATCGGCCAGCGATGTGTCCGATGGCGAGATAGCGAGGCTCAAAGATATTCGAGGCCTGAAGTTTCTCTGGCTGACGAACACAAAGGTAACAGACGCCTGCATCGATTCGTTAGCCGAAATTGAAAATCTAGAGAGGATCAAGATTGACCAAACTGCGATCACGCCAGAAGGGATCGAACGTCTTCGTTCGTTGAAGCCAGGCGTTAAAGTGGACTAAGCACTTTTATAGTTACCTAGGCTACTTTGTTTCTGAAACACGTCGGACTTGTTACGCGCCACCTTCGCAGAGCGAAGGGCGACATTGTCGCTCGTCGCTCCGCGACGATGGCGTACATGCTTCTACAGTTATCGCTTATTGAATCGCTTTTTCGATGATACCGCAGGCCAGGTCGATATGCTTCTCCGTGGTGATTCCAGGAGGTGGTAAAAAACGGATTCGGTTTGGATTGCTACCCGCCAAGAACCCCATGAGGCCTAAATCGTAGAGCTTCATGAGCATGTCTTTGGCTTCGTCGGCACCTCCATTGCCGGGCGTAAAGGCAATCATCATGCCTTCGCCGTAGGGGCCGCTCAGTTTGCCAGGATACTTTTGAGCCAACTGTTCCAATTTGCCTTGGAAGTATTTGTGCCGACGAACATTCCAGCCGTTCGCACCAAAACACTCATGGGTCTCTAGCGCATCGAGAACAGCCAAACCACATCGGATGGAAGCTGTTGCACCAGTGAACGTCTGAGAGAGGACTGGTCCCTTGGGTTTCAGTTGATCACCGTAGAGCGTTGCGCAGACTTGCGTGATTTTACCGAGGGTGACTAAATCGGCGTAGGCGTCGAGTTCAAAGTGTTGGAACGCAAACGGTTGACTCAGCCGAGAGAATGTTTGAATCTCATCGAAGATGACCAAGATGTTGTTCTGGTGGCAGATCTTGCAAAGCTCTTCGAAGTAGGGTTTCGTACCGGGGTAATAGCCACCTTCGCCTGCGACGAGCTCGAGCCAGATACAAGCGTATTCACCGGGATGTCGCGCGAGCAATTTTTTGAGCGTCTCAATCGCACCCTGGGTTGTACCAATGGGATCCGCAGGATGGTACATAGGAATAAAATCCACATCGAGCGTCTTGGGCAATCCGGCTCGGTAAGCTGGTCGGTCCGTCAACTGAGCCAACGCAAGACTTCGACCGGCGAAGCAATTGTCCATGCATATAACTCGCGATGCAGGGAATCGATTATGGAAGGCAATCTTCAACGCATTTTCGTTTGCCATAGCACCGCTGGTGCTCAGCAAGCAGTGATCCAATTTCGCACCGGATTGATTGGCTAATCCCAGAAGTTTTTCACACATTGCCAACGACGGAGAGTTTGTTTGAAGATTGCCTTGCATGACCGTGTCTTCGAGGCCAGCGTCAACGGTTGCCTCGAGCATGGCAGGATGGCTGTGCCCCATCCCGTGGACACCTATCCCGACGATGAAGTCAAGTTTGACGCTCCCATCTCCAAGTTCGACAAATGGACCATTGCCAAGGCCGCTGGAAATGTAAGGGAAGTAAGGCGCTCCACCACGAGCAACCGCAAGACGATCCAACTCCGCCTTGTACTGAGCGACCAATTCCGGCTTTGGAGGTCGAACGGCATCAATCGTCGAACTGTGATCCTTCAAAACCGCAGCGAGCAACTCTTTTGCCTCAGCAATCCGAGGGTCGGCCGAAAGGCGACTCGCAGCGAGCCCCAATTCCTCGGAGTGACTGACTTTCGCAGATGCAAGCGTTGGCGAATGAGGGGATTGATTCATGAAGCAATTCGGAATTGGGGGAAACGGTCGGATGAATGAGTGCTGACAAGGCAGACTGTCAAAAAGTTCATCATCCTAACAGATTCCAGCCAAAGTGCGAATCGCAGAAGCTTTGTCTCTTGGCCGCGATAGCGGCGTCACTTTTTAGCAGCGGGGCTAGCCCCACGGTCTCTAGGCACGATGAATACAAGAGCCGTGAAACGCAACGCTGATTCGCATTTTGTAGCGAAACTCGTCAAGAGTTTCGGTGGTTTACGTAATGCAGCCGAAAGTCTTGACGACTTTCGCTACAGAAAAGCCCAATTTACATTGAGCAGAATGCGAACCGTTGGCTCGGACGAGACAAGCTCGCCTGGGGCAATCAACTGAATTCTGGCGAATCCAGCTACGAGACGTGATTCAGAAATAGCTGAATTCTGGCGAATCCAGCTACGAGACGTGATTCAGAACTAACTGAATTCTGGCGAATCCAGCTACTTTAGTAGACTTCGATGGTTTTGACTGCCCCGGCACCTTGGGTGCTGGCCCCCTCCAAGCAACGCCATGCCGCTTGAATGAGCTGGTCGATTTTGAAGGATCTCGAGGGAGCATTTACCGTCGCAACGCCAGCTACCAATGGCTGCGTGACCGAAGTTGCCAGCGTCGCGTTCGCGTTCGTGTTATTGAACTTGGCAAAGGAGTCACGAATCCATTGGGCCAATTCGGTTTTCTCCACGTCTTGGAATACCAAAGACAGCTCCCCTTCGTCGCTTACAAATCCCCTAACATTCGACGCTTCGCCGTGCGTGTCCATATACTTGATAAACGTCGCTTGCCAGTTTTGAAGCGAAGTGCTGTCGGCACCCATGGCAAGCTTTTTGACGACGATCAGCGACAAGGTCCCAGATTCATTTCGGCATTGCTGGAGCAAGTGGTCCAGATTCGACTTAAGCTGCGGATCGCGCGCAGAGCGGATTTCGACAAAACGATTATCGTTCCCGATATGGCATTTTTGATTCTCTTTTGCCGGCAGTGTTTTCGTGGATGATGGCTCCGCTTTTGCAGCTTTGATACTTGAGGTGATTGCAACCACGGAATCCTCAGAGTCGGAATCAGCAGCACCAGCCAAAGCGGCTGTTGCGGACGATTTACCTGCGAGCGTCTTCGATACAGTCAGCCAATGGTCGGACAATTTTTTCCAAGCGATAACGCCGATCGCGAGCTCGGCTGGAACGGTGATCTGTGCTCGCTGGCTGATCAATTGTCCGGCCAAGGACCACCAAGCTTTGTGCTTCTCGCTGGCCAGAGTTGTTGGATCCGTAATTTTTGGTGCATCGCCGTTCGATCCGACTGGTTTGGCCCGTACATTTGTCCAAAACATTTTTGACATTCTGGACAGGTCGATACGGAACGCCTTTGGGATCGACTCGAATGGATCGATACTCGCGCGGCAATCTTCTTGTAGCCACTCCGCGAGTTCGGAGCCGGTTGTGAGCCGGTTTAGTTCGGCGATCATGCATGTTGTGCGAATCAAGGAAAATGTTTCGGCAATGCCGCTCCCCATTCGTCCTTGACCGGCAGACAAGTAGAGTGGCATGAGGGTTTTGAGAATTAGTCTCGCATTCAATCGTTCGCCGACAACCGGTTCATTTTCGTAAAGCCACCGCAAGGCGACGGCGAGTCCGGACGAAATGGCGCGATCTCGTTCTTCGGTTTCATTGGACGCTTCTGGTTCGTTGGCGCAGGTCGCTTTGAGCAGTTCCGTCATGAGCGGTACGAGGGGATCGACCGCGGTTTCATGTAGCCGAGATTTGTGCGGACTGAGCATTTGGCGAATGGTATCCGTTGGGATTTCGCTCATTCTCGATGCCAATTTTGCAATTGTCTCCGAACGGAATTCCATAGAATCCACGGACGGTTTGTAGGCTGGATTCGATGTGGTTGGGGTGGCCAGTGCTGAGGTCATGGTTCAATCGTCGCGAACAACAGGAGTTGGGAACTGGCGGAAATCTAGCTCGAGGTCTGTGGTACGCGGCAAAAGAATGTGATTGCATTCGGGGACTTCGTATGGCGAGACTTTGGTTTTGTAGCGGTTGTAGGGGTTGTGCGAACAGCATTCTCTGGAACATTGTTTCCAAGGAGGCAAGGAGACGATACCTTATTTCGTTGCCGCTCAACTAACCACTTCCCCCCGAATCGAGAATAACAAATGCCGAACCCTTGGACAGGAAAAGGGAATCCCTACACACGAGACGAAGTGAACGCGAGGTTGCGTGCCACGCTCGCCCGTGGCGAAAGCATCATTGCGGCTGGAGCTGGGACGGGGATTAGCGCCAAGTTCCTCGAAAAAGGCGGAATCGACTTGATCATCATTTACAATTCGGGTCGTTTCCGGATGGCCGGTCACGGTTCGACGGCCGGGCTTATGGCCTATGGCGATGCCAATGCGGTTGCGATGGAAATCGGCGAATTCGAAGTGCTGCCTGTCGTTGAGGAAGTGCCCGTCATCTGCGGAGTGCATGCAACCGATCCGCGACGCCGAATGTGGCATTGGCTGTTGAAGGTCAAAGAGATGGGCTTCTCCGGTATCAACAATTTCCCCACGCATTGCATCGTGGACGGTAATTTCCGACAGATCCTTGAGGAGACCGGAATGAGTTTTGATAAGGAAGTTGAGATGGTTGCGATCGCTCAAAAAATGGATCTGTTTAGTGTTGTGTATGTGGCAAAACCCGAGGAAGCCGTGGCGATGACTCAGGCGGGTGCGGATGTGGTCATCGCTCATGTTGGGACCACAGTCGGTGGCTCGGTTGGCGTGACGGGTGCTACCTGTTCGATGGAGGAAGCGGCCGCGCGGGTGCGGAGTATCTCCGATGCTGCTCGAGCAACGCGGCCCGATGTTATATGCCTATCGCATGGCGGTCCGATCTTGACACCCAGCGACGCAGCCTACATCAATCAGCATGCAGGCACGGTAGGCTTTGTCGGAGCATCTAGTTTAGAAAGGATGGCATTCGAAGGCTCTCTGATGAAGCTTACGCAAGAATTCAAATCGATCCCCAGCGGAAAGTGATCCACACGCGATGACCACTATGCCCACCATTGCTGTTCTCGGGACGTTCGATACCAAAGCAGATGAGCATGCTTACGTTGCGGAATGCATACGAGCGGCTGGCTGCAATGTCCTCTTGATCGATACAGGAACTGGCAGCGAACCTAGGTTGAAGCCCGATGTGACTCGCTTTGAGATTGCGAAGGCAGGAAGAGTGGACTTGGAACCGATCCTTGCTCGGCAGGATCGCGGAGAAGCCGTCGCGGCGATGGTCTCGGCTGTACCACATTGCATCGAGGAGCTAAGGCAAGCTGGTCGAATTCATGGGATCATTTCGCTAGGCGGAGGTGGCGGAACGGCGATCGCTTCGGCAGCCATGCGCGTGCTGCCAATCGGGTTTCCTAAATTGATCGTGTCGACGTTAGCAAGCGGAAACACCGCGCACTACGTCGGAACGAAAGACATCGTGATGATACCGAGCGTTGTCGATATCAATGGTCTCAATCGGGTCTTGAGATTGATACTCACTCGCGCTGCAGGCGCGATCGTAGGAATGGTTCGCGCGCAGTTGCCAGTCGCCACAGATCGACCGATTATTGTTGCCAGCATGTTTGGCAACACGACCGCCTGCGTCAATGCCGCCATTCCTTTTTTCACCGCAGCGGGATTCGAAACCATCGTTTTCGCAGCCACAGGCAGTGGCGGCAGAGCGATGGAGTCGCTCATCGAGTCGGGAATGGTGGCCGGTGTATTCGACATCACAACAACAGAATTGGCGGACGAGCTAGTCGGAGGTGTGCTGTCCGCAGGACCTGATCGGTTGAACGCGACCGCGAGAGCTGGCGTTCCGGCTGTGGTCGCTCCGGGGTGTCTGGACATGGTCAATTTCGGCGAACGAGCCACAGTGCCAAGTCGTTTTTCCGGTCGATTGTTCTATCAACACAACCCGCAAGTTACGCTCATGCGCACCACTCCCGAGGAATGTGCTGTTCTGGGAGAGCAGCTTGCGAATTCAGTCAATCGTTATACGGCCCCAGCGACGGTACTGATCCCAACACGAGCAATCAGCGTTGTCAGCGCAAAGGGAGGGCCGTTTCACGATCCACTTGCGGACGTTGCGCTTTTGAAGTCGATTCAAAAACATCTAAAGCCTGCTATTCCATGCATAACGGTCGACTTGGAAATCAATGATCCTGAGTTTGCAAAGTTAGCCGCCGAAACGTTGCTTAGGAATATTGCAGAAAATTAGTGGCCCCTTGCCCCGAAGCCGAAACTCTGTTTTCAGTACGAAATGCTTCAGGGTTTTGTGTAGCGAAAGTCGTCAAGACTTTCGGCAGCATCTCAAAAACAACCGAAACTCTTGACGAGTTTCGCTACGGGATGCATCACAGCACTCGGAATGTGCGTGCTGCTTTTGCAACACAGTAGAAAAAGTAAGGTTATGATATCACTGTTCAAAACGGCAGACTTCCATCTCGAATTTCCATCCTCTAGGACACGACTCTTTTGTTTGAAAGTGATACGCCCTCAAAACAACCAGAAGTTCTGGGTTGGCATTGGTTAGTCGATTTTTTTCAGTGCACCAAACTCCCAACAGACCCATTGGTTCTTGAGACGATCATGGTTACCGCAGCCAAGATGGCTGGTGCGACTGTGGTTCAAACCTGTTTTCACAAGTTCTCACCGCACGGCCTTTCGGGTGTTGTGGTCATCGCCGAATCGCATTTGGCCGTGCACACTTGGCCGGAACACAAGGCCATGTGCCTTGACCTTTTCTCCTGCAGTGACAAAATCAAGGCGGAGATCGCTATCGACTTCATCGCGGCTGAAATTCAAGCAGGAAAAGTCGATCGCCGCACTGTGACTCGTGGGGAATTGATAAAGTAGTTCGTCACGGAACGCTATTTACAATGCATTTTTGTTCCATCACTCATTTGAGAAATCGTATCCCATGTTTAACCGTGCCGAAGGAAATCTTGAGCTACGTCCTATGGCCCCCAACGACATTCAGATGGCGCTTCGGATCATCCATGATTACGACGAGGATGATGCGGCGGAAGCCCAAGAGACCTATGCGAGAGGGCTCGATGGTCAGTTTTGCTTATGCGAAAACCGCGCCGTGATCGGCGTCGTGGGTGGCAAGCATATTCCAGATACCGATGGTTCGTTTGGACTTTCGTGGACTTATCTGCAACGAGACCATCGGCGATCCGGCAAAGGGACTCGAATGCTAAATTGGATGATCGAAATCATGAAGGAGCAAGATGCTCGCAAGGTTTTCGTTCATGCAAGTGACTACATCGATCCGACCCAAGGAGATATCTATCGCGATGCCCGCGACACGTACTTGCAGGTCGGATTTACGCAAGAAATTCGGCAACCTGATTATTACGCGCCAGGCGAGTCGATGCTTGTTTACGGAATGAGACTGGCTCCAAGAGAGGTGGTCAACGTGGTACTCAATCTGGACGATATCAAATTGACGGACGTTGACGAAATACCGGAGACCAACGACGCTTATTGGTTGGCTTGGGAGTTGGTAGAACAAGGACAAGGGACTAAGCCTCAAGATTTCCAACGCATTGTTGATGAAGTGCGTGGATGGGGCGGTCGAACGATCTACATGGCGTTTCCATCTGACGTTGCAAATGCGTCGACATTGGTAACAGCAGCCAGGTTCAAGAGTTCAGGGCGCTTGGTTGACTACTACGAAGATGGCATCGATGAAGTGCATTACCGTTACGATATTTGAAACGTTGGTGTACCGGCTTTAGCCGGCTTTCGGCTGTTTTTATACTAACATTTCAATTGAAGTAGTCAGCCGCCTGAAGGCGGTACACCAGCGCCGCGAGCGGCCGCCTAAAGGCGGTACACCAGCGGGGCACCAACTGATCTACCCTTGCCTGTCCACTGCAGCAAGGGCTAGGCTCCGTAATGCTGCGACTGCAGCGTTGCTGCTTAAGCCATCCAGGAAGCTGATAGCCTCCGCAATCATCGACTTGGCAAATGATTTCGTGTACTGC
>CANHVO010000242.1 GCA_947463915.1 Planctomycetaceae bacterium
GATCGAGCCCGACATTGAGGGTGGAAAGCAATTCTTGAATGATTTGATTTTGGCATATCCGATGATTCGCGTTGCTGTTTTTCAGTCATCGGACAATCCCGATTCGGCCGCTTTGGCCGACTGGCCTTCATGCCGAATAGGCAAACTGGTTTCGAATCCGCTTTTCGAATTCACGAAGACAGGCCCAGAGGGTGGCATGTACGCGTTTCGCTTCGGTGGTTCCTACCAAGTCAACGACGATCGAACGGAGTTGGATCTGCTGATTCAGAATCCGGGCAAAGATGGAGTGCCAGATAGCCTAACCATGTCGCAAGCGTTTTTGGATCGCGCGACGATCGGCAGCCAAAAGTATTCACCGAGCTGGGCCGCAATTGTGGACACAGTCGCCGTTTTTGGTCCAGAAAAAGTGAAGCTGAAGCTGAGACGACCTCACGTTTTGCCGCAAGCTTATTTGCAATGGGAAATGCCGAAAACCAACAATCCATTGGGATCGAAAACGCTATACCGACTGAAAAGCAGCGAGGCTGGGGTAAAGCGATTTGAATGGGCGGGACTGAATCCACCGGCAGACTATCAGCCCAAAGAGATTCAAGAAATCCTTTATTCGGATCCTGAAAAGGCGATTGCTGACCTAAAGCGTGGAGATGTCGAAATGATCGATCGGCTTTTCCCGGCCGATGCGACGAAGCTTCGAACAGCAACGGAGATTGTCATCGACCAGTACGCGTTGCCCATAGTGCATATGCTTATCCCAACGGGAAAGAATGCGTACCTGGACGATCCAGAGTTTAGACGTGCGTTGCTGTACGCCATCAATCGTGAAGGCATCTTGAATGGCGAGATATTGGGAAATTCCGATCCTGGCGTTAGTCGAGTGATCAGCGGTCCTTTTCCCTATGGTGCGGCGGACACGGATCCGTTGTCGTACGCATACAACAAGGGCATTGAGAATTTTGCGTATGACCCGAAACTGGCAAAGGTGCTCATGATGCTGACGAAAGCAAAACTGAAGAGCATGGCGGACAAGAAGCGCGAAGTACTCCCACCCATCCCGACGATTCGACTCGGGGTCCCTGACTATGAATCGGCAAAGATTGCGGGTGAGGCAATAGTTCAAGCTTGGAAATTGATCGAGGTTCCAGCGGAGTTGGTAGTTTTGGACAAAATGCCTGGCCCAAAGGAGAGAGCTGGATTGGATTTTCTGTATGTTTCTGCAGCGATTTGGGAACCAGCAACCGATGCGGAGAGGCTATTCGGGGTTGGCGGTGCTGCGGAGTCAAGCAACCAGTTTATTGTGCAAGCTTTGGGAAAGCTGAGTGTGGCACGCAACTGGCGCGAGGTTCGAGAAGGCTGCCAAGATTTGCATACCTTGGTCGCATCCCACTTGCCGATATTGCCTCTTTGGCAAGTTAGTGAAACGTTTGCTTATCGACGAGAAGCTGTTGGGGTTACGAAGAAGCCGACTGCCTTGTACCAGGATATCAAGAACTGGAGGTATCAAGCGCGATGAGTCGATTGCTAGGGTCAAAAACATCGATTGTAAGTTTGAGCTTGGTTGTGTTGCTTTCGAGCATGGCACTTTTGTGCTCGGAAATAAGTGCCCACGCGCAAGATGTTTGGGAGTATTCACCTTATCGAGTGAAAGTATGGGTGAGCGTATCGCCAACTTTATCCTTGAGTGAAGAGTCGGAGAGGGAAATCCATCGGCAAATTGCAGAATATGCCGAACTCAACTTTGGGCCCACATGGGCTATTCAAGTCGAATCAACGCCGGATGCTTTGTTCGGTTCGGTACTTTATCGCTTGGATGAATTGACTGCTGATCAATTGCTTGCGAGGGAATTGATTTTGGTAGTAGGTAAATCGGACGAAGCGAAGGCTGCGTTTTTGATTATGAATCCGCCACCACCGAAACCACCCGAAGACCCAAAAGCGCCCAAGAAGAAACGCACCAAAGAAGAGATTGAGAACATGGCGGATCTTGAGGCGAGAGCAGCTAGTTTGCAAAGCGTTCGCACGCTGGAGGCCGCGATCCAAAAGATCAAGCATATTGCGATTCAGCCCTTGCAATACTCTGGCATGAAACGAGACATAGTGCCGTTCTTGGATAAGAAGCAGTGGGTGGATTTCAAGGAGATTGTGAAGCCCTTTCAAGGCACGAATGAAGAGTTGCAAAACCAGCTTGCATCGGGCAAGATCATTGGGGCGCTAGTACAGAAGCAGGATCTGGAAAAATTCAAGAAGGTAGCTCGAACACTTCCAACAAGATTGCCTTGGCAGCCCGAGGCTCTGTTGCGAGACAATGACAAGATATTCCTCGCTTCGGTCGACAAAGTAGGGGAATCGATTCGAATCCAGGTCAAGGAACTGGATTCCTTTGTTCGGAGAATGGGGGAAATCGCTGCTGCAGATGTCGTATGCAAGCAAGACATCGCCCGAACGGTTGCGGAGTTAGCGAAGGTTGCATTCTCGCCGATCGTTCGCATTGAGGAAACGGATTTTAAGACAGCGGTTTTGCGAGTCAAAGCCAGCGGATTGTTGACGAAAGAGGATCACCCCATTCGAGTTTTGCCTGGCGATGTTTTGCTGCCGATTATTCGCAGAGACGATCCGAATGGCAACCCGACAGTCCTTCAAACCATTCCATTTACCTTTATCGCAATCACGGAAAAGATTGATAGTGTATCGAGACTCTACGGGGCGATTTTCACCGCGAGTCGAGGTGCTCTCTCGACAGCCAAGAATCGGCGCACCCAGCGTGTCGCTTTGAAGGTCCGCCCCTCTTATCCAGAAACCAATATTAAACTTGGAATGCAGCGAGTGCCGGACAGTTCTTTTGTCGGCGCTGAAATTTATCGCCGAACTCCTGGCAGTGAAGACCTCGAAATGGTCGGAAGAACCGACTGGCGTGGCGTTTTGACGATCGGAGTTTCTGACCGTCCAATCATTCAGTACGACCCGCCAGGCGAGAGCAAAACACAAGCGATCAGTAACGCTCGCAAGCTAGCACCAGAACCGGTAGCCCCACCTGAGTACAAGCTGGTCGATGATCCAACAGCAATAAATGCAGTGAGTACAGCCAATGCTGATTCGCTGGCTGCGGTAAAGGAGCCCAGCAAAAGTTCTGGAGACGACAATGAGGATGAAGCACAAAAGAAAGCCGAACCAAAGGTCCCTGAGATTCCCAAAAAGGCGAGAGGTTTTATTCAGATCAACGTGCCGCTTTATTTGTACTACGTCAAGAACGGTAGTACATTGTTGGCTCGACTGCCAATTGTTAACGGAATGAAATCGATTGAGCAAGCAGACTTGCCTGACGACCGGCGTCGATTGGAAACCGAGGGACTTCTAAAGGGAATGCAGTCAGAAGTTTTGGATATCGTGATTCGACGAAAAGTGCTGGAGTCGCGAATCAAGCAGGAAATCGGCAAGAAAGATCTCGTCAAGGCAGAAAAATTGCTGGATGAACTGAAGCGAGTCAAATCGTTTGAAAAAATGTCTGAACAGGTAGAGAGTATTCAGCGCAGGGCGTTGTCCACGGAAAAAGGTCCGCTGCTCAGTGGTGTTGTCAAACGAATCGAATCGATGCTTGACGTAACCCGTCAGCTGATGCAAAAGTATCTTCAAGACACATTGGTTCGAACACTAGAAACAGAAATCATAAACTCAAAATGACCAAAACAGTTTTGGATGTTGGCAATTGCAATCCAGATCATGCATCGATCCAAAGAATGCTGACGAGCCGGTACGAGGTAGTGGTACTGCGAACCGACCAGCTTAGCGACACACTCGAGTTGCTAGGAAAGCAGAAAGTAGACTTGATTGTCATCAATCGAAAGCTGGATATTGACTACAGCGATGGCATTGAAATCCTTCGGCATCTCAAGCAAGATAACGCCACCAAGTCGATTCCTGTTATGATTATCACAAACTATCCGGAACAACAGTTGGCCGCAGTGGCTGAAGGGGCGGAATACGGATTTGGCAAGTTGGAGTATGCGCAACCGTCGACACACGAACGCTTATCGCGATTCCTCGACCCAAAAGCTGTTTAGTCATACGCGGAGTGTTGCAAGGTAAAATCATGAGCAAAAAAAAGGATACCGACGAGATAGAAAAGGTCCGAGAGATCTTGCGATCGGCTGGACTGAGGAGCACTCCCGCGCGTATTTCTGTTCTGATTGCCTTGCGAAGAGGTAGCAAGCCTCAAACGCACGCTGAACTATCTGACAAACTGGTACCGATCGGTTTTGACAAAGCGACGGTCTTCCGCAATCTTAGCGATCTGACAGATGCGGAATTGGTGAGCCGAACAGAGTTGGGGGACCATGTTTGGCGGTTTGAAATCCGCGATCCAACACATGATCGATCAAGCCATCCTCATTTTGTGTGTGTGGAGTGCGGTACCGTTTCCTGCATGGATGGGATCGGGCTTCCCGACGACAAGATGAAGAAATCTCTGAACATAGCACGCATTAGTGAGATTTTGGTCAAAGGACATTGCTTGATCTGCGAGCCATCCTCTTGTTGAAGTTGCTTGCAATTTCAACGGGAGAGCGAGGCTCCAGCCGAGCTAAATGCGCCAAGGTCTGCATGTGGTAGAAGTAGTTTGGGACCATTGTCCCGAACTAGTTTCAAGGACGGGACAATGGTCCCATCTTACATCTGCAGGAGCCTCACCCTCCTCCGGGAAAGAATTCGTTGGGTAAGCGTTTTGTTGGGTTCAAAAGCGAGACGGCTTCCTAGTGCGTCATCGCGTAGGTTATTATGTTGATACCAAACGGGTAAGAACACTTGAGAGAGTATTCTTGAAAGTACTCGATTTCTTGTCCCTCTCGTTCCCAGCCATCGCCTACGTCGTTGTTGTGGCAAAAGAGAGCGACCAAGCGATGGTCATCGTCGAAGTAGCCCCAGAAATGGGGTGAGGTATCACCGTTTTCGAAAGGTCCATGCCAGTTTTCGTAAGTCATGCCTTGCTGCCAAGCTCGAATGCTTGGCACTTGTGGCAGTTTCGCTAAGTTGTAAACCATATGGAAAATTTCATGGTCCAAGGTTAGCTCCATTGGTTCTCGGTCGGGGAATACATCCCGCATCTCGTGTCGAATATGGCTCCATTCGGCATGTGCCCAAAAATCGTCGGCCATCAAAAAACCACCGTGGAGCAGGTAGTCTCTCAGCGCTTTTTTCTCGGTGGCATCGAGGGCCATCGCACCCATATTGGTCATAAAGATAAAAGGGTAATCCGTTAGTTCCGGATCGCTTAGTTTGAGGATACGACCATTCGGGTCGACTTTGAGAGTGGTTTGCTGTTGGAGTCGAACGGAGAAGTTCCAGTCACAATCTGGAAAATCGTTCCGCCAGCCACCGAAGCCACCTCCCCGTCCCCCCATGGATCGGTATTCGATTCGCACGAAGGTGAACACGTCTTTTTTGAAGGCTGGTTCGAGGGCCCATTCGGGATAGTCCGAACGCACCGATGTCGGTTCGCCGCGGCCTCCCCGTGTGCGGCCGCCGAAATCGAAACTCTGGGCCCCGCGTTCTGTAATGCCGCCAGGCTGGCTATTGGGTCTTGGCAGTGTGCCCCTGCTTTTTTGTTCTCCGCTCTCCTGGGGCTGTTGGGTCGAAATTGGCAAAATGCAAGGCAAGACAGCGATTGCAAGTATAGCGAACCAAGTTAGGACTTTCACGCATTGACTTTCTGAAGTATCCAGCACGACCCGAAAACCCGCAAGCTAAGCACATCCGCATGTGTCTTCCAGTGAAGCAAACCAATAGCCGTTGGGCGCTAGCCCCGGTTTTCCAATTGCTCGACATTCGTCGAGAACCGGGGCTAGCGCCCAACGGCTAATTAGTCCGAAAAACTCATGTCGAAGTGCGTAGCGACAAACGGTTCTGACTCTCCCCCATGAGAGCGCTCGATGGAGTATAAACTCGGTTCTCGGTCCACAGTTCCGAAACAGCCTTAGTTAATTCTAGTTCTGACGCAACGACATCTTGCCGACCGGCGTTACAATATGCGAGGAAAATCGATCCCGCGGCTCGTCGTCGGATAACGATAAATCCATTTGCGTTTAACGCCCCCTAGCCCTCACTGGAAAGAATGCGTCTTGAATACCGTCTCGTCAGCTGAAGCGTTCGTTGCCCAGATTCCTCATCTTCGAAAGATACTTAGCCAATCGATAGTCGGACAGGATTTGGTTTTGGATCAGTTGCTTGTTTGTGCTTTGTCGGGCTCGCACGCATTGCTAGTGGGAGCGCCTGGGCTTGCCAAGACCTTAATGGTCAAGAGTTTAGCAAACGCTTTTCACTGGAAGTTTTCTCGCATTCAGTTTACTCCGGATTTGATGCCAAGCGACATAACGGGTTATGAGCTGTTGGGACGCGATGGTCAGTCGAACGAAATGCAGATGCAGTTTCGCAAAGGTCCCGTTTTTGCGAATTTGGTGTTGGCGGACGAAATCAACCGTGCGGCTCCGAAAACGCAGAGTGCGTTGCTTGAGGCGATGGCGGAGCGGCATGTGACGGTGGGTGGGGAGTCATACCCATTGGAAGAGCCGTTTTTGGTGGTAGCGACGCAAAACCCAATTGAGCAGGAGGGGACGTATCCCTTGCCCGAGGCGCAGCTCGACCGTTTCATGATGGAGATTCATGTAGGGTATCCGACGCATGCTCAAGAAAAAGAGATCGTGATGAAGACGACGGGCATTGAAGCCGCTGCGGTGGATAGCAAGTTAACGCGTGAGGCGTTTTTGGAGTTGCGATTGGCTGTTCGAAGTGTCCCGGTTCCAGAGCACATCGCCGACTTTGCCGTATCCTTGTGCTCAGGCACACGGCCTGGTTCTGGGAACAAAATGGTGGATAACTATGTGGCCTTTGGCGCTGGGCCTCGCGGAAGCCAGAATCTGGTTTTGGCAGCCAAAGCCAAGGCATTGCTGGAGGGGCGAACGGCACCAATCCTCGAGGATTTGATGGCGGTGGCGATTCCGGTTTTGCGGCATCGCATCATCGTCAACCACAGAGCGATCGGAGACGGAGTGGACACGGTTCAAATCATTGAATCGCTTGCCAAGAGCACACCTGTTCCCGTTTCGATTCACGGCTAGAAATCGCTCATAGCCCCTCTAACACAAAGGCATCGCAGTTGAGCATTTTGTAGCGAAACTCGTCAGGAGTTTCGGTCGTTTAGGCGATTCTGCCGAAAGTCTTGACGACTTTCGCTACGGCAAAGCCTTGCTTTGTCTGCGCAAGATGCTTTGCAGCGTTATCCAATTCGGCTCGAAGGGTGCAAAGTCAAAACAAAGGGACCTTCGATTATTTAAGACATAGGGCAGGACGAATGGCGATTTTTTGCTTAAACTGATACCAGCAATTCAAATCATTGTTTCACTTTTCTGTGCATTGCCTTGACTCTCGTTTCTGATCCGAATCCAATCGAAAACACACTGAATCAAACAGTCGGCGAGCAAATGCGTGCCGAAGAGCTTAGTTTGCGCGCGACGACGCCGCCTGCTCAAGTTCCTGGTTATCGATTAGATCGACTCTTGGGTCAGGGGGCATTCGGTCAAGTTTGGGTGGGGAACAATCTCAATACGGGGCGTACGGTTGCGATCAAGTTCTATCTTCATCGTTCTGGAGTCAATTGGTCATCGCTGACCCGAGAAGTCAAGAACTTGGTCAGCATGGCTGGCAATCGATTTATTGTTCAAGTTCTCGAGGTCGGCTGGGATGCTGAGCCGCCGTATTATGTAATGGAGTATCTGGAGAATGGCTCACTTGATGATTTGATTCGGGCGCGCGGAGCGATGCCGCCTTCCAAAGCGATCGAATTGTTTTCCGATATTGCGATGGGCCTGAATCATTCGCACGGCAAGGGGGTTTTGCATTGTGACTTAAAACCTGCGAACGTGCTTTTGGATCAAGATTGGCTGCCAAAATTGGCGGACTTCGGCCAGAGCCGGCTATCGAATGAGCAGACTCCGTCGTTGGGGACGTTGTTTTACATGGCACCTGAGCAAGCCGATTTGAATGCGCTGCCTGATGCCCGGTGGGACGTGTATGCATTGGGCGCGATCTTTTATTGCATGATTGTCGGCAGTCCCCCTTACAAGACGCCTGACACGGTTTCGACATTGGATACAGCGGCCAGTTTGCCGGAGAGATTGAAACGATACCGCGATACTATTTTCAAGAGCCACTTCCCTCGGGCGCATCATCGTGTTCGAGGTATGGACCGATGGCTGCTGGCGATTGTGGATCGTTGTATCGCAAAGAAGCCTGAAGATAGGTTCGCAAACGTTCAGCAGGTTTTGGCTGCCATCGAGCGTCGGCAAATGGCTAGATTACGTAGGCCCTTGATGCTTTTGGGGATTGTTGGGCCTGTTTTGTTGTTGGCCGTAATGGGATTGTTTGCGTGGCGAGGCGTGTTTGTCGCCAAAGAGGGTGCGTCGGAACAACTTCGTGAATCCGTTTTGCAAAGCAACTTATTCGCGGCCAAGTTTGCTGCGAGAACCCTTGAATCGGAAATGGCTTCCCTCTTTAAACTCATTGAGGAGGATGCGAGGCGAAGCGATCTCGAAGAGCGGTTCTTGGCTTGTGTGGACGAAGCGACAGAGGATTTTCTTCGCCACCTAGCGAAAGAGCGCGCCCCAACAGATAGTCAAGGTCGGGCGATGCTTGGTGGGTTCGCGAGCCGAATTAAACTAGAGCATTACTTGGAGGAGCGTTTGTCCGAAATCAAATTGCATATCGGCAGTTCGCAAAAGCCAGCGCGGTTCGACAGTATGTTTGTGACGGATCGTTTCGGAACCATCCTTGCTGGATCGTTTACCTCCGACCAAGTCTCCAACCCTATCGGTTCAAACGTGGCATTCCGGAGTTATTTTTCGGGGCAATCAAGAGATCTTGATGAAAAGACCCCTGTTCAAAATATCCCTAGAACGACTTCATCGCAGGTCAGTGTTCCCTTTAAGTCCAAAACCACGAATAGGAACAAGATTGCGGTTTCGACCCCCATTTCCGTGTCCCGCCAATTGCCTGCGACGAGCGACGAAAAGCGAGTAGAGGACAACAGCAATAAAGAGGGCGAAACCAAAGGTACTCTTGAGAGTAAAGAGGCAAACGAAACCAAGGAACCCGAAATGGAACAGATCGAAGGGTTGCTTGTGCTGACGATCAACGTCGGAGACTTTGAGTTGCTTTCGGAAGACGATGAGAAAGAGCCCCATGAAGGAAGGTCCGGTCACAAAAACAGGTTCGCGGTTTTGGTGGATGGGCACGAGGGAGCCAGCGAAGAATCAGGAAGAAGAGAAGGGACCATTTTGCAACATCCCATTTTCTCGAAAACCACTTGGGAGGAAGGTACTCCGTATCGGATCGATGCAGAGATGCTAAACACATTGCAAAAAGTTGGAACCCGACTTCAAACCGAACATGATATCGCGATCGCGCTCCAATATGTTGATCCCGTCTCGACGGATCCGCAAGGAAAGGAATATGGTGGAAAGTGGATTGCTGCCATGCAACGTGTGGACATTTCGAGAAGGGGTTCAGATTCAAGGGAACGAAAACAATCGACGGATTTGTGGGTGTTGGTTCAGGAGCGTGCGGATTCCATTACGGCTCCAGTGCAATCCATGGTCTCTAGTCTTATTCGCGAGGGGATCTTCGCACTTTTGGTGCTTTTGACGGTGGTAAGTGTTCTTTGGGTGGTCGTACTTTGGGTTATGCGATTGCCGGATAGCTTTGCATCTGCAATGAGATCCAGAGGGAGTAGCGGTACTGAGATGACGGGTACCGCGAACGAAGCAACTTTGGACGCTGAGCACTGAGCTCGTGTTTCAAGGCTGAATCTTGGGCACGCAAATCCGCTACCCTGGATTTAGGTTTTGTGCCAAGGCGAGCGGCAGTCCGAAAGATTCCGTAGGATGGGACCATTGTCCCGTCCATTTCCTCGTTCGGGACAATGGTCCCAAACTACGACGGGTCGTTTCTATTCTGCCGCTCGCCTAATTGGGCCACCGTCAAGCCTTAAATCGAGCCAGAAAAATCCTTCACTACCTTGGACTGGCTTTGCGGGTTTTTCGTCCCCATAGCGTCAAATGAGTTGGTTTTTCTATGAAATTGTGGCCGCCAACATCGCCACCCGTTTCTTGCAATTTTTATGTTTTTGCTATGAATGACCCTCGCAAATTTGATTGGCTTAGCGATGATAGGCCAAGCGGGGAGTTTACGGACTCACCTTTATCCGTGATGAAAAAATCAACAACAAGGACTTGTGGAGTTGAGAAAATCACGGAGCTCAAGATTTGCAACAGGATTAACCATGGCTGATTCCAAGACCATTTCAACAATGGACGCAAGAACGAAGGTGTCGTCGCTTCTCCATCCACCAAAAGCGATGGAACTACTGCTTTGCAAAGAACGCATGCGATGTGATCGGTATTCCCAATTCTTTTCTCTGATTGTGATTGAGCTCAAGCAGGCAGGAACTGCATCAACAGATCGGCAAATCCACGTTCTAGCGAAGATACTTCACAAGAGATTGCGTCTTACCGATGAAATCGGTTACCTGTTGAAAGGTGGATTAGGGGTGATGCTGCCCATGACTGAATTGCTCGGGGCAAAAGTTGTCCAGAATTCAATCCTCATCGCAGCAACTCGGAACGGTCTTTCGCTGGATACTCAGATTTTCACCTACTCAGGTATCGACAAGCCGCACCTAGGAGACGAGGACTCCACGAATGC
>CANHVO010000243.1 GCA_947463915.1 Planctomycetaceae bacterium
AGGAAGGTAGAACATTTGCAGCAACAAATAATTCGCCCTGCTGCAGTTCTTTGCGACGCCCCAATGCCATTGACCAACTCCTCCATGAAACCAAAACAATTGATGTTGGTAGGATAGCGCATTTCATCCTTTTTTCAACGGGCTGCTAGATCGATTGTTACTAACCAGCCAACATCGAGGACTTTGCCATCGCTTAGAACGTTATTGAAACTCGGCAAAACATCATTTGAACATCTGCGTGGCCTGACCAAAACTTGTCGGAATTATAGGAACGCATGCTATCAATGCAACAAGCTAACGCAGTAGGTACAGATAGTTTTTGCAATATTATTTTTTAAATATTATCAGACTTTTGTGTCGCAAAAATGCACCACGAGAAATCCCCTGGATAATTCACAACACATATGAGCGATCAACTTGAATTGACTTAGCTATCGCCATCTCCGCCCTAGCAAAATAGCGGAGATAGGCAACAAACACTGGAGCCAAGATAAATTAGCTTCCGTTATTCCGCTCCATTTCTAAGCTTCGCGAACATCGATTTCGTAGGTATCAAAGACCGCTTTACCTGTCATTTGCTCGGCGGTGATGTTTCTTATCAAGAGCGCCCGAGGCGGATCGACCAGCACACCTGACTTTGCCAATTCCGTTCGAAGCCGCCAGCGAACAAAGCCGTCATCGAGGTCGTCCAACTCGATATCCAGCCCACCAGGTATCGGAATCGCCGCACCCTGATCGTTCACAATAAACAACATCAATTGCTGATTCAGAGGCGAGGCATTTGGGTGGAGCGCCGACAGCGTTCCTCGCGCCCGAACATTCCACAATGTACCTTCATCGCGGAACTGCGGCGCTCGCTCAATGGAGATTTGAGGAGTGGCAACCGGGTCGTCGACAAGCTTTCCGGTATCGCCGTATTCAAACAAAAATGCGTGAAACGCTTTCTTCCCCGCGTCGGTCGGATGATCGCCGTAATAACCTTCGACTGACGATGGGGCTTCCGACGCTCCCGCAGTATCGGAAGGGACGGCGGAGTCGATTTTCATTGGAAAAGAGTACTGATTGTAGAAAACCGGAGCCCCGTTTTTGTTTTTCCGGTTCGCTGGTAATCGAGTATCCCTGAGCATAAAAACATCGACACCATTGATTGCAAGAGGCGATGCAGCGACAGGACTCACTCGGGTAAGGGCTCCAATTAGAACTGTTTCGCTCGGCTCTACGTCCACAAAATCGGCATCAAGCAACTTTGCTACGGTATCATAGGTCCCCTCAGCGATGATCGTCGCCCCATCGAAGCCGCCCTGAGTTCGGCCCGGGAGGCTTACTGCCGAAGTAAACTCGGCAAGAGTCAGCGGCTCAAACGATCGAGTCGGCGTGCGAATAGCTTTATCGCGATTCGTAACGGTCTTGCCTGGGGTAAATCGAATCGTGATTCCCATCGCCGGAATATTGACGACGTTGCCCATTAAGCTTGGTATCCCCATGGGACCTTCAATGCTTGCTTCGATCTGTGCCATTGCGATTACAGCTCCTTAGCTTCTAGAGTTATTTAGTGAATAAAAGAGAAGTTCATCGGCGCATGAGGAGAACCACACACAACCACAAACTCGAGTAAAACAAAACAGAACAAAATCTGGATCGCTCCGCAAGCATACATAAGCGACAAAAACACTTTCATAAAATTTTCATTTTTATGTCGCAGCAAAAAAAGACATGCCCCCTTTGCAAATCTGAAGCACTATAGCTATTTTCTGTACAACTCAATTCTAAAGGAGATATCAAGATGCGTCGACGAGAGTTGCTTCAAGGTCTAGGCGCTGCGATCGCAGCCAATTGTGTAGTATCCAATGCGCATCCACAAGATCCGCCCGGGCCTTTCGCGTTACCGTCGACACGCTTTTCTGCAAACCGTGCGACGCAGCTTCCTCGCGACGCTTTCAAACGCAAGCTCCCAATTCCGTTAGCAGCAAGACCAACCGCCATAGGCACGTTCGAGGAGCTTTCTGACAAGCCTCGTGTATTTGGACCAGGAGATGCAACACCAATCGGACAGTGCTTTCACGGTGTTGCACAGGAGTGGGGGGAAACTCCGGAGCATTGGCGAGCTTACGGTTGTGAACCAGGCTTGCCAACTGCGATTGAGCGATGGAACGACAAGAAGAAGAACTTTGGAACGATTCCGCACTATCTTGACGGACAGCTAATTGAAAATTGGAGCGGGTTTCCAATCAAATGTTTCAAGGTACCTATCGTCGAAGCCATGCATGGTTTTCAAAGCGACGAGAAACGCACTCGTGTTTATGCCTATGCTGGAATGGTGCCAGGGCCGAGCCTAAAAATGCGACTCGGGCAACCTGCCATGATTCGCTTTGAAAACCATCTTGAGGCGGAAATGTCAATTCATTTGCATGGCGGTCATAGTCCATCTCACAGCGATGGCTTCCCGTCGTTTTACGTGCTCCAAGGAAAAGCTCGAGACTACTTTTATCCAAACATGCTGCCACTGCTTTGCAAAGAAGGCAGATACGTTCCTGATCTCGGGGAAAGTCAATCCACGATGTGGTACCACGACCATGCAATGGACGCGACAGCTTACAACGTTTCCAAAGGCGTGGCTGGTTTGGCTCCGTGTTTTGGGGAAGAGGAACTGAAACTCATTCATGATCGCGTGCTGCCTGGATTGGGGCCGCATTCCTGCCTGGACCCAGAGCAATATCAACTCGCACGCGATAGCAAAGGAAACTTGGATCTTTCCTATGAGTGTCCTGAAAACCCAGGGTTCTATAAACACGAACTGGGGAAGGAGCCTTACTTCAATCCTTACGACATTCCTCTAGTCCTTCAGGACAAAGTATTTGACGAGAGTACGGGCCAGATCGCTTACGACTACACGGGTCACAATGGGTACTTGGGTGACACAATGCTCGTGAACGGAATTTCATACCCGCAGCTTGAAGTTCGCAATCGCAAATATCGGTTCCGTATTTTGGATGGTTCCAACGCGAGAGTATTCAGTCTTCGCATTCTTTCATCGGAGGACTTCTGGCGACTTCAAAAGAACGGGATCGACGAAGCGGCCGCTGACGATGCAACGTTGCCAACGTTGACTTCTCGCCATCAGAAGTACGAAAACATTTCGAAGCCTTATCTTCGAATAGGTAAGGACACGTGGCTTTGGTCAAATGCGGTACGCAAGAAGCGCATCGTCGTGGCGATGGCCAATCGAGCTGACATTGTCGTTGACTTTAATGAATTGACTCAATCACAGCACAACCCTGACGCTTCGCTCAAGCCTGGCGAAACGCGTGAGTTTTTCTTGGTGAACACCATGCCTCAACAAGATGGGCGAGGTCCGAAAGTCAAATTGGACGACGGAGGTGATCCGAGGGTTTTGCCGCTGCCATTTGATACTGCGGACCGCCCTGTTGCGGAACTTCGTATACCGATGGCATTGATGAAGTTTGTAGTGACGTACAATCCCCCCGGAAATGATCCTGGCGATCCTGTGGGGGACGCAGAAGCATCCATCGAGGATGGCACTTCGCTGATCAAAACTCACAATCACATCTCCGATGAGGACGTCAAAGTCGTTCGAGAATTCATCTTTGAGCGTGGCAAAGGAGCCTGGCAGGTCAACAGTCGGTTCTACGATCCCAACATTTCGAACGCCTGTCCATCCCTAGATGGCGCGGAGGAATGGGTTCTCAAGAATGAAGGGGGCGGATGGTGGCATCCCATCCACATCCATCTGGAAAGCCATCAAATCGTTCGTTACGAAAAGGATGGACGTGCAGACGAAGTGATCGATCGTGCCGATCCGCCCACACCGAATCGACTCGTAAACCTAAAGGATGTTACCCATGAAATTGGCAAAACCGAAGTAAGTGGACTTCACGATACCCAAGTCCTTGGGCCAAATACCGTCGTACGCATTCGAATGCGGCATCGGACTTGGCGTGGGCCATTCGTTTTTCATTGCCATAATCTGGAACACGAGGACATGCGAATGATGTTCAATTTCGAGCCAGTTCCTGGAAAGGACCATGATCCAAACATCGCTCCTGCAGCCCGCTCACATGGCAATGATGTCACCTTGGGGGACCGCATGGGAGAACTACCATGGGAGTATCCGCCAGCCCCAGCGAGTCCAGTCGAAGACTCTGGAGTCAATGTCATTCCACCTCGCCCAGCACCCAAAAAAGCAAAGACCACAACTTCAATTAGCGGAGGTATTAAGTGATGTTTAGGCTACTGGAATGGCTCGGAGAGACCGAGGGTAATGACACAGTGGAGCAACCATCTCACCGTCTGCTCATTTCCGACGGGTTTGCAAATGTTCCTGTGAAAAATCAATATGGCAAGTCATTTCGATTTCATGACGCCTTTGTTTCCTCCAATCGAGCGTTGGTAATCAACTCGATGTACACGGTTTGCAAAGGCTCTTGCCCGCAAACCAGCGACGTCATTTCGGAGCTGCGCAAAGTACTCTTTCCGGTTTTCGGGCATCAACTCGTTTTCCTATCGTTCACGCTGGAACCTGAAGTAGACGATTGCAATGCATTGCGAGAGTACGCCAAAACCTTTGGTGCAAGTGTCGACGCGTCTGACGCGTGCGATTGGCATTTCCTAACCTCGACGCCTGCAGACATCGAGCGGCTTCGGAAATCATTGGGCTTTTACGACCTAAACCCCAAGATTGACAGCGACGTGACACAACATGGAAATTCACTGATGATTGGAAATCCAATCAAGGATCGTTGGAGCTCCATGGTTGCCTCTCTACCAATGAATCAACTGACTAGCACCATTCGCCGAGTCGCCGGCTTTACTTTTGAACAACGCTACGGAATCTCTCAGTATTGATTAAAGATATCTTTTTTTGTGGATTTGGTCCCATGAGATGATATCCGACCCTTGAGCTTTCATTCACGAAACACTCGCCCTAAAGAGCGCTCCTATGTTCGCATTCATTCGTTCGTCCATTCGGCTATCCTATGCGGGTTTCGCATTATCTCTATTTTGCGGTCCATCTTCGGCGCAACAAGCTGCTGCGCCGAACGATCCGCATGGTCATGTTGGCCCAGTTCATCTGGTAGGGCATGAGGAAACGGCGTTGTTGCAACGCGTCCAGGACTTAATCGACGACTGGGACCCACGCAAGCTAACCAACCCCTATGTCAAAACGCACGTGCGTCAACTTCCTAGCGGGAAAGTTGTAGAGAAGTTGCTCAAACGGCCTGACCTAGCGGAGTTCATCGCAGATGTTGAAGCGGCCGAAGTGCTCGGAAAAGCGTTTGTCTGGGATATGCAAGCAGGGAGCGATTTCCAAAGGACTGCCGATGGAAAGTATATCGGTACCGCATGTGCGACCTGCCACTACAGTGCCGGTGCCGATGCTAGAACCAGAGGGGTTATGCGCATCCCGACGGTTGTTTGGGATAAGTACGACTTGGCCCCAAAACACCCGCTCGAATTTGGAGAAAAACAACGAGAGTACGATGTTCGGCTTGAAGCAACAAAACTTCTTCAGCCATCGTTATTCCCAAAAGGCACGCCATTCTCGTTGATTGTAGGTTCGCATGGAGTTGCACCGAACCGATTCGAAAAGCTGAACGGTAGACCAACACCCGGTACAGGTCCTTGGAATTCCGAGGAGTTTACAGAACGTCGCGTGAACTCCGGCAAGGAACAGTGGGAAATGTTTGTTTCCGGTTCATTCCGAAGCAGGCAAATCACACATCGAAACAGCCCCAGCATTGTCAATAGCGGCTTTTCCAATCGACTGTTTCATGACGGCCGCGCGGAATCGACATTCAACGGATTCTCTATTTTTGGTGACGCCGATCCTCGTGAAGTAATTCATAGGCGTAGAGATTTCGCGAAGAGGGATGCGTCCGGCAATGTCATTCTGAAAAGCGATGGCTCACCGGAAATGGACCATGACATCATCCATGTTCCAGTTGCCATTACCAATGCCGCCTTGGCCTCCCAGGCTGTAGGACCGATTGTCAATGACGTGGAAATGTCGTACTCGGGCCGTGAATTTCCGAACGTTGCCCGGAAACTCTTGGATGCCGAGATCCTAGATTTCCAAGATATCGACACGACAGATAGCTTGTTTGCTCCCTTCGACGCTCGTATCGTGCGCGAGCAATTGGGCTGTGGTGTGGAGAAAGACAAACTTAAGCGATTCGTTGGCGCCGATCGCAACTCAATGACCTATCGGGAGCTTATCCAAAGGGCGTTTCGAAAAGAATGGTGGGACAGCGACAAGAAAGTAGAGCTGATCCTTTTGAAATCATCCGAAAAAGATGGCAACCCGGAGGGAGAGCTTATGGAAGCAAACTTTTCCTTGTTCTGGGGATTGAGCATCCTGCTCTACGAAGCATCACTGGTTTCGAATCAATCGCCATTCGATGACATGATGCAAGGGAGCAACACTCTTGTTGAGAAAAAGTGGGAAGACAACAAGCAAAGACTTGGAGCGATCCATCTGGATCGATTTCCAAGAGAAACACAACCAGAGCACAAAACAGGTACTGCCGTTTTTCAACACGGTTTCCGGGTTTTCATGAACCAAGGCTGCATCGAATGCCATTCAGGACCACTTCTTAGCGAAATCTATGATCGCAAAATGGAGATCGAGAAATCGCCAATACACTATAAGGTTGAACGTGTTTTATTTCCAAACTCGCAATCCGATTCGATTGCCATTGCGAAGCAAGAATCGCATTCTTTGATACTTGGAAAGATCGCGTCGTTGATTCGAACCAATCGCCCAGAGCTGGTACGAGACGCTGAAAGCATTGCATTGGAATTGGATCTGCAGAGGGAGATAGCGGCAGGCAACCATCCAAAATTGACTTCGGGGGTAAAAGAGTATCTGAAGCCATTCAAGCTCACAGCCGAGTTGGCCGAGCACATCTCTAAACTGCTTCTTGAATTTGACCGCCGTTCAAAAATGCCCTTTGGTAATCGACTGTTTTTTGGCGAAGTAGAGCGGGTTAATCAGGCAGAAGCAATTTCAGAGCCTGTTTTGGTCGAACGAATGGTTATACCGCCAAAATTGCAACAGTTTCGACGCCCTTTTCCACTAGCCGACAACCCAATCGCAAACACATACGCTTTTTACGACCTCGGATTCTACAATTTAGGAGTCTCCCCACCCCGATACGACGATGGTATCGGCGCATTTTTTCTTGAGGAAGTCGACCCGATTGAAAAGGCATCCAAGGAACTCAAAGACTCAACCGCCGACAAAAATCAAAAGCTTGGCATGCGACTACAGAACGGGCTGCAAAAAGCGAGAGCGACAAACCCTAAAGATAATCAAGCGATCGACAAACCTGCGCAGGTTTTGGATCAAATCCTTAACGACAGTGAACTTCAATTCACAGAGCAAGACAAAAATGAGATTCGTAGTGTTGTCGCGAAATTGGCTCGGTCCGATAAACGTCCTACCGCGACACCAGGATCGGCTTATCAGTTTCGTTCCGATTGGTATGGCGATCGCTTTAAGAGCAAAATGAAATCGACGCCAAGAATGGAAGAAGCGGTACTGCCACCAAGTCAACAAGCGCCCAATGCGATCGAGCCTACACGCACGAGCAGTCAAGGCCCCAAAGAGGATGCTTCTCAAAACAGAACGGTCGATCAGGTCGATAAATCCTGGGATCGAGATGGGCTTCCTGAAGACACACGACGCTCGCAGCTTTACTTTATATCCAGAGCGCGCCGGCTGGTCGCAAATGAACTGAAATGGGGATTCCGCAAACCCTTTTCTCATGACAATGAACTTGCTTTCTGGGGTGCATTCAAAACGCCGACCTTGCGCAACGTGGAGTTAACGGCGCCCTACATGCACAATGGGAGATTGCTAAGCCTTTCGGATGTCATCTCATTTTATGAACACGACGTTGACGACGACGATAATGACGATGACAACAAGGAGAGGGTAAAGAAACCTCAGCACCGGCCCAATCATCGCAAAGTCTTGTTTGTTCCTCGCGATCGTCAATCCAACCCAGACAAGCATCCGGCCATCGTTCCGCTTGATTTCACTCGCGATGACCGGCTAGCATTAGAGTTCTTCTTGATCTGTTTAACGGACGATCGTGTCAAGTACGAACGGGCACCGTTTGACCACCCCTCGATCGAGATCGTAGACGGCTACGTCGACGAATCAGGTATGCCCAAGGAGAGCATAAAGCACGTGAATGCGACCGGTGAACATGGGCGCAAGTAGTTGGCTAGATCGCTCTCGTGAGCTCCCATTACCTTACACCGAACGAGTCCGCCAATAACAATCACGGCGACACATGTGTTGGTGTAAAACGAACCATTAGCCGCACGGCGCTAGCCTTGGTATTACCCACCTCTTTTTGATCTTGGCCCCCTCGTCCCTTTTACGCAACGCTTTGAAGCATTTCAGGACGGATGGGGCTTTCCCCTCCGTCCGCAGCTTTGGCGTTCTAGATTCATGCCGACCGACCGCGAGCCTCCGGATTCGTCGCACCGCCCATTCGACCTATACTCGTAGCGGAAGTTGTTAAACTTCCTGGAGCTCGAGGCACTACAGGAACTCTTACGAGATTCCACTACGTGCTATCTCAACGCCACTCGGGACAAACCCGAGCCGGACAAAAAGACAAATAACAAAAGTCAATGTCGGCAAAAGTGACTTGCCAAAATTCGCTCAGTAAACCGGAGACTTAACCGCGATCTCTCCAGAATCGAGCCATCTCAAGATAGGTAAAGGATGCCGACCAAGTGATGAGCATAAACCCTGAAAGAGCCTCCATCGCGGCAATAAACCGAATAGGCCCTACTGGGAATAGATCACCATAACCGACCGTGGTAAACGTCATCGAAGAGTAGTAAACGTAATCGAGAATTCCTTGGCCGTGTTCCCCCTTGAGCACACCCAGCCCACCATGCCATTCGGCAAACATAAATCCGAAGGCAAAGATCCAAATCTCCACAATATGGACGATCAACAGTGTTGCAAATAACAGAGCGACACGAGGTCGCCCGATCCATGCAAGCTTTGCCAATGTTCTGGAAAGCAAATTGAGCACTTCGTAATGGAGGAATAAGTTGATCGTCGCCAGCACGGCAGCGATCAGCGTAACCATTGCGATCCCGTATGTTGTGTAGATCAAATTACAGATCTCTTACGAAAAAGGAATTCAGTTGGATTTCGCGACAATGACAGTCGATGGTGATAGTTGCTCAAGGAACATCGATCCAAGATTCAAACGCGGTACGAGTCCTAACTCCGCTTTAGAGCGTTGTTCCCTCCAAGAATGGCCCACCGTCATCGAATTGGAGGATGTTCTTGATTGTAACGCGGGCGATCTCACTGAGCGCTTCGTAAGTAAGAAACGCTTGGTGTGAAGTGATAAGGACATTGGGGAAAATGAGCAGATGCGATAGCTCATCGTCGAGCAATACCTGGCCGGAAAGATCTTGAAAAAAGATACCTTCTTCTTCCTCATAGACATCGAGAGCGACGCCACCCACGTGCCCTGATTTTAGGGCCGCGATCAGTGCAGTGGTATCGATCAGTTTGCCGCGGCTTGTATTGACTATGAATACGCCAGGTTTAGTCGTCGCAATCGTCTGCGAGTTCAGCAAATGACGGGTCTCTGCCACGAGCGGCAAGTGCAACGAGAGAATATCGCTCGTCGCCAGAAGGGTGTTGAGGTCGGTGTATTGGATATGGTACGTGTTTGCCCAGTCAGGCATCGGGATCGGATCGTATGCTATGACCTTAGCCTCGAAGCCACTAAAAATCTGAGCAGCGATTCGCCCAATTCTCCCGGTGCCAATGATGCCTACGGTTTTGCCATGAATGTCGAAGCCAACTAGACCGCTCAGCGAGAAATTGAGCTCGCGCACACGGTTGTAAGCGCGGTGTATTTTTCGATTTAACGAGAGTAGCAATCCAACTGCGTGCTCAGCAACGGCATGAGGGGAGTACGCTGGCACACGCACTACGGCGATTCCAAGCTCTCGGGCAGCCGTGAGATCCACATTGTTGTAGCCAGCACAACGGAGCGCGATCAGTTTCACATTGAGTGCCGCAAGTGCTTCCAAGCACGCGCGGTCCGCTTGATCATTTACGAAGATGCATACTGCTTTGGCCCCTTGGGCAGCGGGAGCGGTATCAGCACTGAGGCGGAATTCGTGAAATCGCCAGAGAATTGGTTCCCCGCTGGCTGCGCGTACCAAGAATTCTCGGTCGTAGGTCTTGGTATCGTAAACGGCAATCTCGATCATGGATTCAATTTCTTTCGCTTCATCCGCCATTGGTTGGCGGAAAAGATATGTTTCAGTTGACTATTCTAAGCCAATAGCTCGTCGAGCGATCCAAAGGAAGAGTCGATCAGGCAATAATTTCCTCAGGAATAAAATGCCGCTGGCATTCACCGGATAGCCAAGCCGCCAGGATCAGAGCCAGTCTGCGATTGATTTCCATGCATTTGAAAGTGCGACAGGGATCGAGAAATAGTTGCGCCCACTTTGGTTCGAATAATTGCCTGTAGATTGTCAGAAGGTCTGGATTTCGAAGCTCATCGAGCGTAGAACCAACTCGCATTTTCCAAGTGGACAAGATGTTGACACAGAATTCGAAGAATGACATGCAATCACAAAATTTTGTAGAGCCCGCACCGAAACCCGTGCGAGCCAAGTTCAACTTTTGGCGATGGTTTTGGATTGCTAC
>CANHVO010000244.1 GCA_947463915.1 Planctomycetaceae bacterium
CCAAGAAATGACGGGCCAAGAAATGACGGGCCAAGAAATGACGGGCCAAGAAATGACGGGCCAAGAAATGACGGGCCAAGAAATGACGGGCCAAGAAATGACGGGCCAAGAAATGACTTCCCGCGGTCTTAGGCGGGGGACGGAATGAAAACTACCGTAGCTGGATTCGCCAGAATTCAGAACGTGCTGAATTCTTACGAATCCAGCTACGAAAACATGGTGCTGACTTTTTAAGAATCCAGCTACGAAAAAAGGGTCACTCTCGGCAAGAGTGACCCACTTCTTGAACCAGCCAGAGTCCCATCTTCAAAGTGCAAACTCCCTTGCTAGTCATGGATAGTATCGCCAAGCGTTTTGGCGCGACGCATGCATTGAAAAATGTTTCTCTGGATACGTTTGGCGGCGAAACGCTCGCTCTGATCGGGGAAAATGGAGCAGGCAAAAGCACTCTGATGAAAGTGCTCTCAGGCGCTCACGCACCTGACTCAGGCTCGCTCATGCTGAATGGTCGACCCTATCGACCATTAAAACCAATCGACGCGCGCCGCGCTGGCGTGGCCATGATCTACCAAGAACTAAACCTCGCTCGCGATTTGTCCATCGAAGACAACATCATGCTTGGTTGCGAGCGAAACCATTTTGGTTTTGTTCAAGCCGGACTGCAACGCGAAAAAGTGCGAGAGGCGCTTTCGCTCCTTGGCCACGCTGACCTAAATCCACAGAGGCGCGTTGGATCCTTATCCATCGGGATGCAACAAGTGGTCGAAATCGCGAGAGCGATCGTCTCGAATGCTCGAGTCATGATTTTCGATGAACCGACCAGTTCATTGTCCAAACAGGATGTACAACACCTGTTTGCCATCATCCGACGATTGCAAGAACAAGGTCTTGCGATCATTTACATCAGTCATTTCCTCGAAGAGATCCGCGAGATCGCATCGAGATACGTGGTGCTTCGCGATGGGCAAACCGCCGGATCGGGGTCTTTGGCTGGAACAAGCGATGAACAAATTGTTTCCCTGATGGTCGGCCGCAGCGTTGCCAACCTATTCCCAACCGTCCCCCATTCCATGGGCGACGTTGCTTTGTCGATCGATCATTTGACTGGGGCGAAGATGCCAAGTGACCTGAGATTGCAGTTGCGAAAAGGTGAAATTTTTGGATTGTTCGGTCTGATCGGGGCCGGAAGAACCGAAACGCTTCGATGTCTGTTTGGTTTGGATCGAGTTCGGCGAGGCAGTGTTCAGCTCAACGGTCGCACCCCTCCCTATCGTCCGAGGGCTCGAATTGCAGCCGGGTTCGGATTGGTTTCCGAAGATCGCAAAGGAGAAGGGTTAGCTCAAAAGCTTTCGATCGCCGACAACATGACGCTCTCTGCCATCCATCGCTACAGCGTTGGCGGCTTATTGAAACTAAGTAGCCGGCGCGTCGCCGTTGACACTTGGATGAAGCGTTTGTCGATCAAGGCTCGCCATCCAGAACAACCGATTGGCCAGCTCTCCGGCGGCAATCAACAAAAGGTAGCTATCGCCCGTGTGCTGCATCAAGATGCCAGCATCTTGCTTCTCGATGAACCAACGCGAGGAATCGATGTCGGGACAAAAGCGGAGATCTACCGGTTGATCGGTGAGCTTGCAGCGGAAGGCAAGAGTATCATCTTTGTCAGTTCCTATTTACCGGAGCTACTTGCGGTTTGCGATACAGTCGGGGTCATGGCGCGAGGCAAACTGCGCGAAGCAAGAAAGGCCCGGGACTGGACTGAAAACGAAGTGCTTTCGGTGGCCATCGCGTCGGAAAACGATGGATAAGGAGCGGTATGCTGAAAACTACCAGCCAAGGGATCAAAAGGGAGAGCGAGGCTCCTGCCGAGCTTTGCAATGGTTCGGCAGGAGCCTCACCCTCCCGGTATAACCAGAGCAGCCGCTCGCCTGAGACAACAAGATACAAATAGGTCAAAAAGATAAGGGCTTGATGTGAGTTTACCTACTGAGGACGTATCGAAAAAAGTTGACGCAACGTCGTTGTGGCGTCTCTGGATGGGGCGATTCGCGCCGATGCTCGCGTTAGCAGTCGTAGTGCTTGGCTTTACGCTCTCGGACCTGCGATGGGGACAAGGTCACTTCTTCGAGATTCGAAACGCTCGCGTCATTCTGGTCGAAACAGCGCCTGTAGCCGTAGCAGCGTTAGGCATGACACTGATCATCATGACTGGTGGAATTGATTTATCGGCGGGAACCGCCAGCATCCTTTGCGCGACAGTCCTTGCGATTACTCTCAACGCAGAGAGACCTGTCGTCGTGGCTGTTTTTGCTGCGGTTGGAACCGGTGCGTTGTGTGGCGTTTTCAATGGGTTGATCATTGGCATTCTGCGTCTTCCGCCCTTTATTGTGACGCTAGGTTCCATGACAATCTTCTTGGGGATCGCTCGGCATTTGGCCAGTATTTCGAATACCTCGACCGTATTTGTGGAGCGCACTCGTATTCCGGATTGGCTCTTGAAGTTTACGTCAACCGAGCCACCGCAGTGGGTGGGTTGGCTTCCCAATATTCCGAGCGGTGTGTGGTTTGCGATCGCCATCTCCGTTGTCATGGCCGTCACGCTGTCGTTGACGGTCTTTGGGAGGCATGTGCTGGCCGTTGGTTCGAACGAAGCCACAGCTCGACTTTGCGGAGTCAATGTGTTTACGACTAAGCTGCTGGTTTACGCCCTGGCAGGAGTGCTTTTCGGAATCGCCGGTTTGTACTCGTTTTCATTGCTCAAAATGGCCAATCCGACCGAAGGGATCGGCAAGGAACTGAAATTCATCGCCGCCGTGGTCATCGGAGGCGGAAGCTTGAGCGGCGGTAGAGGGTCGGTGCTCGGTACCCTCTCGGGTGCGGCTATCATGTGCGTCATCTCGAGCGGCTGCGCTCAATTGGGTGTCGTGAACGCGACCCAAGACATCATGATTGGACTCATCATCATCGGAGCCGTGTCCATCGACCAATTGCGAAACCGCAAGCAAGATTAGTGGTTGCCCCCGACGAGCTCGTCTCCGACGGGACAACGGGCTCGATGATTTAATGCTTGCCAAATGGCTTCGTTTAACAGTCAGCCGAAGGCGTACTGTCAAAAGAGCGAAGTACGCCTACGGCTGACTGTTAAACGAATAAATCAATAAGTCGCAAGCCCGACTGAAAAACATCTGGATTTTAGGAAATCGTTGGCGGATGCCGCGCCGTGTTCCTGCCCTAACAAGTAGGGCAAGTGTCCACCTTTGCTTTTTCCGATTTGCCAGAACTTTTTTAGGGTTTCTCTCATGTTCTCATCCTTGGTCCGCAGACTGCTTAGCCACACTAAAAATGCAAGCTCCCGCACGGAGCCTGCTCGACGCCGGCAGCATGCGAAGCTCCGATTTGAGAATCTCGAAGATCGGCGAATGATGGCTTTTACCACCCCGGTCACCTTCGCGGTCGGTACCAATCCAGCTGGCATCGCAGTCGGGGACTACAACAGCGACAGCCGAAGCGATATGGCGGTCGTCAACTCGGGACCTGCCGGGTCCGTCAGTATTCTGATGAGCAATTCGGACGGTTCCTTTGCTCCCAAAGTGGACTACGCCTCGGGTGCAAATTCCCTTGATGCTAGCGCGGGGGATTTCAACGGTGACGGCAAGCTCGACTTGGCAGTGATTGGTACGGCGTTAGAAATCTTGCTCGGCAACGGCGATGGCACCTTTGGTGCTCCTATCGAGTTTCCAGTTGCCTTGTCGGCTCACTCGGTCAAGGTCGCTGACTTCAACAACGACGGTATTCTTGATGTTGGCACAACGAACACCAACAGCGCTAGCGTTAGCCTCGGTAATGGAGACGGCTCATTTCAAGCTCCATTAACAACTCCCGTTGCTGGCAATAACATTAACTTGGTGGTAGGCGACTTCAATCGCGACGGCAATATGGACATGGCGACGTCCAATACCAATAGCATCGGTACTGTAAATGTCCTGCGAGGACATGGAGACGGTAGCTTCGATACAGCGTCAAGTTACTACGCGTTTACTGCTCCAGTCTACCTTGCAACAGGTGACTTCAACGAAGACGGCTACCTCGACTTCGCTTGCCCTAATTCCTACGCCGCCACGTCCATGAGCGTGCTCATCAACAATGGTGACGGAACATACGGTGCACCTCATACCTACGGAATCAGCCAGACCGGTTATGAAATCGAAGTCGCAGACTTCAACAACGACGGGTACGATGACTTTGCAGTGCGTGGGGCATCAAAGTACATGGTCAGTCACGGCAAAGGGGATGGAACGTTCTTTCCTTCGGTAGAATTCGCAACTCCAGCAGGGCGTTTTGAGGCTGGTACGCACGGTGACTTCAACGGTGATGGTGCCGTCGATTTGGCTTATCCTAGCTCAAGCGGTGTCACGGTTGTCACCAACGACAATGCCGACGCTCAGAACTTAGCGGGAGCGGTGACGTTTCGTGTCACAGCACCTGCGACAACCACATCCAAATCCGTATTGCCTATGACGATTTCTGCCATCGATGCCAACGGCGATGTCGTCCCTGGTTTCCGCGGAATGGTCTTCATCAGCAGCAGTGACCCAGCCGCGAGCACCGCCTCGGGCTACGCATTTAACCCAGCAGACGCAGGTATCCCTTACCTCTTTACCGCAGCGGACGCTGGCTCGCATTCGTTTACCGGCGCCATACGCTTGGTGACGGCTGGCAATCAAACAGTCAAAGTCTCAGCACCGAACATGGCTGCAGCCACGGTAACCGTCAATGTGACGGGGCAAGTCAGACAAATGCAAATCAGTGCCCCAACAGCTTCCGTAGCGGGCGACACTTTCAACATTACGGTATCGGCCATCGACACAACCGGGGCGATCGCTCCGGGATACTCGACCAAAGTACATTTCGCTAGCAGTGATTCGTTAGCAGGCTTGCCCGCTGACTACACCTTCACCGAAGCGGACGCTGGCACACACACTTTCCAAGTTACACTCAAGACCGCTGGAACGGTATTCGTCAGTGCGACAGAATTGGGTGGCTCGATCAACGGTGGGGTCAACGTGAATGTGGCACCGCAGGCCGCTTCGACTCTGACTCTGGCTGGTGCCGCAGGTGCGATCGGCGTGATCCGACCAGTTACAATTGTGGCCCGCGACGTCTATGGCAATCAAGCCATGAGCTATAGCGGTACGGTTCATTTCACCAGCTCCGATGCAGCAGCAATACTACCTAGCGATGCGGCGTTGATAAACGGAATGACTACGGTCGACGTCAAGTTCCTAACGGTAGGAACGCAAACATTAACCGCAACCGATATCGTCAATGACACGATCACAGGCACGTTGTCCAGCAATGCAACGGCACCGATTGCGGCTTCCTTTGCGGTCTCTGGATATCCAGCCTCGATTGCTGGCAACACGAACGGCTTCACCGTGAAGGTTTTCGATACGATTGGACAAACCGCATCCGACTACACAGGGACTGTGTACTTCACGAGCAGCGATGTCCAAGCCGGACTACCTGCCAGTTACACCTTCACAACAGCCGACGCTGGAATTCATAATTTCTTTGCGACCCTCAAGACTGCCGGTAATCAATCGATCACCGTGCGAGATTCGAGCGGATCTCTAACGGGTACTCAAGCAGGTATTGCAGTCGCCGCAAGCAGCTTTTCGAAATTCATGCTATCTGTACCGAACGGAGCCGATAGCAAAGGTCATATTCTAGTCTCTGCTGGTGAGATCATTCAGCTCAAGGTGAGTGCGGTCGACCTATTTGGTAATTCGACATCAGATTATGTTGGCTCGATCGGACTGAGCAGCACGGACACTGCAGCGACCGCAGCTAGCTACTCCTTTAGTGCAGCCGATGGTGGCGAGCATGTTTTCTCAATGTACTTGGCGACCGCTACGGTAAATGGCCAAGTCTGGTCGTTCCATGTTGTGGACTCCTTGAATCCAGCTAGCCAAGCAACCATCACTAACTTCGAAGTGGTCAACGGAGCCGCTGCAATATTCAAAGTCGCGTTGCCAGCCAGTCTCGTAGCTGGCCAAGCGTTTACTTCTAAGATAACAGCGTTAGATGCGTTCGGTAACACAGCCAAGAACTACTTTGGTACCGTACACTTCGTCACATCTTCAGCGAATGCAGCCTTGCCAATCGACTATACTTTCGACAGCACCGATCTCGGGGTACATGACATCGAAGTATCCTTGAATTCAGCTGGCACCCAGTCGCTCACCGCCGTTGATGCCAGCAACTCAAGCGTCCTTGGAACAGATTCTGGCAACGTCGATCCATCGGTGGCGACTTCGCTATCGGTAACGACCAGCGGAACGGTTGTCGCGGGCTCTACTGCTACCGTCACCGTCAAGGCGACGGACGCGTTTGGTAACGTTGCGACGGGATATCGTGGCACGGTATCGTTTGCAAGCAGCGATGTCTTAGCTGGAATGCCCGCCAACTTTGTTTTCAATAACAAGGAAGCAGGGGTCGCGACCTTCAATGTGACACTTAAGACTGCCGGCAATCAGTCGATTACGGTAAGAGACACGGTCGATGCGACGATTCTGGGCACAGCGGCAAGCAATGTCGTAGCCTCGAGTACGGCCGGCTCCTTTGTGGTAAGCGGGTTTCCCTCAACAACCGCAGGTTCTGCAAAGACTTTCACCGTGCAAGTGAAAGATACCTTTGGCAATTTGACCAGCAGCTATGTTGGAACCGTGAACTTCAGCAGCAGCGATGTTCAAGCCGGCTTGCCTGCCAGCTATACGTTTACTTCCGCCGATGCTGGATCTCATGCATTCAGTGCGACCTTGAAGACAGCTGGTGTACAATCGATTAGCGTCAAGGATTCCGTTACCGCAAGTGCAATCGGTAGTCAAACTGGAATATCAGTTGCGAGTTCAACCGCAACTTCGATCGGTATCTCAGGTTTCCCGACAACCGTGGCTGGAGTGACTCGCAACTTTGTTGTTGTTGCCAAAGACGCATACGGCAACGTTAGCAGCGGATACGTGGGTAACGTATCGTTTAGCAGCACCGATATCAAAGCTGGCCTACCAGCGAGCTACACGTTTACGGCAAGCGATGCAGGTACTCATACCTTTGCCGCTACGCTGAAAACCGCTGGACTGCAATCGATTTCCGTCAAAGATACCACTGGAACGTTGCTTGCGACACAAAGTGGCATATCGATAACCGCAGCAGCCGCAGCGTCCTTTAGCCTGTCGGCTCCAAGCAACGTCGTTGTAGGCGTTGGCTTTAAAGTAACCGTCACCGCAATCGATGCGTTTGGCAATGTGGCAACTGGCTACTTGGGCAAGGTAAACTTGACCAGCAAGGATTCCAAGGGTGGTAAAAACAGCTACAGCTTTAGCAGCAAGGATGCCGGGGTCGCCACGATCAGCTATAGCTTTGGCTCGCTAGGTAACCAAGTCCTTAGCATCGTCGATCTTGCCAACAGCTTGCTCTCGGCCAGCATTACGGTCAATGTCATTTCGAAGAAGTAGTTGCTAAGCAATTCATTGCTCGGGAGGGTGAGGCTCCTGCCGAACCTTTGCACCGTTGGCTCGGCAGGAGCCTCGCCCTCCCGAATGTTCTTAGCACGACGCGCAAGCTAGTGGATTATTTTCCAATTCACTAGCTTGCGCGTCGTGCTAGGGTCGTTTTCAGGCCGTCGCTCGCCTTAACGGACTTGGCGATAGGGTTAAGCGACCAGACCTTTGGTAATAAGCATGAAAACGTCCTCAAGGCTTGGATCTTTATCGCTGAAGGATTTCATTTTCACACCGCCAGCTACTAGTTGCTCCAGCAATTTTGCAAGCCCTTCGTCGTCCGTTTCCAATTCCGCAGTTGCTCTATCACCATCGATATCGAGCCCCCTCAAAGTTGGATCGCTTCTCAGAATGGAGATACCTGCGTCTTGATTAGCCAAGAATCGTATCTCAACAATCCGATTCCGTCGTATCTTGCGATAGACGGAATCGATGGGTCCGTGCATCAGCATTTCACCGCGTTCGATGATACCGATCGACGTGCAACAGTCCGCCAATTCGGACAGAATGTGACTGCTGATGAGAATCGTTTTGCCCATACGCCGAAGCTCTTTGAGCAGCGCCTTGACTTCGATTCTGGCTCTAGGGTCCAAACCGCTGGTCGGTTCGTCTAGAATCAAGACAGGTGGGTCATGGACCAGCGTCTTCGCCAAGCACAATCGCTGTTTCATACCGCGTGATAGGCCGTTGACGAAGTCGTCTCGTTTGTGTGTTAGGTCGAGCAGTTCTAGGACGTCGCCGATGACTTGTTTGCGTTGAGTTCGGCCAATTTTGTAGGCGACAGCAAAAAAATCCAGGAACTCCCAAACCTTCATTCCGTCGTAGACACCGAAGTCATCTGGCATATAGCCAATACTTCGTCGAACATCCATCGGATTCTTGTTCACGCTAAACCCATTGACGCTGCCATCTCCGCGCGTTGCCTTCAGCAAGGTGGCGAGAAAACGAATCGACGTGCTTTTGCCGGCTCCATTGGGGCCAATGAAACCGAAAAGCTCACCCTTTTCGATCTTCATGGTCACATTCTTGACCGCGGTAAACTCGCCGTAGTCCTTGCCAAAATCGTTCAGTTCAATCATGAAGTGTTCGCAGTGAGAAAAGGGGCATGTTTAGCACGACGCGCAAGCTAGTGAAGACCATACGGTTTGTTTTTCATAACCCGCAGCGCGAGCGAGGGATACGGTAAGTAAATCCCTCGGGTACGTTTCGGTTTACTGTTCTAGGGCATCAACTCCTGAATTGTACACGAAGGCGACTCTGGATGTGCGAACTACATTTCTTCGCCTGAGCCGGTGAGTGATGTTCCGTCTTGCCCACTGCCTTCAAAATGGTCTCTTCGACTTCACCTAAGCAAATTTACGCGGGAGGGTGAGGCTCCTGCCGAACCGTGGCGTCCCCAGCTCAGCAGGATCCTCGCCCTCCCTTAGGTTTTCAAGGGACCTAGCATTGCAAAGATGTGGAAGCTGTGCCCGCCTTGCCCCTCGCTTACGCTTCGGGCTGGGATACTTCACGCTGAAATCAAATCGTCAAATTCAGCTTCTGTGAGAACAGGTACCCCTAAACTTTTCGCTTTTTCGAGTTTGCTTCCAGCAGCTTCGCCAGCGATCAAGAAGTCGGTTTTTTTGGAAACGCTGCTGGCAGCTCGCCCCCCTCGCTGTTCGATCAATCGTTCGATTTCGTCACGCGAGTATTTGCTGAGCGAGCCCGTGACGACAACCGTTTTTCCCGCAAACACCCCGTCAGAATCAACGGCATCCTCGGCGGAGGCCTTCAAGGAAACACCGGCAGCTCGCAACTGCCGAATCAATTCGATACCATCATCGCTTCGAAAATAGTCGAACACGCTTTGGGCGATGATAGGCCCAATCTCATTGGTGCTACCGATCGTTTCCAAGTCTGCGGCTATCAACGCATCCACGTTTCCAAACCGCCTTGCGAGAATCTGGGCGACACGTTGCCCAACATGGCGAATGGAGATGGCATTGAGCACGCGCGTCATCCCTCGGTCCTTGCTCGCCGCGATTCCCTGCAAAAGATTTTCGGCAGATTTTTTCCCCATGCGTTCGAGGGACATGAGTTTGTCGAGTGTCAGCGCAAATAGGTCGCCAAAGGAACCAACGCAATTGCTGTCGACCAACTGATTGACGAGTTTGTCGCCGAGCCCCTCGATATCCATGCAATCTCGCGTAGCGAAATACCTCAGACGCTGTCGCCATTGAGCAGGGCAAGCTTTGGAGACGCATCGAATGTAGACTCCCTGCGGATCCTTGACCAAATCGGAATCGCACTCCGGGCATTTGGTTGGAAAGACGTAGGCCTGCAATTCGGTTGTTCTGCGATGCTTTTCCACTCGCACAATATGCGGAATGATTTTGCCCGCTTTCTCCACGACGACCCAATCACCGATGCGTATGTCTTTACGTTCAATTTCCTCGATGTTGTGCAAGGAAGCTCGGCTAACGGTCGTACCGGCAAGTTCGACGGGTTGAAGTTCGGCTACCGGAGTAACGGTACCGGTCTTGCCGATCTGCGTTGTGATATTGAGTAATTGCGTGACGGCTTCGTACTTTTCAATCTTGTAGGCGATAACCCAACGCGGACACTTGGTTGTTGCTCCGAGCGTTTCACGCTGCTCGAGCGAATTGACTTTCACGACGAGGCCATCGACCTCGAAGTCGAGGGAGTGAAGCTCCTCCACGAGACGATTGCAGTGCGCGATCGCATCTTCTTTCTCTTTGAAGCATCTCACGTCAGGAGTCGTCGGGATACCAAGTGCCGTCACTTGCTTAAGAAAGTCCATGTGATCCCGAGCGTTGAGTCCATCGCAAAAACCGATTCCATGGCAAAAGAATCGGAGCCTTCGCTGCGCACAGATTTTGCTGTCGAGCAGTTTGATCGAACCGGCGGTCAGGTTGCGAGTGTTTTTGTACTCGGATTCGCCCGCTTTGCTTCGCTGTTCGTTGAGCGTGACCAAGTCGGCATTGGTCATGTATATTTCACCCCGGAACTCCAGTGCCTTCGGAGCTTTTTTGCCAAGAAGTCGCTGTGGTAGGCCTCGAAGTGTTCGAATGTTGTGAGTGATGTCGTCGCCAACGTCGCCATTGCCACGCGTTACGGCTTGAACGAGCAAACCGTCTTCGTAACGTATCGAAGCA
>CANHVO010000245.1 GCA_947463915.1 Planctomycetaceae bacterium
CCTCGAAAGCAACCTCTATGGAAATACCAGATGAGCGTCGCCAGAAGTTCCAAGTCAGACCTATTTCAAAAACAAGAACTAAAATTGCTGGGACGAGCGGATGCGGCAGGAAAACAAACCATTGAACTTGCAAAGAATCTACCGATCGTCTCCTGCGTTCTTTACCCTGCCGGGCAACATGAAGGAACGATCGCAGCATCGACAGCAAACTATGGTACAGGATGGTTTCAATACGGTTTGTCCGGATTCGATAGGTCAGGCCAATCTGAGCTCAATTGTGAATTTCATGGTAGTAACGGCGTCAATGATTTTCATGAAGAAATGAAGTTCAGTCGAATCCATTGGGGCAATAAAAAGGTGGACTCCCTTGTTGAAATGGACACGACAATTTCGATACAGGGTAAAACGAAGAAGCTTGCGACGGACCTATCAATCAAAACGGCTCATCCCACACTTGTTATTCAACTAAAGCAACCACTCGTCGATCAATTGATTCACATCGTGTGCTTGGATCAAGCTCAACGGCGCTTGAGCGTACATGCGTTGAGATCACACTTTCCCGATTTGGCATTTTTTTTGATTGAACCAGACTGGGACACTCAATCCATCGAGATATTCAGCTGCCTTGAAACACTATCGAAACTAGAGTTTTTTATTGCTCCACCTACAGCCAACTTACAACCTCCAAGTGCCGGTCAGCCATCCTACGGCGCAGATCTTGTCCCTACCAAAGACGGATGGGAGATCACAGACCGGTTTGAGTATGGTAACTAGTCACTCCTAGGTCATTGGTAGTTTTTCTTCGCCGGTTAGTTTAACCGCGAGTAAGTGCAATGGACTCTCATGTCTACGGCTCCCGCTTTTGGACAAAAACCATCAACCGAAGACGGCAAAAAGGACATTCGATTTGACTTGAAGTCCAAGTAACAGCAACTCAACGTGTCGTGATTGCCCTGACACGAAGAGAGGCTGGTGAGCATTTTCCAGGCATGTGCATCTCCACATTGCACAAGTCTTTAGGGCAAATTACCAAATTGGCCGAACGGCGTTAGCCGCGGTTCTCGACGAATGCCGAGCGACTTTGGAAACCGGGGCTAACGCCCATCGGCTAATCAACCTTGAGAACATACGGCTACGTGCTTATCAAGGGGACGGAGTACGCCTACGGCTGACTGTTAAACGATTGTATCAACTTCAACAAGCTCACTGAAATCGACCCTACTTCGCAGGCTTCACGATCAATTCTCCGTTCATCACCATCCAATGCCCAGGGAAGGTGCAAAGGTAAGGGTAACGTCCTGGTTCGCTGGGTACTTGGAAATAGATTGCTCCCTCACCTTTGGGTTCTACCACGTCGGTGTAGCAAATGACATCTGAGCTTTCCGGTACGTAGTGCCGAAGGAAAGCGTCCGGATCATTGACCAATCGGTTCGTGAGGTCCCCAATTTTCTGAAGCGTCCCTGGTCGAATCAATGCCCAGTTGTGCGGCACGACGTCGGGGTTGCCAAACGTCAGCTTGATGGTTTCACCAGCGGTAGCCTCAAGTGTCCGCGTCGAGAACTGCAAGTTGTCTCGGGACTCAATTCGAACCGCACGCGCTTCTGCAATACGATTCCGCCATGGATTCGGCACACTTCGTTTGAGCCATTCCAAATCGCGAACCATCGGATGTTGCAAAACAACTTTGCCGGGACGCGACTGGTAATTTGGCAAATCGATTCGATCTGCGTCCATAGCGTTGACTGTCGCAAACAACTCTTGGGGTTCGGAGCCGTTACCCACTGCCATCCTCAAATGCAACTGGCTGCACAACTGAAGATCCGGAATCTCCAGGAACAACGTCTTGCCCTCATCCAAAACGTGTGACGAAGCAATCGTCAAACAATCATGCCCGATCATCGGTGCATGCAAGACCGAATACTCCTTGGAACCATACCCAGGCGAGTATCGGTAGTTCCAGCATTGAGCAAAGTGCTTGGTTGCATCCTTGGCCAACTCGGCATCGATTGGCTTGCGAAAGCGAACCGCGACGCCGTTGGCATGGACATGGAATCCAATTGGCAATTGAATGTCTTCGCCCGTAAATCGGAGTCGTTGAAAGCAACCTGGGTCGGTTGTGTACGAGCCCCAGCCATTCATGCCGGTCAAGTAGACTTGGCCGTCGCTTGGACTTAGGTGAGCGCGATGAACACCTGAGCGATATTCGCCCGGCAATGGGACAACGGCTCCCTGCAATCGATCACCAACTTGATCTCGCAATACCATCATGGCCGCGCCTGCACCGTAAGACGTATGCAACATCTGCCCATGGAGCGGTCCCATGCGAGCGTCATCCACCCAAACTTGGCCGCCGCTGGAATTGTCCAGTCCACGTGGCAAGTACACCAATGGCAACTCAACAGGCTGGCCTTCCTTCGGGCCACGGTGCCCGAAGAATGGAGGAGGCGAACTTTCAAATTCATAGCGATCGTTACCGGCCGAGTGCTTGGGTGAAACCAAAGCGATCATCGAGGTCGGTGCCCAGTCCCCTTCGGAATTAGGAACCGTGACCGTTCCATCCGGCAACAGTCCGATCCCATCGGGATTGCGGAATCCAGTTGCGATAACAGAGACCTTTTTGCCATCAGGAGAGATTTGCAAAATTCCTTGATTTCCTGACGCGATGTAGAAGTTACCGAATTTGTCTCTCTGCATCCCGCAAATGTAGTCGTGGCCACCAGGCGACGATTCAAAAGCATTAGAAAAGCACTCATACCAATCCGTCTCCAAGTCGCTATTCAAATCGTGAAGGCGGGTGATTTGATTTCGTCCTAGCACATAGATCTTGTCTTCGTGGACCCAGACTCCAAGCGCCTGATTGAGGCCGCTTGCAATGCGTTTCCACCGCGCCTTGGGCACCGGTGACTTTGGATTCGCTTGCCTTGCCAATTGCTTGGCATCGAAACTGATACCTTCGACTCTCCAGATGTCACCGTGCATGGTTGCGACGATGCCAGTGCCGTCTTTGAGAAACGCATGATCACCGCAAGCGACCGGAATCTTCCAGGGATTGTTTTTTGGGACTTCTATCGTATCGACGGCAAAGCCATTGCCTTGGCCAAGCACAATATTGGTGTCAAAGACGAACGGCCATTGCTTGGGTCCACCGGATAGAAGCTGCCTGAGCGGGTGCGTCGCCCTCGGTGCAACAATGCGTTTAAACTGGCTGCCGTTCATGGTCGGTGCATCGATGTACTCAACACCATCGGCCTTGTAGAGGAAAAGGATGTTGTCCTGATGAACGAAGTAACCTTGGTATTCGATGTTGGCCTTGGCTAGTTCTGGTCTCAGCTCCCGAATCGACTTGGCCTCATTAGGTAAAACGGATTCTTTGCCTACGATGCGAATACCATCCATAAAACCGTGGCGAACCGAAGAGTAGCCAACAAAACCACCGGACCACAATTTTTCGTAGGTCATGGTATCTGGGTTAAAGCAAGCAGACCAAGAACGGCCCGAACCCATTCGGAAGCACACGGCTCGCGCGATCGTCTTGTCCCCTGCACGAAACACGCCGCACTGAACCAAGCCATGAACTACCGAGTTCCATTCGTCTCCCTTCCAATACTCTTCGTTTTGGTTTCCCCAGTGCCCGAAGCTTTCACCGTCGAGACCTGGAAACGACGACAGCCACTCGGGCCGTTTCGCTTGTTCGGTGAAGTATGCAGCTTGTTTGGAATAGAAGTCGTAGATGCGGTTGCGATTGACGTTCTGCTTCCACGATGGTTTCAACTCGGGATGGATTGGGTCGCGAACCAATGGAAAGCTGGCTGGCTCATGTGTGTTCGCGGTCCGAATGGTCGCTTCGATGGACGGCAAATCCAAATCTTTGCCTTGCCCCAATGCGACCAAAAAACGAAGCAAGTCCGCTTGATCGCCTGGGCTAAGCGATTCGATTAGTCCATTGGGCATCAGCGAGAGTCCGTTCGCTTGGCTCTCGATTTCCTCGCGATCAACCTTGGTAATCTTTTGGGTTGCAGGATCGCGTAGAGCCAAGACGGAATCGCTCGATTCGGTTGTAACAACGTAGCCGCCAATCAGTTCTCCATCCTTGGTCTGAACTTTGACCGGTTGGAACTCAGGTTCGATTTTACGGTTAGGCCAAAGTAGACTCTCGGCCAGTTGAGCTGGAGTTCGTTCTTTGCATATGCGACTCAGCTCTGGACCGATGGCACCACCGGTTTCGCCGATACGATGGCATGAAAAGCAGGCCGACTTGGCTTGCGTGAAGATGCGGAGTCCACGAGAAAAGTCCCCTTGTTCACTGGATCGCGAAACGAGAGCATCGACTGTTTCCTGCGAGAACGGTTTATCGTCAGGAGCTACAGTTTGTTGCCCAAGTGCGCATTCGGTGAACACCTGCCCAACCAATGCAAGCAATAACAGCAAAGTCCATCCTCGCGTCCGGCGAGCAGCGGAACGAAAACTACCGTCGCTGAATTCGCCAGAATTCAGAACCAACTGAATTCTGGCGAATCCAGCTACGAGTCGTGGTGTGTTTTTTCCAGCCACTCGCTTAGGAATGGAAGCAATCGATCGATTCGACGGGACAACCGAAAAACAATGGTCTTGTGCTTGCATTCTCAGGAGTTCTATAGCGGGAGGGATTCGAGTGGCGGGAAAGTTCTCAAACAATTCTATCCGGTAACAGGCTCATGCTGTTCGATCAACGTACCGCGAAACACCGATTCGTTGTAATTGTTTTTTTCATCGTGGAATTTCGTTTTTGGATTGGATCGAGTTCGAGGCACTTCAGGAACTCTTGCGAGATTCCATTACCGACTAATTCAACGCCATTCGGTGCTAATCCCACCTGGCGAGCGCCCCGTCGCTCCTAAGGTTGGCCTTCCCGCTTGAATTCGAAACGCCGTGGGGTGCCCCCCTTGAGGAAGCCAATCGTAGTGGAGAGCATGCCCTCGGCAGAGAGCTCGTAAACGATGCGTTTCGGGTAATCGTGGCGAGGGTTGTCGAACACCGCCCGGGTTGGATTCAGCTCGGTGAGTACGAACTCGGTCGGCTTAATGCCACCGGGCTGCGCGATGTAAACTAGCCCGCCTTCACGCTCGACAACGCGCAAATACTCGAACGCGACCATTTTGCCGCTTGTATTAACTGTTCGCGACACAGCTAGCATCGAGCCACCCAATGGCGGACTCCAGCGTTCCTCGATTGATGAGCCCGAGCTCCTCGTTCCAACCCAGTTGTTGGCCAACCACGCCATATCGCTGATTGTTGCTTTGGCCGGCACGGGCATCGCAATGTCTTCGGCCTGGCGGTAAAGCCCAACCGATTCGGAGCCCGTAGGCGGATCAACCGTGACACTCACGATCAGTCCCTTGGGCGTAATGCGAAACTTCCTCCTGATTAGTTTGATCCCGCCAGCGGAGTTGTCTGCCAGACGCTGGAAGGCGACCTCGTACGCAAACTCACCGTCCTTCCAGCCGCCGCGATACCGCGAGACCGTCTTTGGTTCTGCCACTTCTGTTATTGCTCCATCGAGTTCGACGCGTACGTCGCGGTGCCCAGATCCATGGCCGTTCAAGACGACCGCGTCTTTTTCGACTTGCAGCGAAAATTTTGAGGCCATGGGTGACGTCAGTTGCTCGAGGGTGCGGCCTTCAGTATGGTCCTCTACAAAAATCCACTCGCCGTCCAACGCTTGCAATTCATCGAATTGAGCCGAAGCCAGGTTTGCAGTCCCAAGCAAAACAATCAATATCAACAGAGACCATCCTCGTTTGAGAATGAAAGCAATCGATCGATTCGACGGGGTACCCGAAAAACAATGGTCTTGTGCTTGCATTCTCAGGAGTTCTATAGTGGGAGGGATTCAAGTGGCGGGAAAGTTCTCAAACAATTCTATCCGGTAACAGGCTCATGCTGTTCGATCACCGCACCACGAAACACCGATTCGTTGTAATTGTTTTTTTTGCATCGTGGAACTTCGCCAATGGTATGGATCAAGCTCGCGGTCAAGAGCCCAGCAAATCGACTCTGCCGAGCATGAGCGATTTCTTTGACTCGGACGTGGCACCAATCCCACCCGACGAGCGTCCCGTCGATCCTAAGCTGGTGCTGCCTGAGTCTTTGTCGGAAGTTCCATTGCCGGCCTCGGCGGATGAGCGGCAAGAGCTGTCATCATGGGTTCGATGGCTGGTCTTGCGGAATTTGCCACCTAGCTTTGAAGACAATCGCAAGTGGGGCAAAGAGAAAGACGTGTTCAATGGCGTTCAAATCCGTCGTGAAGGATGGAAGCTTGAAACCAAGCGAAAAACGAAAACGGTCAAGCAAGGGACTTGGTCTCGATACTACATCGAGTTTATTGACCCAGCGGAGCGGCTGCAGGTGAACATTAAAAAGATCGAGTACCCGACCAAAGGGCCGATTCGAGTTGAAACGCAAGTCGTTACTCCGCTCAAGCTTTTTGGCCGGGTAAGCGAATGGCGACGAGACGTCCAACTGATCAGCCTATCGACCAATGCGGAGGCCACGATTGAGTTGAATGTCGTTTGTGAAATCCAAGTGATCGTAAACCCACTGAAAATCCCTCCGGATGTGGAGTTTCGACCAGTCGTGACCGACGCAAAGGTTCTGCTGCGCGAGTTCGAGGTACATCGTATCAGTCAGTTGCACGGCCCGCTTGCCGAGCTCCTGGGCAAGGGTATTCGCGAGGTGCTCGACGATCGACTGGAGGATTACCGAGACAAGTTGGTTGTCAAAATGAACTCAGAAATCGCTAAGCAAAAAGGGAAGCTGAAACTTTCGCTTCAAGATTGGATTCAGACGTCGGTGCAAAAGAAAGCTGGAAACTTGGCGAATAAATAGATGAGGATGCAATCCATGGTTAGCACGCCAAGCATATTGCGAACTTGGGCACTAGGCCCGCGTTCGCTTTTTGAACTGCGTAGCAGTGGCATTGGCACTCCTGTCTTAACTCGATGCGAAAACGGGGCCAACCATATGTCTGGTCGCACTCGCCGTGTGGTTGAATGACACAGCCGACAAAGTAACCCTGGATGCTCCGGTTTCTAGCAATTGCTGGGATTCCTGACATGCGCCACGTGGAATTTGCTTGTTCCATTGAATTTTGGCAGCCAGCCATTCCAGCGTTTCGACTTGGAAGACCCTCGTTTTTCTGCGATACTCTGTCGCATGCGGACTCACCACCCATAAAGGGGTGATTTCCGCCTTTTGGAGCTCACAGGGAGTCCAAATCCGAGGCCGCGAAGAATAGGCGGGCCTACGACAATTTTTGCGTGCATCGATGGTTGGCTTTGCCGACCCGTAGCACGCTTGTTTTATTTGGGAGATTGGCTGAATGTACAAGAATTTGAACGCTACTGTTTTGGGTGTTTCTGGACGACAAAGCGAACTCATTGAATTGGCAATGACCTACGGTTTCCGCGGATTGGACATCGATATCGTCGACTTGGTCAAGCGAACGCAACGCAGCGAATTTGAAAAGGCAGCACGCTATTTGTTGAGCGCCAAGATGATGGTCAGCGGATTTGAAACTCCGATCGATTTGGATAGCGACGACGCGACCTTCGAAAAGACCCTTGCACAGTTGCCTGCAACCATCGAAATCGCAGGGAAAGTCAACGCTCGTGCGGGTTTCCTTCGATTGCCAGCAGCCACCGACCGGCTCCCATTCCACGAGTACTTTGACGTTTTGCGCAAGCGAGTAGACCGCATTGCTGAGATTTTCGCAGCCAACAACGTAATGCTCGGCCTGTATTTCTCGACAGCACTTGAGAACCGCGAAAACCGACAATTCAAGTTCATTCAAGATGTCGGCGGCTTTCTGGCCTTCTTCAACGCTTGCACGAACAAAAGCGTTGGCTTGGTCATCGACACATTCAACTGGGTTGTTGGCGGCGGAACTTTCGAACAACTAGCGACCATTCCGGGCAACCGAATCGCCGTTTTGCGTTTGGCAGACGCCGAAACTTTACCAGCCATTGAAGATGCTAGCCTCAAGATGCGGCAACTCGCAGGCACAAGCGGAGTGATCGACAACGTTCGAATCGTCTCGGTTTTGAGCAAAGCTGGCTTCGACGGCCCGATCACTGCTTTCGGACACGCAAGCAATTTCGGCGGAATGACACGCGATTCCATCGTGGCCAAGAGCCAAGATTCTCTAGATAATGTCCTGGCAGGTGCCGGATTGCCCACCTTCACTCGCCGACCAGATATGATAGTAGAATCAACTTCGCCGTTGGTGTTGGAAGATATCGGATTGGAAGCGTAAAGAGCCAATCGGTTTTCCTTACCGAAACATGACCTTGGAATTGCAATGACTAGATTGACGCTTCGTGTTGTTCAAGGGGCTGATCGTGGACGCACTTATGCGGACCTGAAGACGCCAATTTCGATTGGCCGTGAAGAAGGCAACTCGATCCAGCTGAACGACGAACGAATCAGTCGATTTCATTGCAAAATCCAGGAAGATAACGATCACTTGGTGCTCACCGACCTGGAGAGCACCAACGGGACTCGTGTCAACGGTCAAGATTGCCAACTCCGTATCTTGCGGTTTGGGGACATTATCTCCGTCGGACGAAGCATGCTGCTTTTCGGAACGCACGATCAAATCAACTCGCGCGTCCAAGAAAGTCTGACAGCAGTTGAAGAATCTCGCATGATCAAGAAAACCGACAGCGGTGATTTTGATTTGGATGCAAACTTGGCTGAATCCGTTCGCGCTTTGCGAGACCTGAATCAACCACCTCAATTGCCTGAACGTCTCAGCCCCAGCCAAGCAGCCCAGCTGGCCGAACTATTCGAGTACTTTCACGCTCGCATTGGAGAAGTCGTAGATGTCGTCAAGATCAATGAAAAACGCGCATCGATCAATGTCGACTTGGCCACATGGCAATTGATGCTGCAACTCTACAGTCGGCTCTCCGAACTCATTCGCGGGATCGCGGATCCCGATTTTAAGTTACCTGGCTAACGCCCTATCAAGCTCCATAAACATCATGGCTTCCTTTCTGAATTTCACCAAGATGCATGGTGCTGGCAATGACTATGTCTATGTCAGCGGTTTCGATCAGACATTGCCTCTCGATCTTCCTCAATTAGCAATCCAAGTCTCCGACCGGCGATTCGGGATCGGTGGCGATGGATTGATCGCCATCCTCCCAAGCGATAAGGCCGATGCTCGCATGCGGATGTTTAACGCCGATGGCAGCGAGTCCGAAATGTGTGGCAACGGAATCCGCTGTGTTGCCAAATACGTCTATGACCATGGCATACGCAAAAACGAATCGCTCACCATCGAAACGGGCGCCGGAGTGCTTTCGCTGGTATTGAAAGTCGCCGATGGACTGGTGTCGCAAGTCACCGTGGATATGGGGCAACCAAGGCTCGAGGCCGCTCTCATTCCGACAACGCTCGGTGCAGGACCTCAAGCCCAAGTCGTGAACTGTCCTATCGAGTATCGCGGGCACACTTTGTTTGCGACATGCGTTTCGATGGGCAATCCCCACTGCGTCATTTTCGTTCCCGAAGCGACCGACGAATTGGTCCTCGAGATCGGACCGATGATCGAACGCGATGATCGTTTCCCGAAGAAAACCAATGTTGAGTTTGTTGAGGTGCTCTCGCGAGGTGAAGTTCGACAGCGAACTTGGGAACGTGGCTCAGGTGAAACATGGGCATGCGGAACGGGAGCTAGTGCGGTTTGCGTGGCAGGTGTCTTGACTGGGCACACCGATCGGCAGATCCTCAATTCCTTGTTGGGTGGGCAACTTCGTTTGCGATGGGACGAAGCCAGCAACCATGTGTTCATGACTGGGCCTGCGGTGGAAGTCTTCTCTGGCCGATGGCAACTTAGCTAGTAATGCAAGTTCCCAAAATTGACTTGGTCCGAATGACGATGCGTTGGGGCGGAACGCTTCTGGCTTTCGGGATACGAGCTTGGATGCGGACGCTCGATGCCAGAATCGTCTGTTATGAGCCCGAGATGGATCCTGCGGTATCGATCTTTGACGGGCCGGCGATTTACGTTGTATGGCATGAGTATCTTGCGTTGCCCCCCTGCAATCGCCGAGGCTGTGATGTGACGATGCTATTGAGTCAACATCGCGATGCGCATTGGCTGACGGAAGTCATACGTCAGTTCGGTTTCAAGACGGTACGCGGTTCTTCCACGCGTGGTGGCGTGCAAGCCATCTTGAATATCCGTCGTAACAACCGAGGCACGAGTCTCGTCATTACTCCCGACGGACCTCGAGGTCCGCGCCGTGAGCTTTCGAGCGGCTGTGTGTTTATCGCGGGTATGTTAGGCATTCCGATCGTTCCGTTGGGTTGCGGATTCGATCGGCCCTGGCGAAACAATCGGGCTTGGGATAAGTTTGCGATACCGCGTCCTAGCTCGCGAGCTCGCATCGTGCTTGGTCCTGGCATTCGTGTTCCTCGCAAGTTGAGCAAAGAGGATATCGAAGAGTACCGCAAGCACATTGAGTCGGTGCTCGTTGCGGTAACAACCGAAGCTGAAACTTGGGCAGCAGACGGCTCGATGCGTGAAGGTGAACGGGCGTTTTATCCAGTTCCTCAAGGAGCGATACAATTGTGACAGG
>CANHVO010000246.1 GCA_947463915.1 Planctomycetaceae bacterium
ATGCGCTTGGCTCGCTGTCGACCGGACCAATTGGTAACCCACCACCAAACGAATTGCCTTAGTGGCGAGGGCATGCGTTCTAGCCACAGACCTTCGCCGAACACCTCGCCAATGGGTGCATTGCAAAACGCGTCCAGTTGCTCCTGCAATTCCAAGAGTGTCGAGGATTCGGGACTGTCGAGAACGTCTTCACCGAAGCGAAGTTTGCATTGAGCAGCAAGATCATCGAGCGAAATAGGCATTCCGTTAACGGTTGCCACGACTTTTGGAGCGAGGTTAGGGTCGTCCGATACTTTTCTGGAGGACGAGGCGGGAGTTGCTGCGACTCCTTTTCCGCTTTGCGTTGGTGGCTGCTGCCTGTTTTGTTGAGCAAATACCTCTGTACAACACAAAGATAGGGCGATTGGGATCGCGACAGAAAGCTCGAGTGCGAGACGGAAACTGGTCCGACGGAGTTTTTGTTGAATAGGACGCATGGGTTTTCCTCGTGAAAATGCAGGACAATATTGGGTCGTCCACGATCGATTCTCACCAGCCACATACCATCGTGGGGCGGCCGTTTGGTGAGAACTGCGTAATTCGGGGAGTGTACGAAGATCGCGGGGGGCGGGTCAAGGCGGAAACTCGACCGGAAAGGGGGCAACTAGGAAAGTCTGGACTTGTGACGTTTTTTGCGTAGCCGTACACTGCTTGGTTTGCGTTTCCGTACAAAACTTCCACGGGTTTCAAGACTCGCTCCCCAATGCCTCGCTTTGTATTCGTTTCTGTGATAGCCTCTGCCTTGTTGTTTTTTGCAACCGAGGAGTCGCACGCGCAGGATGCAGGAATCATAAAGGCGGCCGGTACTGCGAGCGAGGACGGTAAGCCAGTCGAGAATTTGGAGAGTGAGACGACCGAAAAGAAGGCGGAATCAGGTCTTGCATTAGATCCTGTTCTCAAAAAGACCCCGAGTTTGCTTGAGGAGTTCTTCTCTAGCCCACTCAATTACTTCTTGGTTTTGGTTGTTTGTCTGTACATCTATTTGATGTTCATGCAACCTCGAGGTGCACGCAAAGAAAAGCAATCGCAGCTTCTGCGACTGAGCAATTTGAAAAAGAACGACCGAGTGGTCACAACGGCTGGAATTCACGGAATCGTATCCAATATCAATACGGATGCGGGAACGGTGACTCTTCGAGTCGACGAAAACTCAAACGCAAAACTAACGATTGATCGGAATTCGATCCGCTCGGTTGCTGGTTAACACCATTTACCCCTACTACCTCCCTTGATAGCGAAGCCAAAAGCTTCACTGAATCCAACGCACGGACTAAATAGCAGATGTTTGGAAATTTCTTTCAGGAAATGATCGCACAAGGCCCATCGAACGTTGGCGGCATCCCCGGATTGCCTGGAACTGGAGCTGGTGCCGCGCCCTTGGCCACGGATTGGGTATCTGGAATCACCAACCTCGCCGTGATGGGTGGGGCTGTTTTGATACCCTTTCTGTTGAGCAAGTTGGCCGCGAGCAGGCTGAAAATGCCAGGGCACTTGACCGCGTTTTACTTGATCATTTTGTCCGTGCTGTCGACTTTGTTGATCTTGGGGTTGACCTTTTTTAACCCCGCAGCGAATTACAAGCAGAGCTTCAGTGGTTCAACCGAAAAGAAACCGTTTGATACTCAGTTCCGATTGAAATTTGGTCCTGAAATTGTCGGCGGAACGAATCTCATTTATCAGATCGACAGATCGACGGAAGGGAATTCGAAAGTCAAGATTTTGGCCAAGGATTTTATGTTCCCGTTGATCAATCGTTTGAATCCGTCAGGAACAAAAGAGCTTTTGATTCGTCCGATCGGCGAAGACCAAATCGAAATCACGATTCCTGACGTTGACGAAACAGAACTGGCTGAAATCAAACGTCAGATCACAGAAACGGGAATTCTACAATTCCGAATCGTGGCCAACCGAAATGACCACCAAGGGCTTTTTGATTTGGCAACTGCTCAAGCAAACAGTCCGGATCAAAACGTTCGGGTTCGTCGCGATATCAAAATGGTTGACAAGACAACCAACGAAGAGCGAGTCATTGGTATGTGGCGAACGCTTGGTCGCGGTGTTGAGATTGATGGTATCCGCCAAGTCACAGGTTATCAGCCTGGGGATTTGATTCGAAATTCTCAAACCGGCCGTTTGATTTCGCCACCAGCGGGTGGAAAACCAAATGATTTTGAAAAATGGTTGGCCTCTCAAAAGATTGTTGACGTCGACGTGTTGCTGGCGACCGAGCGAGCCGGCAAGCTATACGCTGAGGTTAACGGTAGTGATTTAGCTACGGCAAAGAAGTCGATATCCTCAAAAGGTGGCTATGAAGTTAACTTCACGATGACCGTAGGTGGGGGCGACAAGCTGATGCGTCTAACCGGAGCAAACTTGCCTAGTGGAGATCACTTCCGCCGAATGGCCATTTTGCTTGACGGACGTATTCTGTCCGCACCGCAATTGAATTCAACGATTCGAAGCCAGGGGCTGATCGAAGGTCGCTTTACCGAAAAAGAAGTCGACTTTCTGGTCGGCATCTTGAATTCTGGAGCACTTCCGGGGGCGTTGACGAAGACCCCGATCAGCGAAAATACCGTCGGCGCAAGCATGGGGCGCGATGCGATTGCCAAGGCTGAATACGCAAGTGGCATATCTCTGATCGTTACGATCCTTTGTGTTTTGATCTACTACCGATTTTCAGGGATCGTGGCGACATTCGCGCTCCTTCTGAATCTTGGAATGATTCTGGCTTGCATGATTGTGATCAAGCAACCGTTGACCCTCTCAGGAATCGCCGGCTTGGTTTTGTCGGTAGGCATGAGTGTGGACGCGAATGTTCTTGTGTTTGAACGTATTCGCGAAGAAACCGAAAAGAAAGCAACGCCTCGAATGGCCATTCGCAACGGTTTCGATCGCGCATGGACAACCATTTTTGACTCGAACTTAACGACCCTCATTACGGCAGTCGTTCTGTACTTCGTTGGAACGGAGCAGATCAAAGGTTTTGCGATCACTCTGATCATCGGTTTGGTTATCAGCTTGTTCACGGCCGTGTTTGTAACCCACAAATTGTTCGAAGTCGCTGAAAAGTGGAAGTTCCTGTCGCTTGGCATGATGGACTATGTGAACACTGCCCGTAAATCGATTTTCGGTGACAAGGACGTCGACTTCATGAAGTACCGATTTGCGTGCTACACAGGGTCAATGATCTTGATTGTTGGCGGACTGATTGCAACGGCGTTGCGTGGCAACCAGATTCTGGATATCGATTTTAATGGTGGTGTCTCTGTTGTTTTCACTCTCGACAAAGGTACGTCGGTAGAAGACGTGCGAGAGATTTCCGACAAGGTCTTCGCTACCGATTCCAACGGGTTGCCTATTCAAACAACATTGACCAACGTTGAAATGTCTGGACATGAAAAGAATACTGTCTACAAGTTAGACGTCTCCATCAAAGACAAGGACGATGTCACGTCTCGTTTGGTCAAGGGGTTCAAGGAAAGTGGGAAGGCCGGATTGGTTAACTACGATGTCTTCGTCAAGCCTGTAGCCAACCCTCAATCCGATTCTTGGAGCCCTAAGCGTTCTGCCAGATTGATTTCGTTCCAAGAACCAGGGACTGCAAATCCAAGCGATTCCGCTACCGCTGGAGCAGAAGTGAAAACGGACGGCGATGTGAAAGCAGAAGTGCCTGCTGAGGATTCCGTCATCAAGTCATCGTTTGATTTGGAATTCAAAAGCGGCAAAGGCGATACCGCCAAAATGAATGCCATGCAAGTTTCCGAGAAGCTGATCAATGCTGCAGAAGCCATCCAAACAACATTGGTGCCTGCTCAAATTGAAATGGTTCCTAAGGATGCTACCGGTTGGACCACCGAATCACTCGTTGGATATGAGGGGTGGACCGTGACGCTTCCGTTCGACTCGGCTAAAGCGGCAACCGTTATTGACAAAATGAAAGAGACAATGCGTTCCGAGCCTGTTTTTGAATCCGTGAGCACGATCGAGTCGCGCGTCGCGGGTGAAATGCAGCGACGGGCTATAGCGGGTCTTTTGTTGAGTTTGGTTTTCATTGTGGGCTACATTTGGTTCCGCTTTCAAAAACTAGCCTATGGTATTGCTGCGGTGGTTGCACTTGTTCACGACGTCTTGATTACACTCGCATTCATTGCCGTCAGCCATTGGCTGTTTCAGCCGTTTGGTTTCTTGCTCATCGAGGATTTCAAAATTTCATTGACAACCATCGCTGGATTCTTGACGATTATTGGTTACTCACTCAACGACACGATCGTCGTGTTTGACCGAATCCGCGAAGTCAAAGGCAAGAGCCAGAACTTGACTGAGCAAATGATCAATGCCAGCGTGACTCAAACGCTGAGCCGGACGCTATTGACTTCGTCAACAACCATCATTGCAATTCTCTTGATGTACATGTTTGGCGGCGAGGGAATTCATGGATTCGCCTACTGCCTATTTGTGGGTATTGTGGTCGGAACCTACAGCTCGATTTTCATCGCATCGCCTATTTTGGTGTGGTTCGTGCAAAGAGAACAAGCCGCAAAACTAGCTGGAAAAGTATCATCGAGATAGCCAACTTGCTAAACTGAAGTCGAGGCCAGGAGCGTTTCCTGGCTTCACCGCAGACGAGGTTTCTTTCGATAAAGGAAGTCAAAGATGTCCCAAGTAGATTCACGTTTGGAAATTGTGGAATCGACCAGCAAGGCACGATGCTGCAATGGGTCGTTCGTTGCTTATGGAGTTTTGGCCGGTATCGCTCTGAGCATGATGGTTGGGACCGCGTTTTGGCTAGGACGAGAGTCGGCATCGAGCCAATCAACGTGGAATGGAATTGCAAGGGACAAAGTGCCTGCTGATCTCCTAGCTGCGTCGGCAACACACGGTGGAACAAACATGGCGGTTTGCACAGCTCAGGTGGGCGACGATGCCGAAGGTTTTTTCGCATTGGATTTCATCACGGGTGACCTGCGAGGTTGGGTTTATTATCCAAAGCTGGGACGATTTGGCGGACTGTTCATGACCAGCGTAAAGCAACAGTTGGGGCAAAGCAAAAATCCCGAGTATCTGCTTGTCAGCGGTGGAACATTTGGCGCTCGGCTTGGTGGCAATGTCAAGCTTGCTCAGTCATTGATTTATGTCGTCGATACTCGATCGGGCCAGTTTGCGGCCTACTCGGCCCCATGGAACAGTGCGATGGAGAATTCGTCTGGAACCCCACAGATTTCCCAGATGATATTGATGGACGGAGGTCAAATTCGAGAACCGGATTCGGGAGTCAAGAAACCCGCGGGCCCAGGTGTCGGTGGCCAAGCCAAGCCTGGCGCTGCAGATCCTAACAAACCAGCAAACCAAAACAACAAGAAGTAAGCAACGAGTCGATGGCAATCAGTGAATGGGTCAGCGGGCGAGTTTTCAAATTCGTCCATGGAAATAATCTAGTTTACAACACCTGTTGGGAAGATCCTCGATTGGACCGACAGGCCCTCGAGCTCACTTCACAAGATCGCGTGCTGGTCATTACCTCGGCGGGTTGTAACGCACTGGATTATTTGCTGGCCGGGGCAGGGCATGTTTATGCCGTGGACATGAATCCACGACAAAACGCACTGCTGGAACTGAAACTGTCCGCCATTCGAAATCTGGATTACGACCGATTTTTTCAGATGTTTGGCCAAGGATATCTGCCAAACGCGGAGTCCGTTTACGCTTCTCACCTGCGGACCTCGCTTTCGCCTACAAGCCGAAAATACTGGGATCGCTGGATTCGGTTTTTTGATAACCCAGCCAAGTCCTTTTACTTCCGGGGAACCTCAGGGGCTTTCGCTCGATTGATTGGAATCTACATCAATCGCATCGCTCGCTGCCGAAAGGAAGTGCAAGAGATCCTGGACGCTCCGACGTTGGCAGATCAACAAGAAATCTACTCGCGAACGCGAGACAAAATCTGGTCCAAGACACTTCGCTTTGCGATGAATCGTGACACCACCCTCAGCATGCTGGGAGTTCCAAAAGCACAGCGAAAGCAAATCGACGAGCAATACCCAGGAGGGATTGTCAAGTTCGTTGAGGACTCATTAGAGGCCGTCTTCGCCAAGATACCGATTCAAGATAACTACTTTTGGCGAGTCTATATCACAGGCAGCTATACGCCCAATTGCTGCCCTGAGTATGTCAAACAAGCTAACTTCGATAAGCTCAAGGATGGATTGATCGATAAGCTCACTGTAAATACGGACTCGGTTCAGGGCTTCCTGGAAAAGCATGACGGACAGATCTCGCGGTTTGTCTTGTTGGATCACATGGACTGGTTGAGTGACCACTACTTCCCACTCCTGGAATCGGAATGGCAAGCCATCTTGAGCCGTGCTGCACCCAAGACTCGGATTCTTTGGCGGTCTGGCGGTTTGCGAACGGAGTTCATGAACGAAGTCACCGTTCAGCGAAATGGACGGACTGTGAAACTGCCTGAGCTTTTGAGTTTCAATTCAGAGCTCTCGACGCGCTTGCATCAGTTGGATCGCGTGCATACCTACGGTAGTTTCTACATTGCAGACCTTATCGGTTAAACCCATCGGAACTCGACATTCGCCGAGAACTGGGACTATCGACCCCTCATTACCCACTTTTTCAGTCAGGTTTCGTACTCGTACTCAATGAAATGGTACTCGTACTCGATGGTCCTACCCATAGAGTACCAGTACGAGTACTGCCCTTCGTACGAGTACGAAAAGGACTCGTGGCCTCCTCCACTACTCTCGTTTTCAAGGAGTTGTTATCGTGCATCTTCCAAAAGGATTTCGTTTTGCAGGCGTGGTTGGAGGAATTAAGACACGTGCTGGCGCTCGTGACGTAACGCTGATCGTATCCGACGGGCCTTGTGTTGCCGCCGGTGTTTATACGACCAACCAAATTGTTGCGGCCCCGGTTGTCGTTTCTAGTAGCCGAACTCCCTCCAATTCCATTCGGGGAATTGTCGTCAACAGTGGAAACGCGAACGCTTGCACGGGAACGCGAGGGTATCAAGACGCAGTTGAGATGACTAAGCATGCCGCTGCCGCCATCGACCCGCAAGGCAAACTGACCGCAGAGCAGTTCGTCGTCATGAGCACCGGCATCATCGGTCGCTTTCTACCGATGGAAAAGATCAAGGCTGGTATTTCTGCCGCGGCCGGTGAGTTGGCTGCTACCGAGCAAGCATTCCTGAACGCATGTGACGGGATACTAACGACCGACATTGCCCGAAAAATAGCAGAACGCAGTTTTTCGTTGGATGGCCGGGAGACGCACATCGTTGGAATGTGCAAAGGGGCAGGCATGATTGGTCCCAAGATGGCGACGATGCTTGCAATCATCATTACGGACGCGCCTCTCGAACCCACGCAAGCGCAGCGTTTGTTGCAGTCAGCTGCCAATAAATCATTCAACTGCATCAGCGTTGAGGGTCACATGAGCACGAACGATACGCTCGTTATGTTGGCATCGCAACCGACCGAAGCCGTCCCTGCCCTTCATGGCGACAGCGAACTCGCGTTCGCAAAGCAGCTTAATGAGATGGCGATCGAATTGGCCAAGAAGATTCCCGACGATGGCGAGGGGGCGACCCATCTCCTGGAGATCCGAATTCAAGGAGCCAACACCGATGCCGATGCGGATGCAGTTGCGAGAAGTGTCGCCTTGAGCAATCTAGTCAAGACCGCGATCACGGGTGGCGATCCGAATTGGGGACGTATTGTTTCGGCGGCTGGTTACGCAGGCGTTCCTATTCGCCCAGATCATACCGCCCTCAAGATCAACGGTATTCCATTGTTTGAGCGAGGTGAGCCATTGGCGTTTGACGCCGCCAAAGTAAGCCAATCGATCAAAGCCCGGAAGCTCACCGAAATCGATCTTCAAGTTGGACTTGGCCCAGGCATGGCTACGCACTGGACCACGGATTTGAACACGGAGTACGTTCGATTCAACTCCGAGTATTCAACGTAAAGCAAACGCTTCTCCACCCTCTTTGAAAACCAATGGGAGAGCGAGGCAACTGTTCCAGCACAAGCCTTTGGCGCAGATGAATAAAAGCCGGACGGCGTTAGCCTTGTCATCACCATGCCTTTTTGGCTTTGCTCTCCTCGCCCCTTTTGGGCAACGCTGTGAAGCATTTCAGGACGGCTGGGGCTTGCCCCTCCGTCCGCAGCTTTGGAGTTCTAGATTCGCGCCGCCCGACCGCGTAACTCCGAATTCGTCGCACCGCCTTTGGCGGTGCGACGAATCCGGAGGTGTCATTTTCTTCACGCAGCCCATTAGAACACCAAAGCGGTGTCCGGTCGGGACGAGCCCGAGCCGGACAAAACGACAAAGATCAAAAGTCACTCTTGCCAGGGTGAAGCAAATTTACTTCTTACCCTGCCGGCGTTTTTCTTCGAAAAATTCCGTGAGGACTCGGCCGCATTCGATTGCAAGAACTCCGCCTTGGACTTCGCATCGATGATTGAGTCTGGGGTCAGAAAGCAGTTGGTACAACGATTCCACCGCTCCCGCTTTTCGATCGATTGCGCCGTAAAATACGCGAGGAATGCGAGATTGCAAAATTGCACCAGCGCACATCGGGCAAGGTTCGAGAGTCACGTACAGTTCGCAATCGATCAGTCGCCAAGATTTGAGTTGCGACGCTGCTTGTGTGATCGCGATCATTTCCGCATGAGCGGTAGGATCCGCTAAGTTCTCGCGTTGGTTGTAGGCCGCGGCGATGATTTGATGCTTGTGAACGATGATCGCACCGACAGGCACTTCGTCTTCAGTCGCTGCTTGTTGTGCGAGTTCGATGGCGCGCCGCATAAAGTGCTCCGCCCCGAACGGGAGTAGCGAGCCGGCTCCCTCGTCGTCTTCTAAGAACTCCATGAGTGGTCCGTTCTAAAACATTTTACAGAGTAGGTGGCGTCGCTGCCTTGGCCATGATTCCGGGATTTGCTGGACTGGGGATAGCAGTTGTGTCCATCATGACCGGAGGCGCAACATCCATCGGTTGCATTCCATCATTCCAAGGCATCGCATTGTCACCTGAGGAGCCACGGAATCCGAAGCCTTGCGACGTGATCGAGCCTGGGTCGACCCAGATGTTGTTCTCGTCAACACGAATTGTACCCAAGTCTTGGTCTAGATTTCTACGTTGAGCTTCGTAGAAGACCCAAACCCCGAGAAATGTGTTTTGAGCATTGAGCAAATCTTGCAACGCGGACACGCTATCTCGAGCGGCTGTCGGACCAGAGGCTAGGCTCAAGCTCTCACGGATCTGTCGCAAGTCTTCGTTGATGGTGATCTGTTGTGCCGCGATTCGAACGGCGTATCGTTGCAACTCAAAATTATACTGGTTGTAACGAATGTTCCGCAGTTCAGACCGCAGTGTTTGCCATATACCATCCTCGAAACGATAGTAAGCGCGTTTGGCTTGCTGGTATTCGATGAGGACTTGACGATATTGATTTCGTTCTTGCATACGAGTGAGAGGGGAGTCCCATTGTAGGCCCGCACGAAGTCGACCTGTTTTGCCTCGCAGCGAAAGCGGGTTGTCGTTCGCATTCTGCATGTCGCCTGAAAACACCACATCGAGTGTGCTCTCCAAGTTATCGGCGACAACCTCAATGGCTCGCCAGGAGTCCACGAGTCCAGCTCTGGTGTTCATCCAGTCTAGACGATTCGCCCGAGCGATCTCGACGGCCTCTTCAGGCATGAGGTCGACTGGTGGCAAGACAACGCTTTCGATTCTTGCCCGTGCCTGAAGCACTTGGAGTGCCAACACGTCTTCGGCAAATTCCGCCAAAATGCTTTGGCTCGGTAAAAGAGCTTGGTCTCGCAAGGACTCAAATACTTTTCGAGAATCGCTTTCATCGCGTTTGGTAAGAAGCTTATCAAGGGCAGCGTCCAATTTTTGAATCCTGGCTTCACGTTCTTGGAATCGCTTTTCCAGCTTGTCGATGTCTCTGAACAAAGTATCCGGGAGTTGCATGATTTCTCCCGAGTCGAGAAGCGCGATGTCCAGAGATTCTGTGGGTAGCAAGTTGCAAACAGTCGATCGCTCCTGCTGATAAATTTCGCGGAGGCGGGCAAGCTCCGCTTCTCTGGCTCCGGAAACACCTCGAAGCTTTTCAACGTCTTGTCGAATTTGAGCGAGGTCACTATCTAGCAACTTGCGTCGAATCGATTCGATTTTGCCAATTCGCCCTTTGATTTCGCCGACGGCTTTTGCGGCATCGTCGCTCCACGACAAAGAACGAAATTTAGCGCCGGTTGTCTTTTCGATCTGGATTGGGCTTAGCTCCAGGAGTTTGCCGTTGCTGTCACCGATTGCATTTCGCAAGTCCGAAACTTGATCTCGTCTTTGTTTGAGTTCTTTGCTGATCAGATTGAACTGGTCGAGGATCGGGTCCTTGATCTCGATACAAACATACGGTGGCAGCCCCAAGGTTCCCTTGAAATTGTCCATCGACTGTTCGTAGTTGAAACGCAATTGCAGCAATTGAGC
>CANHVO010000247.1 GCA_947463915.1 Planctomycetaceae bacterium
GCGATTCCAACGCACTTGATTTGACATTCGCAATCCCATCGCATTGACCTGAACTGCGAAGCAGTGGCATTCTCCAGCCACGGATGAAATCCGTGGTAAACGACGCACAGATTGCGGTGGAGTCGCAACGCGACGGCATACGCCCAATGGTCGCGAAGCAAACCGTTCGCGATGCAAACTTCCCCCAGGTTTCAAATGCCATGACACTCGCGATTCCATCGCAAGAGTCAATCCCGTTTAATTGGTCAGATCATGTACAACAGAAATCTGCTGCAACGTTCCAGCCGTGTAGTCTTGTACACGAATGGTTGCTTGAATCGATGGCATGTTGTAGGGGATCGGCGGACTTGTTTCCCTTTCGATACCATCAATTCCGATCCCATCCGTTCCCTGATCTCCGTTACCTGAAAGGGTCGTGGCGGCCCCAAAACGGCGAAGCCCATCTCTCCAGGCAACGTACCCCGCATCCCCAGAGACTAACGTTTCCATCCATTCTCCGTCGGATTCATATGCGTCTGTGAAGGTGTCGAAACTGGGTTGGTAAGCGACAACTCCGGTGCTTGCCGTGGCAAAAAACGCACCAGACTTTACGAAACTAGTCGTTCGTTGAATTGGGCCAACCCCCGGCGTAATGAGTTGAACACCACTCAAATTGGATGGCCACAGCGAAGCAACCGAGACAGGAATATTCCCCATTCCCAGCCGCACAAGCCCTGTCGATAAGTTATGCGGCGCATGAATAACTTTTCGGCTCCAATCGATATCGACAAATGCCCCTGAATTGGAGAACACTGCTGGCTGTGGGGCTGCGACCAAGGTAGATGCGTTGATTAGCGTCTTTGAATACCCCGGATCCGATGGGGTCAATGAAAGGTCATCCGTTCCAGGCCACCCCGCTTCCGATAAATTATCCGTCGTGCCATCACCATCGTCGTCTAGACCTACCGCGCCCCAACCGCCATCTGGCCCACGATTTGCAAGTTGTTTCACTGCAATGTCGTAACCCTTTAAGTCAAACGCGACGACATTGGAAGCGACTACCTCCTCGAGCGTTGGGACAGCGCTTCCAACTTCGGTGGGGCTGCCTGGATTACGACTGATTTTTGTCCTAAAGAAACACGACGGAATAAAGCCTCGGTCGGTTGGAGCCACGACAACCGATGATGACGACGGACTGAGCGTTCCATAGGCTTGATTGGTTAGACTCAAGTAATTCCCCGTCGACGCGGCTTCGGAGGTCAACGCCAGTAATGGCATAGAGGTACCCAAGCCTAGCGAAAGAGCCGGCAGTGGAATGACATAATGCGAAAACCGATTCTCTGGACGTTGGAGATCTGCGAGCGAATTCGTCTGCACAGTCAAACTGCTTGGAGCAACAAAGTTATTCGCAATTGCTCGCACGCTGAGGTCACACCGTTGATACGCGAATCGCATCATGTAGCGATAGGAATTGACGGACCCTGTAGGCGTTATTGGCTTCATGATCAGTTGCGGATCACGACCGGCAAAAGCGACTGACGAAGCTGCCGATTCAGAAATATCCAGATCTGGACGAATCAACAATACGCGCCTACACAGCGCAAGACGATCAGGCATCCCATCCGGCGTGCCTGGTGTAAAGTCTTGCACCGAAGTCTCCGGTGGCACACCATAACCGGTCGCAAGCAGTTCTTGAATATTGATTGGGTACTTTGTGGACGCAGGTGCGGTTGCAGATTGGTCGCTTTCTTGAAGCGGTCTCATGAACCAAACGATCTCAGCGTATTTCGACGAGATTGACACCTCTGTTTCCCAGGCGATATTCCAGTCGCTAGCGCTCATCGGAGGAACAGGTACACCTTTGTTCAAGTTGCTTACCAGAAGCAGCGCCTTAGGAATCTTACCGCGAAACCATTCCCCATCCGGAGCCTTGCTCGTGAACATCAAAACATCGTCAATGTCTCCCCAACGATTCGCGCTTACTCTCTGTTCGACAGTACCTGTCGGCAAGTAGTTGAACAAAGTAGCCGAAGAGTCTGAAAGTGGACCATCGTAGTACTTGAAATATCCGTTACCCGACAAAGCGCTTTGCGGATTACTGCTGTCGACCGTCATCCCCTCCAAATCGCCTCGCAGCAATGTGCTGATCCCGCGAAGTTGATCGCTTAGAGTTAGTCTCGACCTGCCAGCAGAAACGGTCTCGCTTAGAGTCTTGAAACCCTGCGCTAGCGACAACATCAACAACAATGTTAACGTCGTTGCGATCAACACTTCGATCAAGGTAAGGCCCTGACGTGCATGCTCGCGAGTAGAATCGGACGCTTGGAATTGCCATCCGATTTTCTTGGGTGGAGTATTGGTTCGCTTCATAACATGAAATCTTTCGAGCACAAAGTAAATACAGGACAGTAATGAATTGTCCGCATAGGACCTCTATCAATCCAATTTGCGTTTCAGCAAAATGGTTCTATCCGTATTCAAATTTTCGCCAGGCTTGTACCCAACCGGGATCGAACGATCAATGATGTAAAACATACGTTCTCTCTTGGGGAGCCCGTTCTCATCCAAGTACTCGTTACCGAAACCAGTTACAGGATCATACTCGTATAGCATCACCGTCACCCAGACTGCAAACACATTGGACTGGTTCGTAATCAAGTTCGGCAAACGCATTTCTCGTTGCAACCTTGTATAAGCATTCCGCTCAGCATCCAGAATTGCAATCGGCGTTGCTGTAACAGAACCTGTTGCTCCGTTTACGCTACTAGGCGAAAACAGCATTGAGTCCGGAACTGCAGAAGACACAGGCAAGGACGCCGCATCTTGGTCTGCGAGATTAAAGGACCTTGCCAGCGTTGTTTCAACACCAAATTTGCTTCGCATCTTCGCTCTAGCTGTCCCATTCTGCACATACGGCGCTAGATTCGAAGTCAGCGGCGATCTATATGCGCCAACAAATTGCGTTGGGTAATACGAATTTAGATGGGGCGCGATATTCGGATTGCTTGCCGAAGCAAAGAAAGGCGAAATATGCCCAGGCGAATATGGCCCAGGACCTGATTCCACTAGGTAACCTCGACGGGTATTCATGAACTGGTTGGTCAGTGGATCAGCACTGTCCGTATCATACCCTCCAGCATCTCGGTCCGAACCGACCAAGTAGTTGTACTCCAGCCCCTTCAAAACTGAGCTGCGAGGAGTGCTAATGTGTACCCCCGTGATCCTATCCACATTTCGCTCCGGAGCAATTGTATTTAGGTTGACTTTTCCGACAGCACGGAAACTCGAACTCATGTTGAATGGAGATCGCAAACTTGGTCCCAAAAACACCTCCGGCTCACTAATCGACATGTAACCGCTTCGAAGGCGCGAATCCAAGAATCGATCCGCAAATCGCATGCTTCGGATGGTTGCCGAAGATGGGACCCCTCCCGCATCCACAGGTGGAGCTGCCGGATAACTTGGATTCATCGCGGTTACAATCGGATTAGGATTGTAGACCTTATGTGCATCAGCAAATGGCGGACGCGTTTCAACAAACTCCAAGAGCAAGGGCCAATCTGCTTCGACTGGGGTTGGCGTTGGATATTCACCGGTTGGTCCGCCAGCTCGCATTGTCTGGAAATTGGGCTGAGCCCAATATCCCATTTGATCAAAATCATTCGTTGCCGAAGTAGGATTATCGATACGCCAAGCGTTCATCGTTTGGAAGCTAGGCAAGAATCGGAAAGGATGCCGGTGGTCACTGTCATCAGAGAAAACCGAGTGGTAGTAGCCGAATTGACCAGGCCCCGTTAGAGGTACCAGCATCAGTTCATGTGGCGATGCGAACGGACGGTTCAGCCACGCCACTGACGTCATATTCGTGGCGGCCCCGTAAAGAGCTGGATCCGGACTGATTCGCGGAGGTCCAAAACCATCGTAAGTGCCCGATGTATCGTTTGCATTCTGTGCTGACGTCGCAAGCGAGCTGGCTCGGTATCCCACGTTTAGGTAACCAAGAGAAGTCGCGCTGCTACCCGGATTTGCAATGGTCCTAGGCGAGGCATAGCCAATCTGATGCATAAGGTAGGATGGATACCTGCTTGCCGCCGTGGGCGCTGGCTGGGTAGCTGTCGTTCTCAATTGGGCCGTAGATGGCGAATGATACGTCAGACCACCTGCGCCTCCAGACCCGGGCTGCCCCGCACCAAGGCTTGGCGATGGCAGTGTCGAAGTAGCAATTGCTGCTTTTCCTGGTGTTGTCGCAACGTCACCATCCTTGTATCTAGACTGCAAGGATATCGTAGCAACTTGCGTGGTGGTATTATGCGGGTCTCCTCCCGAGGGGGGCCCTGCTGGCGCTGCCGATGGAGGTGCTTCGCCATTGAACACGGTAAGATCAATCGAGATCCAATCCACCGTGATGTAAGGATTGGTGATGGGATCATATCCAAATTCAGGATCAGCAAGACGTTGCAGATAGGCAACTCGAACATTCTGATACGTTCCGCTGTCGTACATTCCTTGAACATTAGGCTTCGCGCTTGGATCGGGATTCAAGACGGGATTGAGGGTAACCGGCCCAGCACCTGTCGGATCTGGATAGTCAAATGGACGGTCAAATAGCGCACCAGTTACGGTCGCTGGTAATGATGAGCCGTCCACCTTTACCCAAGAATCGGGTGGGAAATACTTTGCCGCTGCCTTATCACCAAAACCCAACGATCCATCTGGTCGATTCTCGTCGTCGTCGTTGAGTCGCAATCGAGGACGATAGGTTTCCGCCCAAAGTGTCGGTCCAGACCTTGGTGTTGGAAGCGATACGTTCAACCCGACTCCAGTCGGGAAATTCCGCGTCCATTCTGTGGCACCTGTTGGAGTTGAGGCATTTGGTAGTACCGCTGGATCATCCGGAGGATTGGTTCCACAAACCATTCCAATGGCTGGTCGAATCTGATACTGCGTTCCAGGTCCAACGGGTGGTAACCAAACAGATTCAGCAGCCGTTCCGTCCAACAAGAAAGTGCTTACCGAGTTTGGCAGCAAGCTTATCGACTGGTGGCTAGGCGATCGAATTGGAATCGAAGCAGCCGTCGTAAAGCTGCCTTTTAAAAATTCTGATTTCAACGGATCTGTCGACCAAGGGACTCCTGTAAATGGGTTGTTTTTCAAGGAACCAATCGGCGTCTCCGCCCTCGGTCCAACGACCAGGTAGGAACCTCCTGCCATAAGCGGAGTACCATCCGCCGCAACATTCGCACCTGCATAGGTTGAGCGGTTGTAGTAAACTCGATTGCCTTGGTCGGATGCTACGAGGTTTGGTACAGTCTGTCCTGAATAGCTTGTAAACCAAACCATTCGGTCGAATAGCGCCGGTGGCGTTGCCCCCATCGAGCTCAAATCGTGATAGAGTCCCGATCCAAGTATAGAATCGGGCGTCCCCGTTGTAGTACCCGCGAGATCCGCTGCGGTGCTGAATTGATTTGTCATTGGATGCATGGAGTCGGGTGTCGATTGCAATGCGATGTTTGGGTGAAAAACCGGCGGAGAAGGCGGCATGCTATACCTGTCATAGTGGTTAGAAATCCCAATTCTCCACACCGGTTGCACACCAAAGGCTGGGCTGCTCACGGTTTTGCCAATCTGCAGTTTCATCGTTCCATCGCTAGACAGTTCGTAAAGGCTCGAAGGTGCGCCAGGAATAATGAGACTTGTCGGAGAAGTTGCTGATCTCGGGCAATAGAGTTCCAAAAACAGAGAAGCAAGCGGAAATCGGTATTGATCAAAGTCATCATCTTGGGTCATTGGATCCGTCGTCGTATGACCACCAGCCTCCGCATCCGTATCGCGAAGCATCTTGTCATGCAATGCGATCGACTCAGTCAAAAGCAACTCGGGCATTTCCATTCCCCAAACAACCCCACAGTACTCCTTGGGTACGGCGTAAGCAGGAAATTGGACGTAATCTGGAGCCCAAAACGGCAGCTTGCATGGCCCAGTCGCAGGAGGTGGAATCGGTGACCCTGCTGGCATCGTTCCAATTCCAAATGGAAAGATGTCGAATTCGAAACGTGTCATGGCCGCATCGGTATCGCGGAAGTCGACGACATTAATGGCCCATTGCGCGATCGCAGTTGCTCGTGCTCGATACCAATCAAACGATCCTGGCGCCATACCTGTCATCGCTGGAAACTGATAGCTTCGAGGTATGATCAATTGACCAAGACAATACAAACTTCGTGCAAATGCCTGACGAGAACTTAGTCGGACACGCGTCGAGCCAGCTCCCGCAGGAGCCACTTCGCGGCCATAACGGCCTTCTATGCTTCCGACCGTAGGTAATCCACCGCCGTTACTGACATACGCATCTGGCTCACTGAGTCCATTCGGATTGTTGGTCGTATCAAAGAGCCAATATGCAATTTCTTGTGGCTCGTCGACTTGTCCATCGCCATCATTGTCCAACCCATTTCCGAACGGACGATTCAAGTCCATTCGAAGCCCTCGTGCGAAATCAATCGGAAACAACGAGCACATGGCCGCAGTGTTGAGTTCCGGATCATTGGTCGCGAACGAACCCGCACTGCGATTTTGATATCGCTGTTTATGCAACATCTTGATGAAGTCGACGAAACTGGTCGGTGAACTCTTGATTCCAGTAACACTGGTAGTCCCGTTCGTTTCAACAAAAGCTGCGCCCAATTTTGGGTGTGTTAGCTCAACACTGCGAACGGTAAGCTGTTTGAGAACTTCCGAATCCAGCAGCAGCTTGTTAACATCGTACGGACTCGTCGTATCACCCATAGTTCTCCGATTGCGAGGATCCTGAAGCAAACGTTCTTTCAGTCGACTCGGCATACTGTTCGCATCCGTGTCAAAGCGTCGCAACAAACTTTCTAAATCTGCAATGCTAAAAGGATCGTCCCCGCTCGAGCCAGCAAGTGGCGACGAATCGTACGGATCATCTTCTGTCTCTGAGGGAGCGGCGACAGCAAAGGGAGCCGTTGGGTTAGCATCATCCATAGTTGGCGGAACAAAAACCAAATTACCATTCACGTCAAACGTTGCACCAACACTTGAGCGACGCCCAGAGTATCCCGAGGTGCTGGCCTCACGCTCAAACCGTTGGCTCACCCAATCGTTATTGGGCAATGTCGTCGCTCGCCTACCCGGCATTCGATCCAAGCCAGGGTCCGAGAAAACGGTGGTCAAGAAATCTTCCGACATGTTGCGAAGCCGACCACTATAGCGGCGAGCTCCATAACGATCGTCAAAGAAAGAAAAGGTTGTATGGTCCGTTCCGCTGACCTGGAAAACAGGATTGGTAATCAACGCAGGCACATGATTCAAAACCCCATTGAGCGAGATATCCCCAGGACCAAAGCCACTGCCCTGCGATATTAACTCCCCAATCCTTTTGTAGCCTGCTAAGCCTGCTCCAGCCGGATAACCACCTCGTCCCTGAATACGATCGCCACTCACATTTACATTCAGGCGTCCATCCATATCTTGAGCCAACAAAGCCATCACTGGCTTTAAAAGCTTGCCATTCGGACCGCTAGTTGCTGGCATTCCTGCGTCCGCAATGATACTGTCGTTTACCCCGTCTCCGTCGTTGTCGAAGTCCCAGCCCCCGTTGATCTGATTTGCTACGAACGCCCTTAGTGAATCGATTTGAAACTGCGTTGGAGGAGAACTCCAACCAGCGGAATAACGAGGATATGTCGAGTCATCCGATCTGAAGTTCGGATTCACGCTTACGCCACCTAAGGTATAGCTCATAACGCGAGAGCTTGAGGCATCGATCAAACGCAATAAAAATCCAACCTGTGCAGCGTTCAAGGATGACGGATCGCCAAAAACACCGGCTATATAGTGAATCACTTCAGGCCGATGCAAGGATGGAATGATATTGTTTTCCCACTTTGGGAGCGGGGTAGCTGACAGATTCCAATAGAAACTCTGATGTGCTAACCATGGATCTCGCCAGTCCGGAACGTCAATTCCCTCGTTGGTGCCACCATTCAACAACGTTTGAGTGGGGCTAGTTCGAGGCACCCCGATTCCTGGAATCGGCATGGTGACAAGCCCCAAGTTATTCAGGTCTTTGTAGTCGGTTAACAAAGCCGGAGGAATTACCGCTGCAATCCCAAGCGGTAAACCAGGTGAATTCATGATGTGCCTGCCGTCAATCCCACCGAAACCAACCGCAGCTACGTCGTCTTGCACACCGATACCAGGACTGTTAAACACTGCATCGTTGATGACACACTTGTATCCAACCGTCGGATAGTTGTAGAAGAACAGAGAACTCGGTGTTGCTAGCCACTGTGCCAGGGGTCTAGTGACGTTTTCGACACCACCGACAGCATTCGTAAACTGCCCTGTGAATGTATCTCCCTGTATCTCACTTAAATCGATCAAGACGGAGTAATCGATGTCCGAGCCAACTGGGTCGGAATAAGCAGCCGGAGCAGCCCATGGAACCGTTCTAGTCGCTGGAGGAACCGGTAGCCCACCGAATAACTGAGCAAAATTAACGTCAGTTCCGGCTGTACTGGAAGGAACGGTAGGAATGGAAGTGGCATTATCAGGATGGCGAACATATCCCACGTACTTCAATATCCGAAATGTCTGCCCAGCCAGCGGCCCCTCAAGCACCGTCAGCAACCGAGAATTGTATTCGTTCTCATTTGGCGAAAGGACTGAATTAGTACTACGTGGATCGAGCGAAACTTTCAAAAACTGGCCACCTACCGAAGTGCACCAATAAGGATTGATGACAGCTGTCGGCGGCTCGATCGGGATATGCCCAAATCGGAGCGTGATCGCATTGCGGCCATAAACATCGCCGAGCAAATCCTTTTGGTAGAACGGCGAATCCAAATCGTTTGTACCACGAATGAAAGTGTTTGCGACTTTATTGGCCGTTCCTGTCAACGCGATATTGTCCCCTCGTGACCGAACCAAAACGGATTTGCTACCAGTTCTGGAACTTCCTGCCGCAACGACATAGGTTACAGCCAAAAGGGAAAACAACGCTAACATCCCAAGCGCAATGAGCAATATCAATCCGCGCGTAGGCCGCTTTCGTCTACTTTTTTTGAACACAGTTGATCCTGCGGTTAGTTGCGGTTTGCAATTCATTCGATAAGCCATTTTCAATACCTCTCTCGGTTGTGTGTGTGGAGAGTGGGTTACTTAACTAGTCCAAACTGAGATTAACAGTGCGTTCGTGAACTTGAATCACGTTCTTCAGTAGCGTTACCGCCGTCGTGGGCCATGGAAGTGAAGCGCCTGGCGACATGAGTATCTCTTGTTCGCGTTTCGTCCAATACCAAGGCTCTCCCGCAACGCGAACTTCGCGAGGAAAGGTTGCGTCGCCGCTAACTCCGATAACTCGATACCACTTATGGCGTTGGCGGAAAGCAAACACTGCTGGTACCACTTGTACGGCAGTCGTTCGCGACAACATCAACCAATCGCCGATCTTGATCTTGGGATCAAACTTCGAATCCGCCTCGATCGTTATATCAAACGATCCCGCATTCCAACTCGGCAACGGAGCTCCTCCCAAGCCATTAAAGAAACCAACTCGTTCGCTTTCAGGAAGCTCGCCTGTGGCCGGAATCCCCGAAACAGGATCCAAATTCAAATCTCGAACATCCCGCTTGCTGAACACGACGACCGCAAGGTTGAAGTTCTCAGGAGCAAAGACCATGGGAGTAGCAGGAAGCATTGGCAAACTTGGCGAAAGCAAAACCGGATTCAAATCCGGATTGATTACAGGAGTTTCATCGACAGGCGTGAGTGTCGCAAGCCAAGACACAGAGGAGCCTGAGGTTGGAGATTGAATCAAAGCACCATCAGAGTCTGCATACTCTCCCCGAAGCGGAGCTGAGCTTCGGTCCTCGTCCGGCTTCGCTTGTATCAAATCGCCGCCCCCTACGGTGGCCAATTGGATGGACGCCGGCAATCGCAACCATCTTGGGGAAGCCATTGAAGAGCTTGGGTCGTAAAGGCTGACCCTACGAAGCCTTGGCGTAAAAAATGTTGGTCCACTACCTACGGGATCGTAGCTGGCAGGCATGAAATCTACATAGAAGGGAAACCGTGTCTTTGCAAAGTTGCCCGAACCGGCAGCTGTAGTTTGGTAGCCCCAAAACAAAGGATCAATACAAAGCCCCATTCCAATTACTTGATTCTGAAGAATCGCCTTAGCCAAAGGCGTGGTTGGGGCAGTATAGGGCGCTGACCATCGTGAGATATACTCATTCACATAAAAGTCCGTTAGTGATTTGGTTACAGCCAATCCCCCTTGCTCGGAAATGTATAGCCAGGGCGCATCGTTGCGAGGACGAAGCACAGAGCTCGAATTGAATTGCGCCAAAGCACTCTCACCTGCAGCAAGTGCTTGCGTCGTCTTAACGCTCTCCTCGGCTTGACGTCCTGCAAAAGGAATCATCGCTGCGATGCCAATCA
>CANHVO010000248.1 GCA_947463915.1 Planctomycetaceae bacterium
CCAGGATGCGATCGAAGCAACTGCAACGAACCCACGGGATTTGCTCTCTTCCAAGAAAAGGTCTTTCTGTTTTCAAGTGCCAAAGATTCTGGTAACACGAAATAGCCATATAGCGCATTGACGAGCGTCAGAATTGCAGCAACCCAGAAAGGTAGCCTGTTTGAGTATTGCCCAAGCACCCCCTCGAGACTCGGCCCTAGGCTGAAGAGCCAACCGCCAAGGGCAGGCCCGAACACAAACCCAATTCCAAATGCTGCTCCGAATAAACCAAATGCGGCGGAACGCTTTTCGGGCGGAGTGACGTCAGCAATATACGCACCTGCAGTTGCAAATCCAGACGCGGTAATTCCGGAAACAATTCGACCAAGAAACAACCACGTTAGGTTTTGAGAAAGCCCCATCAAAAGATAGTCGAGCCCAAGACCAAAACAGGAGATGAGCAAAACTCGCCTTCTGCCGTACACATCCGACAAGGCCCCCAGAATCGGAGCACAGAAAAAATGCATTAGCGCCCAAACAAATCCAAAAAGCCCAACGCAAGTCGAGGCTAACGATTCGGGGGTACCTGTCAAACCAGCCCCCAAAACCTTTTCTATGATCGAGGCTAGCCAGTCCCCCTTTGCAGTAAACTCCTTGATCAACGTAGGCAGAACGGGAATCAAAACGCCAAAGGAAAGGACATCCAACAGCACAGAAACCAGAATAAACCAAATGGCGGCTTTGCGAGGCGTTTTCAAAGTTACAGCGGTTCCATTGCGAGTCAGGACGTTTCAATCGTCAATCGGGTGCAACCCCGATTCAAAAGCTAGAGGATACCACGAACTAGGCCAATCGACCACGGAGCCTCGTCGAGTTCGCTTTTTCTTCATCCTGACGATTGCCAAACAATAGAATCTTGCGAGTGTAGATGGCAAAAGAATGGATGGCAAAAGATGGCTCTACTCCTTGAATCTTTTTGCCAGCCCTTTTCTGTCACTTTGGTATCATCGTTAAGGAGGCAAAAAGAACAAAAGTAGCAGCCACGCTCCCTCGTGCCGTCCGTTGGCGTTTAAAATCAATCCAACTCCTGGCGAGCGGAACATGGAATGTACGCCATGCGATGGCAATTAAGGGGAAATGGCCCGGCAGCGACCGTAAGGACGAAGCAGCGAGAGAATAAAGAAACGGAATGGAAACAAACAGATTTAGAACCAAATGAGTTACGAGAATTCCTACCCTCACAACGCATGTGCCACAGCATTTCAAAAGCTAGAAGAAGCTGGAGAAAATTCGGAAGCTCTCGACGAACCATATCGCACGATTGTAAGAATTTGTTCAGCTCAGGGCATAATTGACAACGGAGGATTGATCTATTTCTTTGAAGCTGACTGGCCAGGCAATCCACCCTATTCGATTTTTTCAGATGCTTTCCGGCGCATTGGGCGAGTTGAATCTGCTGAGGCGATTGAGTTTGCGGCGAATTCGTTCGGGATATCATTCCCAGAACGGGATAAAGATTTTCGCAATAAGTTCATGGAGTTGCAGTTTGGAACTTGGGACGCAGCGGGTGTTTGGATTGAAGGCGAGTGGGCTATTGAATGGGATGACTGCATCTGTGGAGATGAAGAAGTCTGGAACTATCTTACTGCGTGGTTACGCGATAACTTTCCCGACACACTTGGTTAAAGGATGGCGAACACCCCATTGAAGCCAAGTGCCGTATACCCTCCACAAGATCGCTCTCGCGATCTATACACGCGAAACCTCTGCGGCTCAGCTGGGGCATTTAGCACGCCAAGCATGTTGCGAACTTGGCGCAAGGCCCTTGTTCGCTTTATGTTCGCGAAGACGGCGAACAACGAGTACCCGTCCAGAGCTAGTTCCGCACCCGTTTGCTTGGATGCAGATCATTTCGCATCCGTCTTAGCTCTGCCTAACCTCGAGGTTTGAGTGACTGCCATGATATCGCGTGGTAAAGTAGATTAAAACTCCCACCACGAGCGCGCTTAGTCCACCCCAGTAGAGACTCCAATGCACACTGCCATCTGATGTGCACATCGCCATCCAAGCTCCACACCAAAGATACCCCGTAAGGCTTCCCAGTCCGCCCGTCATCAAACTCAGTAGTGCCTGCGCGCGAGTTCGCCATCCCGTTTCAATGCGTTCCGCTAGGTAGATTTGACTGCCGATATAAGTAAACGTGAATGCGATGCCATGCAGACTCAAACCAAGCAAGACAAAAAAGGTTGAGTTGGTAGCATACAGGGCGTATCGGAGGACGCCGAACCCAATACCTGTGGCGACAACCCATTTGAATCTCCACCGACGAAACATCGCCCCCATACTTACCAAAGCGATCACTTCGGTAACTTGACCAAGGGACATCCAAGCGCTCGTTCGCTCGAGCCCGAGCTCCGCCAAGTGTGGTGGCGTAAACGGATAAAAAGCGGCAAACGGAATCGCGAGCAGGGCGGCCGTGACAAAAACAACGCGATGGTCATTGTCGCGTAGCAAACGCAATGCGTCCCACCCAAATCGTTCTCGCAGCGTTAGCGGTTGAGCACTCAATCGGTTCAGCATTCCAGAAGGCAATCGCCAAGTGAATGCTCCGAGCATCATCCACAAGACGCTACTTACGTAAAACGCCCTAGGGCTTGCATCCATCGCCAGCATACTAATCAACCAACAGCCTACCATCCACCCCACCGTGCCGAGCGCACGGATCGACCCAAATTGACGCTTGGATCGCATCAGTTGCGAGAAGACGATCGATCCCGCAAGACTTGACGTCGGGCTGCAAAACAACGCTTGCACCTGGATCAACAATAGAATCGTCCAACTGTCGGCTTTGCCTTGAATGGCCCATGCAATCAAACCCACGAGCGCCGCGGTCGCAAAACTGATCCAACGCAAAACCTTGGGTGGTGCAACCGACCGATCTGCCATCGCACCGAAAAATAAAGGGGACAGGATGGCCGCAATGGCCGACGCAGCAAAAGCCATCGGCTTAATCGATGCCACGCCCGCCGCATCGAGAACTCTCCCGAGGGGAACAAACCAAGAGGCCAAAGCCATTCCATGAAGGAACAGCAAAGCCATCAATTCCACTTCCTCGACAACTGTTAAATTGCGATCCGAATCCACGCACCATCATCCATAAGGCCGCAACTAATCGGTTGCATCAAGCATCAACTCAACATGAGTTCGCGGAAAGTCTAACAGTTTCGACGCTTCAATGCGAGATCGTCAGCGATTTCGAACGAAATCGTAGGAGAAGGCGCCGAGCAGCTGCTTTTCAGGAACCGTGTGGCAAAGGGAACATTCAACTGTCGCTCGAATCGAACCCAACATTCGGATCCGATTGGCATGGGACGCGATCACGACTTGTTCGCCTTTCGAAAGCCTCTCCATCGCCTTGGATTCGAACGCATCCAATTCTCTGGTTTCTCCGACTCTCAGTTCCTCCATGTCGGGGTAGTGTTCGGATACATAAACGCGAGGCGACGTGTGCTTCAGCATGCTGACCAAATGCATACCTCGAATGAGCCAAACTGCATCCCGAGGAGGAGAGTCCAAAAAACTCGCCAAAGTCTCTTGAAGTTTGCGCTGCTGAAGTCGGGTTGCATTAAAGTAGTATTCCAAGTCACTCATCCCCAGCCTTTCTTTGTCGCTGAGGGTTTGGTACTCTTCGGATTCTTCTCGCACGTCCCATGGGTCTGATTTGGGGCGATGCTGAATCACATGACCGCGAAAACCGCTAACCTGGTCGAAGCTTTCCACATGACCGAAACGATTTGGTGCAAGGAAACTTCGTTCTGAGTTACCGTGCAGATTCTGAACGAACTCTCGAGGCAAAAGCCTTTCAGGATTCTGCTCCGGAAGGATTGTGGGCTCATTGTCCAAATCCTTCCAACCTTCCGGTAAATCGACCGCGTAACCAATATCTGACACGTCAACCGTCGATGGGATGGGATCGAATTCAAGCGGACTCGACTCAAGAAGACGAACGTGAGACATCCCAGGATTGACGCCACGCCTCACACCAAGTCCATCCCGCTTTACAAATGCTCTGACCTCAGTTTGGTGGAGCGATTGAAGCGACAAAGATCGTTGGGAATAGGAGTTCGACCAGGCTTTCTGCTTGGCTTTTTCTCGGCTGGATTTTTCCTTTTGCTCTGCAGAAAGTTTCTCAACAATTGCGGCTGGCATGGGAGGCGTTTCGAATTGGAGCTTGGATTCATATTCCAATCGAGGGCGAAGCGAAACGTAAGGGAACTCAGAACGCAGTTTTGCAACCAACGAGGTTGCTTCGGCATCGCTAAGCTCCGCTGACTTGCCTTGATCGACAAGCTGAATGAGCCGATCAACCTCGGCTTTGTCTAGGTCCAGCGTTGTCGAAGACACAGGGTTTGCGACCAATGCCTCGGATTGGGAAAGCAGGTTTCTACAGGCCGAGATGGCCACTAGTGCACTCAAAGCGAAGACATATAGACACCGAAGAATGGGTAACGGCTGAACCAACATCGGACGATCTTTTCTTCTAAAGTTGAAGGTGAGTCAATTGGCGTTGGGGCCCGCGTTGTTGATAACCACGTCGCACAGGTCTTTCGAAGCATTTAACATTTAGCCTCACGGCGTTAGCCGCAGTTCTCGACGAATGTCGAGCACTTTTGGAAACCGGGACTAGCCAGCGTCCACCGGCTAATTGACCAGTAGAACGCAGGGAGTACTTGGCTTAGCTGCACTAATTACCCTTGGGTTCCACTGGAGCATGATAGTCTAACAGAAGTTTCGCTTTGTGTTCGCCATTCCATTCGATTAACGTCTTCGACTCGGAAAACTCAGAATAGGAACCACCTGATCCATAACCGTTTCCCGGTGGTTCGAGTAACCCTTCGATTCCTGACTGGCCGTCCGAAAAAGTTAATCGATTTGTTCTGTTAATCAATACCGTCACGGCAACCAATCCTTCTCCCTTTGGAATGACGACCAACGATATCTCGGAGCAGTGTGAGAAATTCGCTGGATTCCAAAAAGATTCAAATTCGGTGTTCATCCCGTCAAGCGACCAGGTCAATGTGTGATGCTCCCCGGTTCTAATGTCAAAAGTATACAAAGCAGCCTCAGACGTTTCCGTCCTTAGTACGCAGTGAATATCGACACACTTGCTTGGTGTAGTCGCTTCGTATCTAGGATGTTGCCACCTCTCCCTAACCAACTGTTGCTTGAGTTGCTCCATTCGCCCCAAAAGGTAAAAGTAACCCAAGAGGCTTGCAACAAGTGCGGTTAGAAGCAGCAACGTTAGCGAGTTGAATTGAAGGTTTCGTCTCAAAGGATTTGCGATACTCTCTGTATTTAGCCTAACCATTTTCGTCTAATCCATCTTAGCACGACGCGCAAGCTAGTGAATCGACTATCCAATTCACTAGCTTGCGCGTCGTGCTACGTATGTTTAAACCGCAAACGTTCGAATGGGGACATCCAATCTTAGCACGCCAAGCACGTTGCGAACGTTGGGCACGAGGCCCAAGTTCGCTTTGGGACACCATGTGTCGGGGAGCTGATTTCGCATGGTTCGGGGAGCTGATTTCGCATGGTTCGGGGAGCTGATTTCGCATGGTATCGGGGCGATGATTTCGCTTTTTTGCTGAAATTTATTGGGAGAAGTCACACTTGCGGGCACTGTATCGGATTGATTGTGCACACGTTGCCAATCAAGATGCTACGAGCCTCGGCAGCATTTCACACTACAGTCAAAACCCTGGATTCATAATGAAACACCCAACCCGCCTTTCGTTGACGTTATCCTCGTTGTTTCTCGAAGCCTTGTTGGGTAGCCTCTGCATCGCTCAAGAACGTCCGATTGGGGGCATGATGCGGTTTCCAGACGTCAGCGCCGACAAGATCGTGTTTGTTTATGGTGAAGATCTTTGGACGGCCCCGCGAGCAGGTGGCGTCGCTTCGCCACTCGCTTCCCCGACAGGAGAAGAGGCGTTGCCTCGATTCAGCCCCGATGGGAAAACTATCGCCTTCGTTGGAAACTATGAGGGGAACGAAGACATCTACACCATCCCAACCGAGGGTGGACCAGCCAAACGAATGACGTACCATCCCAGCGCCGAATTGCTCTGTGACTGGACCTTTGACGGTAAGCTCTTGTACTCCTCGGACGCTTATGCGGGCCTTGGACGCCAAGCTCAGTTGTTTGTTCGCGGTTTGGACGATCCTCTACCGCAGAAGCTGGCTGTTCCCTACGGCACCAATGGGGCAATCAACGGCGACGGCACCTTCCTGGCCTATACCCCGCACAGCCATGACTATCGAACTTGGAAGCGCTATCGAGGTGGAATGGCCTCGGACATTTGGTTGTTGAATCTCCAATCGAATGAGTCCAAGCAGATTACCGACTTCGAAGGCACCGATAGTCTGCCGATGTGGAATGGCTCGACGGTCTATTACATTACGGATGCAGGCCCAGAGCACCGACTCAACATTTGGGCGTACGACACCAAGACAACCGAGCGACGACAGCTAACGACATTTAAGGATGACGATTGCAAATTCCCTGCCATGGGCCCTGGCGTGGATGGCAAGGGGGAGATTATCGTTCAAAACGGGACCGGATTGCACCTTGTGAATATCGAGAACGGGACCACGACCCCGGTGCAGATTGTTGTTCCTGGCGACCGGCCTAAGTTGCGACCTCGCAATATCGATGCGTCCGACTTTGTTACGTCGTATGCCGTCTCACCGAACGCTAAACGCGTTGCCGTGGAAGCTCGCGGTGACATTTGGACTCTGCCAGCAATGAATGGTTCGCCCAGAAACCTAACGCGAAGCAACGGCTCCGCCGAACGCAGTCCAAGCTGGAGCCCAGACGGGAAATGGGTCGCGTATCTCTCCGATACAACTGGGGAGTATGAATTGTTTGTCACCCAGTCCGATGGTGCTGGCGAAACCAAACAACTCACGAAAGACGGAAAGTGCTTCCGATTTGATCCTGTTTGGTCACCGGATGGAAAGTGGCTCTACTTCTGCGACAAGACCGGCGCGATGTTCCTGCACTCGCTCGAGTCAAACGAAACCAAAAGCATTGATCGGGATCCGACTGCTGGCCGAACGACGGTAACCTGGTCTCACAACAGCGAATGGATTGCTTATGCAAGAAACGAAGACGAGCGCGTTGCGAAGAGTGTCATTTGGGTTTACAACGTGCTCAATGGTACCAAACGCAAACTGACCAGCGGCTTTTTTAATGATGAGTCTCCCGTGTTCGATCGGAAGGGGGACTTCCTTTATTTCGCATCGTCGCGAGCATTCAACGCCCCCAAGTACGAAGACGTCGGAACCACCTTTATTTACGCTGGCACTCAAGTGCTAATGGCCATGCCGCTGCGAACGGATGTTAAGCGACCGCTGCTGGCCGAGAGTGACGAAGAATCCGCTTGGAAAAAAGACGACTCGGAAAAGAAACCTGACGCGGACAAGTCCAAGGTAAAAGAGGGGGAAAAAGGCTCCGATAAGCAACCTGAATTCAAATCAATTGCAATCGACGCAGATGGAATTGAGGCCAGAGCATTTCAGGTTCCTGTCAAACAGGGGGCGTTTGGACAAGTTGCCGTCAACGACAAAGACCAGCTCGTGTACGCTCGTACCACCGGCAGAGCAAGCGATGAGGAAGCACAAGGTGGCATCAGACTGTTCGACTTCGCCGGCAAGGACAAGAAGGAACAATCGGTAATCGATGGTAAAACCCAATTCGATATCACCGACGATGGGAAGAAGCTTCTCGTCGTCGAAGGGGGAAAAAGTGCTTGGATCGTCGATGCGGCTCCTGCTCAGAAGTTGGAAGACGCGGTCAGTTTTTCAGGCATGAATGTCACCGTCGATCCGCGAACGGAATGGAAGCAAGTGCTTCGCGATGCTTGGCGAGTGGAACGCGATTTCTTTTATGACCCAACAATGCACGGAGTCGATTGGCAAGCGGTTTACAACCACTACGCGCCGATGGTAGAAGACTGTGTTTCCCGCCGCGACGTCAGCTTCTTGATTCGCGAAATGATCTCGGAGCTCAATGTTGGCCATGCCTACTACAACGAAGGGGACGTTGAGAAAGCTCCACGGGCAGCAGCCGGACTTTTGGGCTGCCGCTTTGAGCTTGCTGATGGCGCGTTCAAGATTGCGGAACTCTATCAAGGTTCCGCTTGGGATTACGACGCTCGAAATCCACTCGTGGCGGTCGGGGTGAAGGGTGGTGAGTATTTGCTCGCCGTCAATGGTATTCCAATGGACACCAAGTCCGATCCGTACCTCGCATTTCAACGGATGGCCGGAAGCGTCGTTTCACTGACGATTAGCAGCGACGCGAAACTAGACGATGCAGATCGCAAGGTGGCAGTCAAGTTACTTGCCTCCGATGCTGAGCTGCGATTCCGAGGCTGGATCGAAGCCAAACGCAAGTATGTTGAGGAGAAGACGAATGGCAAAGTCGGTTACATCTACGTCGTCAATACCGGTGTGCCGGGGCAAAACGATTTGGTGAGACAATTCTATGGGCAGATCAACAAAGAAGCCTTGATCGTGGACGATCGCTGGAATGGCGGTGGGCAGATTCCGACTCGATTCATCGAGTTGCTCAATCGACCGGCCACGAATTACTGGGCGCTGCGAGACGGCCGAGACTGGGTTTGGTCACCTGATTCGCATCAAGGGCCGAAGTGCATGCTGATCAATGGAATGGCTGGTTCGGGCGGCGACATGTTTCCTGCGTTGTTCAAACAGAATAAACTCGGCAAGTTGATCGGCACGCGAACTTGGGGAGGACTGGTCGGGATCACCGGCTATCCTGGAATGGTGGACGGTTCCAGCGTTACTGCTCCATCGTTTGCATATTATGACCTGGATGGTACATGGGGAATCGAGGGGCATGGTGTTGATCCCGACATGAAGGTGGTCGACGATCCAGCATTGATGACTAGCGGCGGTGATCCACAACTCGACGCTGCGATTGGGCTTATGAAAGATGAGTCCGAAAAGAATGGGTTCAAACAACCACCGCGGCCTGCGTATCCTGATCGCAAGGGATTTGGTATTAAGCCTGAAGATAAGTGATTGGAGGGGCGAAGGGGCGAAGTACAGCCGCGTGGAGTAAGCCTTAACTGCGGAGCAGTGGCATTTGTAAGCCACGGATGAAAATGAAATCCGTGGTCAGCATGGAAAGGGTTGCCTGAGAGTCGCAAAGCGACAACACTCCCACTGAAGCAACTTGGCTTAATGATCATAATTGCACGTTTGTGAGGCAATGTTGCACGGCCCAAGGTCGCTGCGTTGCATAAAGCCCGAGCTCGCGATGGGCTGCGACTGGTGGGCTTGTCCCGCCGAAGTCGCAAATGCTTGGCGTGCTAAACGGCAGAGCGAGCCATGATCTTTTAGCCATCGAGGCAACATACCTGGTGTTTCGTTCGCGGTGCGAACTTCACCCCAGTAGGGTTCATTTGTGACGACGCTTTGCACAACGCGAAAGTCTTGAAACTGCGTAAATTAGGTCTGAAAGGCCGACATACCCTGAGCCTCATCTTTACCCACATTTTCGGCCCAGTTTCGTCACAATTCGAAGCTTTTGCTCGTGATTTCGAGCTCGTGCTCGTGCTCAGTCGGATGACGGTGCTAGTGCTCGTGCTCGATGCAACTAACGAATCGATTACGAGCACGAGCACCATTTCATTGAGCACGAGCACGACGGAAGTCAAAAAGATCTGGGTAAAAATGAGATCCCCCTAGCCGATAAGCCACGGTGGGAAGACCAATGGGGAGACAAGCCCCGAATGGGTGACACTTAAACGAGTGTGTCGGCCCTTCAGGCCTTGAAATCCCTGGAATAACAAGTCCGGTGCCTCTCGGCACCGGCTGAGGATGTGTCGAGCCTTCGGCCCTCAAAACAAGTAACGCAACTTCAAAACGCGCAACCTATTGAATCTACTATCCAATTCACTACCTTGCGCCTCGTGCTAGGGGCGTTTTCAAGCTGCCGCTCGCCAAACAGTTCTATTCACTCACGAATTCTTTAGGCAGCGTGGCATTGTTACCCACGGCCCAAGTCCGAGTCGTGAGTTCGATCTTTTTTTGCCCAGGCTTGTCGGGGTCCTCGAGAATCAGCCATACAACTTTCTGGTTCTGTTCCGTTGGCGACTGAACTGTAGTTACCGGGTTTGCTCGACGGACCAAATCCATCAAGATGTTTCGCAAGGTGTCCCCTTCGTGTTTAAACGAACGAATCGATTGATTGCGAGTGATGCCTTCTTTTTGAAATGCCGTGCCGTTGATATTCATCGTAATCGAGGCGCCTGCCAAAACAGAATCGGTCACTTCACCTGCGATCAATTGCAATGCTGCTTCCAA
>CANHVO010000249.1 GCA_947463915.1 Planctomycetaceae bacterium
CATCGGACCCTATTGCCAGCTGGGTTGGGTATCGATCGGCGAGGACACGCTGCTGGGACCTAGCGTGCAGATACCTTCGGGGCCCAAGGCCCATACGTTTGATCGCTTGGATATTCCGATTCGCAACCACCCCAGAGAGTCGAGGCAAGTCGTTATCGGTCGGGATTGTTGGATCGGTGCTGGGAGCATTGTCATGGCCGATGTTGGCGACCAGTCGATCCTCGGCGCCGGGAGCGTCGTAATCAAGCCAATCGGAGACAGTGTGCTTGCTGCAGGGGTCCCTTGTAAGTGGCTAAGAAACCGTGAATAGCGGAAAGCACTGACATTTTTTTATCGCCATTTCAAAAGGCTATTTTTGGGTTTGCCTAGCCCGATAGATGAATTGGCTAAACGATGAGCAAAGCAAAGCCAACTTTGTGTTAAGGACAATAATCAAATTCCGCAGATTTGGTACAAGTCGCTGGGTTTAATATGCATCCTTTCTTTAGCCGAACCAAACGGTCAATTTGGCATTACAGTCAATTTCGCACATGGATAAGCCCAAAAAAGCTAACTTAAAGTTTGTGTTTATCAAAGGTGACGATTCCTTAAGTCGCCCCCCCAGAGGATCGAAGTCCGCGAACCCTTGCGAACAGCGTTCTGATCTCAGGTCGTAATCTGCACTCCGTTGGTAAAATGAATGCGAAAATTGGAATGTTAAGTCAGAAACAAGAACCTGGGGCAAAATTGCCGCACGAAATGCTGATCCGCCGAACCGAGGGTTGGCAACTGATCAATCTTTCTGAACTATATCGCTATAGGGATTTACTCTGGTTTCTAACCTGGAAAAACGTCAAAGTTTTGTACGCTCAGAGCGTTATAGGAATCGGTTGGGCAGTCCTTCAACCGCTTTTGTCCATGTTGGTTTTTACCATTGTCTTCGGAATGTTTGCCAAGATGGAATCCGATGGGGTTCCTTATGCATTGTTCAGCTTTTGTGCGTTGGTTCCATGGGCTTACTTTTCCAACTCATTGCTGGAAACAGGAAATAGCTTAGTCGCTCAAGCGGATATGCTCAGCAAAGTTTACTTTCCGCGACTCGTGTTACCGCTGTCGGCGATTCTTGCCAAGTTGGTAGATTTGGGAATTGCGTTGGTTGTTTTGGCAGGGATGATGCTTTGGTATCAACGAGCTCCCACCATAGGAATAGTTGTGTTGCCCTTGTTAGTCGTAATCATGATGATGACTGCTGGCGGGTTGGGGATGATTTTGACCTCGTTGGCCATCCAGTATCGAGACGTTAAACACGCGATGAACTTTTTGGTCCAGTTGTTGATGTACGCAGCCCCTGTTGTTTATCCCGCGTCTTTCGTTCCGGAGTGGCTTCAGCCCTATTACGCACTCAATCCGATGGTTGGGGTGATCGAAGGTTTCAGGGCCGCCTTGCTAGGGACGCGACCGATGCCCTGGGACTGGATTCTAACAGGGTTTTTGATAGCGATCGTCGTGTTCTTGATTGGATTGCTGCAATTCCGAAGTCAAGAACGCATCTTCGCAGATGTAGCTTAGATGGATCGAGATAGTCCATAAATTCCCCATCGCTTATCGACTAACCATATGTCACCTGTCATTCAAGTTTCGAATCTTTCCAAGGCCTACCGGATTGGGAAAAAGCTGGAACGCGCCGACAGTCTCGTAGGGTTGCTGCGTGACACGTTGACTGCTCCGTTGCGCAACCTTCGCATGATGCGTCATCCGGCATCGGCTGAATCGGAGCGAGACAAAGAACTCCATTGGGCATTAAGAGATGTTTCTTTCGACTTGCAAAAAGGGGAAGTGCTCGGCGTGATAGGCCGGAATGGTGCTGGAAAGAGCACACTACTAAAAATCCTTAGTCGAATATCTGAGCCAACCAGTGGCGAAGTCAAAATCACGGGCCGGGTTGCGAGCCTTTTGGAGGTGGGAACAGGATTTCACCCAGAATTGACAGGTCGGGAGAATGTATATCTGAACGGAACAATTCTGGGGATGCGTAAAAAAGAGATTGATCACAAGTTCGATGAGATAGCGGAGTTCTCGGGGGTTGAGAAGTTTCTCGATACGGCGGTAAAGCGGTATAGCAGTGGTATGAAGGTGCGATTGGCTTTTGCCGTAGCAGCCCACCTCGACCCAGAGATTCTGATTATCGACGAGGTTTTGGCCGTTGGAGATGCGAGCTTTCAAAAGCGTTGTATCGACCGTATGCTTGAAATCTCGCGCGAGGGTCGTACGATCCTTTTTGTAAGCCATAACATTGATCTCGTAGATCGTCTCTGTAATCGCGCTATAGTCCTTCGAGGAGGGGGATTGGAATTCAAAGGCAACGTACAAGATGCCATCGCGTGTTACATGGCCGAAGACTCGCAACAAGGAACGGTACGAGACCTTACTAGGCACGTTCGATCTGGGGACGGACGGGCTCGATTTGTGCAGGTTGAAATCCAAAACGCAGCAGGGCACCCCTGCGACTTCCACAGTATTGGCGAGACGGTTCGGGTTGTAATGACCCTAGACGTAAATTTCGAATTGAAGGATGTCGGTATTGCCGTGGTCCTAAGTTCAGCTTCAGGAAATCGAGTTGTCACGAGTTGGAATCGAGAGGCCGATACATCTTTCCATTTCAACCAAGGTCAACACCGCATTTACTGTGAATTCGAAGACTTGAAACTGCGGCCGGGGCATGAACTTTGGGTCAGCCTCTGGATGGAAGACACAGGTAGCGTTGTTGACCACGTCGAATCCGTTACCGAAATCCGAAGCCGAGCTCACGACGAGGCAAGCCGAAAACTATCCACGGATCGAGCGCAAGGTGTCATCGCGTTGAATCAGCGATGGGGTCTCGATCGGAGGAATCCTGCAACGACCAAGAATCTAGGGGGTTCATTGTGATCCAGCGTTTACTTCCACTGCGGGTCCGAGCTGCTTACCGTTCGTTTGTGCGCCTTTGGAAAAAGCAACGATCCCTTTTCTGGTCTACGGTACGCAAGGTGCAAATCCGATCCTTGGTTGAAGTCTTTGCGAGTTTTGAAGACCACGGTGGGACCGGAAGCGAAACGTATTCGATTTGGTTGAACTCGCGACGACTCCCATTGATTTTGCGGCGTGGGTCCAGTGATTTCTATGTCTTCTGTCAAGTGGTTTTGGAAGACCAATACCGGTTAAGCGAAGTCGCTCAGCCCAAGTATATCGTCGATGCAGGCGCCAATATTGGATTGACCAGCGTCGTGCTTCTCGAACGCTATCCCGAATGTAAAATTCTTGTAATCGAGCCGGACCCACAAAACTATTCTATGGCCGAACGGAACCTGCGATCCTATGGTCAGCGCTGTCAATTGTTTCCCGTCGCCCTTTGGTCGGAAGCTGGAACATTAAATGTGCAGCGCGGCGTATCTGGAGATAGGCTCGATTGGGCTTGCCGAACCGTCGCAACCGAGAAAAGTAGCGGAGTCTTGGTAGAAGCACGCACACTGAACTCCCTTTTGATGGAAGTCGGTTTTCCTCGCATTGACCTACTGAAAGTCGATATAGAAGGTGCAGAACTTCAAGTCTTCGGCGAAGCAGATACAAGCTTTTTGGAACAAACAACTTATTGTGCCGTCGAATGTCATGATGACCAGTGTCTCGAGGCATTCACCAAAGCGACGCAACGTTACGGATTTTCCATTCGACATGAGGGCGAATTGGCAATCGCTTGGCGGCACTCAGACTCTGGTTCTGAGTCGTCCTCTAGAACCAACTGACAACCCGACTTTATGCAATGCGGAAGACATTCTGCCGACGCATTGATGATGCACTCGATAACAACGCTAATTGCAAACAAGACATTTTCAACTGGCTTAAAGAGCCATTGCACAGCGATAGCTAATCCGTTTCAGTCAGAGAGCGGTGGTTATTGATTGATGTGACTCAGAGAAGCCCCAAGACAATAAGATGATACACTCCTCAAAGCCACGAGTTTCTGTCTTGTTACCCGTTCGTAATGGTATGCCTTTCCTGCCATTAGCGGTTGATAGCATCCTCGAGCAAACGTTTCAAGATTTCGAGTTGCTTGTAATTGATGACGGCTCATCGGATGAGACACCTGCCTATTTAAAATCAGTAGACGACCCGAGACTCGTGTATATTAGGATCAATCGAAGCCCAGATATTGTGAGTGGTCTGACTTTAGTTTTAAATGAAGGCCTAAAGCGAGCCAGAGGAGATTTGGTAGCGAGGATGGATGCGGATGATATCGCAAACAACGATAGATTCAAGGAGCAAATTGCCATGTTTGAAATCTTTCCCCGGTTGGTTGCGGCTAGCGTCCAGTTTGATCGAATCGATGAATCTGGTCAGGTAATCGATAGAAATCACGATTTCACCGCGGATTCGGCACTCCGTTTTTACATGCTATTTTCTCCTTGCATGCTACATCCAGGCTTGATGTTCAAGCGAGAGCAAGCTTTACTGGCGGGAGGGTATACAGCTGAATTTGACGTCGCAGAAGACTATGAGTTTTACACTAGGATTGCTAAATACGGGACCTTCGCAAACTCAGATAAAGTATTGATGAGATACCGCACTTCGAAAAACTCAGTTTCCTCGCGCAAAGCAGAACGCCAACTCCGTCAGAGTTCGATTATTGCATCCAGATATGCTTCGAGCATTATTGACGGCATTACCTTTGATCAATGGCAGTCAGTCCGTCAAGTTTGCGTCGGTGCGTTTCCCGTTCAATCGCATGTTCCGAATATTTCCCGGTGGTTCCGAATTGCGTCTAAAAGCTTTGAAGCTCATTTTCCTGAAGATAGGGAATTGAGAGTATGTGTTCGTCTATGGATGGAAAGGTTGCGTTCGAGATGTTTTGCCCTAGCGAAGGCAAATTTCGCAAGTCCCTATCGGTGCGCTTTTTGGCTTTTCAATGCGAACAATCTCGGTTTCAAAATCCCGAATCCCCTAAAGGCATTAAGAATTTCGAGTTAACCATAGAAAAAATGATCTTAAGTATAGATTGCAAAAATGGATGGTTCATGAACACTTTTGTCGGTGCGCTACACGATTCTTGAAGCGCTTCGAGGATTTCGAGAATTTTGGAATCTGATATTCGTTACTAATGTACGAAGTCAGTAGTTCGGGGCTTCTCGGCTTCATTATTCAAAAGATGTCCGTTTCCAAAAATCAGAAGAGTATTCGAGTCAATGAATGGTATTAGGCATCAGTCCGGTGGGATACGGGTTGCGATCGTCGGCTGTGGCGCAGTCGCCGAAAAGTATCATTTGCCCATCATCGCAGGACATAAAAAAGCACAACTCTCGGCGCTCGTTGATCGGAATGTGTCTCGGGCAAACGAACTTGCGGAAGCCTACGGAGTCCCGTTGGTTGCCCAGGACTTGAGCACCCTCAATGCATTCAATACTGATGCGGTGATCCTGTGCACTCCCCCGTTTCATCATGCACCCGCAGCCCTGGAACTTCTTGCCAAAGGGCTCCACGTCCTGGTCGAAAAACCGATCGCGACCAATGCCGCCGACGCCGATAAAATGGTCAAAACGGCTAAAGCCCATCAGGCTATTTTGTCCGTCGCTGTCTTTCGCAGACTCCTCCCCTCGCTCCGATTGCTTAAAAACGCCATCGACTCGAACCTGCTCGGGCCACCCATAAGCTTCCACGTCCAAGGTGGGGCTGTCTACGGTTGGGAAGCCGTCTCGCTGGGCAATATGCTCAAAGCACAAGCCGGTGGCGGGGTGCTGATGGACATGGGCCCCCACTACTTTGACCAACTCCTTTACCTATTCGATGGGCCCAGCCAAGTCCTCAAATACGACGACGATTCGCTCGGGGGAATCGAAGCCAACTGCGTTGCCAAATTGCGATTGACCCATTTCGGCTCGCCCGTCGAGGGGACGGTCGAAATCAGCCGCACGCACGCAATGCCAAACGAATTCGTCGTAAAATGTCGCGATGGAGACCTGGTGATCCCACCCTCGGATCGCTACCGAGTGTTGATTCGCAAAAAAGATTGGCATCTTCAAGACTCCGTTCATGGCTCCGGGACCGCAGAGTTTTCGATGGCCTGGGACCAGGAACCAGAAACTCCCTGGCTGAAAAACTTCAGGGACGAAATCGACGACTGGTTCGATGCGATCGAGCACAAGACCCAGCCGAAACTCTCGGGCGAGTCTGCTCTACCCGTGATGAAGCTCATCGACGATTGCTATTCGGTGCGACAAGCCATGAGCCACTCCTGGGAACCTCATCCCCTGATCGATCGAAAAGTGCCGGTCGATGCGAAAGTTTTGGACAAGCCCCGCAAGATCTTGATCACAGGTGCCAGCGGATTCATCGGTTGTCGCCTGGCCGAGATTCTCTCGCAACGCACAGGATACCAGGTCCGTTCGGCGGTCCATAACCCTGCCAACGCCAGCCGCATCGCCCGCTTGGATACCGAAATGGTGCAAGCCGACCTTGGGGACAAAGAGTCGGTCCAACGGATTGTTGCGGGATGCGATGCGATCGTGCACTGCGCGATCGGTACTGAAACAGGGAACCCCAAACGGGTCTTTGAGATCACTGTTGGCGGAACCAAGAATTTACTTCGGGCCGCACAGGCCTCTGGGCTGGAGCACTTGGTTCATATCAGTACTATCGCCGTGCACTCGGATCATCACACCGGCACGATCGATGAGCAGACACCGACCCAGCCCGGTGAAGGGAATACGTATGGAGCGAGCAAGTTGGCCGCAGAGCTAGCCGTTCGCAACGGCTCGGTTCCCTTTACGGTGATTCGCCCAGGCTGTGTCTATGGGCCTTATGGAAAGACCTTTATCACCAACCCCATTCGAGCGATGGCCGAGGGTCGATTGGTACTCAGCGGAGCCGAGCATACTCCATCGAACACCGTCTATGTCGACTCCCTTTGCGAAGCGATCGTTCGATCGTTGGAAAACAAGATCAGCTTGGGCAAGACCTACACGTTGGCCGATGACGATGGGATGACCTGGGGCGAGTTTTATCGATACTTTGCGAACCGCTTTGGAATGACGTTTCGGACCGAGCCGGAGGCTTATTCTCCACAGCTTTCGGAGGGTAGTAAGCGATCTGCAAAATCGGGGACGATTTTGGGGTTGGCCAAGTCCGAGGAAGTCAAGGAGGTATTGAAGGCCTTCGCATGGCAGACGGATGTCGGATCGGCTGCGAGGCAGTGGTTGGAGCGCAAACCGATCTGGAAGCGGCGGGTCAAGAAGCTCGCAGGGCTTGGTTCTGCCGCAACTTATCGGCTGGAATCGGCCGAGGCCTGCAAGGAGCCGCTGAGGATCTTGCCACGTCCTGCGACGGTCCTTAGCGATTTAGCCCGTCGGGAGTTGAGTTGGCAGCCGATGATTGCACGTCTAGAGTGTCTGCGAATCGTCGGCGATTGGCTTGAATACGCCCAGATCGTAACCCCATCTGACTCCTGATCGAGTATGAATTCTATTCGTGAAGTACTTACGCATTTGGCAACGATAGATCGATGAGCAACAGCCTAAAGGTTCCCAAAGTAAGTATTATCCTCCCCACCTACAACCGGCTGGGTTTCATGGAGGACGCGATCCATTCGATTGCATCGCAGGAGTTTCAGGATTGGGAGTTGATCGTTGTAGACGACGGAAGCACAGACGGCACTGGAGATTATCTTGCGCAACCTTTGAAGAGTTTGGTTCAACCCTGGCAGTACATTTACCAAAACAATCAAGGCGCCTATGCCGCGCGCAACCGCGGTTTGGACGCCGCTTGTGGGACGTATGTTGCCTTCTACGACAGCGACGATTCCTGGTTGCCGCATCATTTGCGAGACTGTGTCGATGCGATGGAGAAATTCGGGGATGTCGATTGGGTCTATGGAGCAAGTCGTATCGTCGACTTAAGTACCAAACAGATACTGTCGGAAAATTGCTTCTACACGGAGGGCAGGCCGCAAGAATTCCTGTTACTTGCTTTTGAGAAACGGGGAGATTTGCATCTTATCGAGACGAAGGATCTACTGGAGAAAGTTTTGGGTGGAGTAGGCCTTTTCGCAGGGTTGCAGAATTCCGTCATAAGGAGATCCTTTTTTCAGGAACGCCGATTTGTGACAGCCTTTTACAATGAGGCGGAGGATCAAGCCGTGATACCGCGAGCCATTCATGCTGGGATGCGTTTTGCCTATTTCGACAATGTTCATGTCGAGTATCGGGTTCACGATAGCAATTCCAGTGGTTCAGCGACTGTGATGAATTTCGAAAAAAAGGAAAAGATCATCAAAGGGTTAATCGAGGGTTTCGAGAATTTACCCAAGCAGATTGAAATCGGCGAGCCAGGGATGAGGCGTTTGCGAGCTCAACTGGCGGAGTTGTATATGTGGCAATTGGGATACAGCGTCTATTGGAAATGGGGTAAGGCCCGTTTGGCAAGGAGGGCCTACATGCGTGCAATATCCCTAACGCCAAAAAGACTGTCCTATTGGAAGACCCTCATTTTTTCTCTGTTAAAACCGAGTTTCCCAAGTTGAAATATTGGTTGGATTCTGATTCCGTTCGCGAACTTGACAAGTGTGACATCCTGGTGGAGACGCACGATTTCATCGTTCCTGGCGTGACAGACCGCCTTATAGAACGCTTTTCCAAGTCCCACGAAATCAGCGTCTTGGATGAGTGCGAATTTCCTGTCGGCGTCATGAGCCTAGGAAAGGAACTCGGTGTTGATGATGAGATGATGAGCATGGCTACGGATGAATTGCGCAGTCCTGGTAACAGATGGTTATGGATGAAAGCAAAGCAGGTTTAAAGTATCTCGGGCGTATGTGAGCGGTATGGCGAATACCAATGTTCTTCAGTCCTGATTTGGAAAATGGTTTGAGTTTGGATGCCATGCTTATTGACATGAATATTTAAGATGAGCTCGCCTAAACGAATAGCATACGTCACCAACAACCCGAATTTGGGAAGCACTGCGAGGGTGTTTCTTGATTGGTTCGAACTGGGGCGGGAGTGCGGGATCGAATCAACGGTTTTGCTTCCAAGACAGGGACCACTAAAGGAATGGTTGGATTCACGGGGATTTGCGAATAGGCTCTCAAGTGCAGAACCTCTGTCGAAAAAGAGACTTTTAGGTAGTCTTCTGGGGATAAGCCGTGCTTTCCTGTTGCTTCGAAGACGCCGTATTGAATTGATTCATTGCATGGAGCACAATTGTTTTCCCTTTGCGTGGCGACTGGGTAAATGGCTAAATGTTCCAACAGTGTGTCACGTTCAGTACAGACTGGAACGTGGTTTTACGGAATGGGCATTTGGAAACCAGCATCCACCAACCGCAGTGATATGGACCGCTCAGTCACAGAAAAATGATTCATCCAAGGCGGTAGAGGGCCTCCTCGATAACAGCCTTGAAATCGTGTTACCGATGGGCGTAGATCCGAGTCGTTTTGGGGTTCGAGCAACATCGGGAATGGAGGTTCGAGAATCGTTAGGGTTTACTTCCGATAACGTTGTTCTTGGAATTGCCTGCGCATTCCGCAGCAGGAAAAGGGTCGAGGATTTTATCCGCCTTATTTCCGTTCTAAGGTCTGAATTTCCAGAGATTCGCGGTGTGATTGCGGGTGGTCCAGTTTCTGATGAGATGGATTACACGTCGGAGCTCCACACAATGATAGATCGAGAGGATCTCAAGAAACATGTTTTGTTTTTAGGCGACCTAGTGGATATTGAACCCGTACATCAGGCAATCGATGTTTCTGTTAGCACGAGCGAGTATGAAACCTTTGGAATGAGCGTCTGTGAGGCGATGGCATGTGGCAAGCCAACAATTGGTTACGCCGGTGGTTCCGTTCGTGAAGTTATAGGGATGGACGACTGTATCGCGGAAACTGGCGATTTTCCAAGGTTGCTTTCGATAGCGAGACGTCTAGTCGGGGACGCGAAAATGAGGGAACAATATGGTCGACTTGCCAGACGCCGTGTCGAACAGGAGTTCAATCCTGTCAAGACATTTGAAGTCCTTATGGCTTTGTATCGCCAGATAAGTTAGCCCATGCGTGTGCGTTTTCTGAATCTATCTATTCTGACGAATTGTTAAATTGACTAGACAGGTGATGACCTACTCTGTTGCTCGATAAAACATTTTTAGGTTGCCAATACATTTGAAACTACTATTGTTTTCGCGAGCCCCTTTTATTGGTGGGGCGGAGGTGGCCTGTGAACGTTTGGCACTCGGGTTGATGGAGCGAGGGCACAAGATCGTCGTTGTGTTAGATCAGAAAAACGAGGTTTACCATCGCTATGTGGCCAACGGCTTGAACTGCCAAGTTTTCGGTCTCCCGTTTCGGGAAAAAAAGAATGTACTATCCTACGCATACCA
>CANHVO010000250.1 GCA_947463915.1 Planctomycetaceae bacterium
ACACTGAAAATACTGGATGTGTTGTCACCCTTGTTGAATTCAGCTGCCATGATGGTGTTGGAAAGACCATCCAAGATTTCCGCAAAGGAAGTCTCTCGATTTCGCTTGAAGAAACCGTTCTGGTCGCCGTTTCCTACGCTCCAGCCCATGTTTGAGCCTTCGCTAACACCGTAATTGTTCCAACCCATTTCTGACTGTTCCCAGCCAGTTCCAGCTTGTGGGTTTGGGGATGCTGGGTAGGGGAGGTCGGATGGGCAAAGGAATGGAGCAACTCGGCGACGACCATTGAAAACTGGAGGGATTGCCGTTCCAGCTCTGACAGCGCCTTCGTAGTGGCTATCCAAGAAGTCGAACTGAGAGAAAACGTTTCCTAGCTCGATGTAAGGGAGAATCATCACGTGAGCTGAGTAGCCGTGCCAATTGGAGTCAGCGGCACTACCGGCAGTACGCGACCAAGCCATATGGCTTGCAGTTCGTGGAACCCTTTTGAACGCGCTCTCGTAATTGTGGAACGTAAGAGCGAATTGCTTCATGTTGTTGCTACAGCTCATACGACGAGCTGCTTCGCGTGCGGCTTGCACGGCGGGCAACAACAAGCCAACCAAAATGCCAATAATGGCAATAACAACCAGGAGCTCCACCAGCGTGAAACCCTTGCGACTTCTTTTCATAAGCACTCCTTCAACGTTAGGAAAAATCAAAAAGGCCTGAGACCCTAGAACCACAGTTTCGAAATTCTATGACGAATTAGACGCCCATGTCAAGTGTTTAGCAGCGTACAAAGCGCCCGTCCCCTATTATGGGCGGTGGTCGATTATATCTTTAGGGGGGATTCAGGTAGCGATCGGAACACTACCGTGTCGGAAAGCCGACTCCAAAACGTTGCATTGACTCCTCTTTTGTTAGTGTTAAAGTAACACCAACCTAAAGGAGGTGGGAATGGACATGAAATCACTTGCGCTATTGACCGATCTATATCAACTCACAATGGCATTTGGCTATTGGAAACAAAGGAAAGCCGACCAGCAGTCGGTTTTTCATCTCTTTTATCGGAGCAATCCATTTCGGGGTGGTTATGTCGTTGCAGCAGGACTGCAACCCGCCCTCGAGTTGATTCGTGACTTTTGCTTCCAAGCTGATGACGTCGAGTTTCTCGCGACGATAACTGGCAATGATGGAAATCCGATTTTTGAACCCGCCTTTTTGGACTACTTGTCCCGCTTGGAATTGAGTGTTGACGTTGATGCGGTTCCAGAAGGGACGGTAGTCTTTCCGCATGAGCCGTTGCTTCGTATTCGAGGCTCTATTCTCCAATGCCAATTGCTCGAAACCGCTCTGCTGAACATCGTTAACTTCCAATCCCTCATCGCTACCAAAGCGTCGCGCATCGTGATGGCGGCCAACGGTGACTCCGTGTTGGAGTTTGGTCTCCGGCGCGCGCAAGGAATCGATGGCGCGCTAGCCGCCAGTCGCGCTGCGTACATAGGCGGTTGTTCCGCCACCTCCAACGTGCTCGCCGGCAAGCTCTTTGGGATTCCAGTTCGCGGTACTCACGCTCATAGTTGGGTGATGTCGTTCGACTCCGAGCTCGAATCGTTTTCGGCTTATGCGAAGGCCATGCCTAACAATTGCGTCTTTCTCGTCGACACCTACGATACGCTCGAAGGAGTTAGGCACGCGATTGCAGTAGGACAACACTTGAAAAGCTCCGGGCACCGAATGGTTGGAATTCGACTGGACTCCGGTGATCTTGCCCGTCTGAGTATCGAAGCTCGTCAGCTATTGGATGCGGCCGGATTCACGGATGCGGTCATCGTGGCCAGCAACGACCTGGACGAGCGATTGATTCAAAGCCTCAAGCAACAAGGTGCTGCAATCGCGGTTTGGGGTGTTGGAACCAAACTTGTCACCGCCTACGACCAACCCGCGCTTGGGGGCGTTTATAAGCTTGGTGCTATCCAATCCAGCAACGGCTCTTGGCTGCCGAAAATCAAATTGTCGGAACAATTGATCAAGACGTCGACGCCAGGGGCGCTACAGGTCCGAAGATACTTTGACGCTGAAGGAAACGCGGCGACCGACATGATCTTTAATGAACTTGAGTCGCTTCCAGCTCCATGCAAAGTCATCGATCCTTTCGACCCTTCGATTTATCGCGAGATGCGTGACACGATGGTTTTCGAAGACCTACTCAAACCAGCGATCAGAAATGGCAAGGTACTGGGTGAGTTTCCGTCTCTTCTTTCGATCCGAACAAGAACAATACAGCAGCTTAAAAAATTCCACAGCAGCGTTCTTCGCTTTGACAACCCGCAAAAGTACTCCGTTGGTTTGGAGCAGGAATTGCATGAACTAAAGTCTCGATTGGTAAGGCAGGCAAGACAGACGCAGCAAGTCCTGGAGGAACCGTGAGCTTTCAATACGAGTTTCCTCGTCCAGCTTTGGCGGTCGATTGCGTGATATTCGGACTGGACGAAGGCGATTTAAAAGTCATGCTCATTCGACGTGACTTGCCGCCATTCGAAGGCAGATGGGCGCTGCCTGGCGGCTTCGTCCGAATGGACGAAACGACGGACGAAGCGGCTCGGCGTGAGCTCCGCGAAGAGACTGGCTTGGACCACGTTTTTCTCGAACAGCTCTACACCTTTAGCGATCTCCAGCGGGACCCTCGCGAGCGCGTGGTTTCGGTTGCCTACTATGCCCTCGTTCGTCTGACTAACTTCAAAGTGCATGCGACGACAGATGCAGCGGAGGCTGTCTGGTTTAAGATGTGCGAAACTCCTCCTCTCTGCTTCGATCACCCTCTCATCGTTGAAACAGCGTACGATCGCCTCAAAGCCAAAGTGTGTTACCAGCCCATTGGTTTTGAATTGCTTCCGAAAAACTTTACGCTGACTCAGTTGCAAAAAATGTACGAAACGGTTTTGGCCCGCCCCATCGATAAGCGTAACTTCCGAAAGAAGATACTCAGCATGGGTATCCTTCAAGAAACAGGTGAAATGCAGTCTGGGGTCGCGCATCGAGCCGCCCGACTCTACCGATTCAACGAAAAGAAATATCACACAATGGTCAAAAAGGGATTCCACTTTGAAATCTAAAACAACAAGTACTCGAGCTTTGATTTTGGTCGATCTCCAAAACGACTTCGTCGAGGGGGGAGCGTTGGCTGTACCTGATGGAATGGCGGTGGTCGCAATCGCGAACCAAATTATGGCGAACTTTGATTTGGTCGTTGCGACGCAGGACTGGCATCCAGCAGATCACCAGAGCTTTGCAAGCCAACATTTAGGAGTTTCAATAGGCCAGCAATTCCTGCTGAACGGGCTGCCGCAAACAGCCTGGCCTGATCACTGTATTCAGGAAACATTTGGAGCCGAATTGGTTGCTAGCCTCGAAACTCATGGCATCTCGAAGATCGTTCGTAAAGGAACGGACAAGTCGATCGATAGTTACAGCGGCTTCTACGATAACGGACACCAGAAGTCGACTGGGCTGGCTGAGTTCTTACGAAGCAAGGGAGTGGATCAGGTCGCTGTTATGGGGTTGGCAACCGACTACTGCGTTCGTTTCACCGCGCTCGATGCAGTTAATGAGGGATTCGAAACGACCCTATTGTTAGATGGCTGCCGCGGAGTTGAGCTCCAGCCGGGAGATATTGCGAAGGCAATCGAAGAGCTTAAGCAAGCTGGGGTTAAGGTGTAGCATTTTGTAGCGAAACTCGTCAAGAGTTTCGGTGGTTTAGGCGACGCAACCAAAAGTCTTGACGACTTTCGCTACAACTTAGTTTCGGTGGTTTAGGCGACGCAACCGAAAGTCTTGACGACTTTCGCTACAACTTAGCCTCCCCTAATTCGATCCACAAAATCGACGATCTGAAGATGGATACGTTCGATATCCTGCGAAGCATCAACAATCGTCGACTTTCCACCGGTGTTTGCCACCTGCTCTAGAAAACCTTGCCGAACTGTTCGGAAGTAATCGAGTCCTCGTTTCTCAAGTCGGTCGGGGCCTCGCTGGATTCGTTTGAAAGCGAGTTCGGGATCGAGATCGAGGACAATCGTCGCGTCTGGGGACAAACCGCCCGTTGCGCACTTTCCTACCGACCAAAGATCGTCAATAGAAAGGCCACCTGCGACTCCTTGATAGACAACGTTCGCCAGCAAAAAACGATCGCAAATTACGGTCGCCCCCGACTCCAGTGCGGGCCGAAGCTGCTCCGCGACCAACTGGGCTCGGGCCGCCATGTACAGGAGCATCTCGGACGTATTGGCGAGCGGGATGTCCTCGCGGTGCAAGAGGATTTCTCGAACCGCTTCGCCCAGCTTCGTTGAACCTGGATCGCGGAAGCAAACGACCGTTGCCCCCTTGGCTTCAAGATGCTTGCGAAGCAGATCGATTTGCGTCGACTTGCCCGCTCCGTCGATACCATCTAATGAAATGAACATCACAGCGCAAACGCTTCCGCATCTTCCTTCGGGGCAATTTGATAGCCGTGAGGCTCCATCGAACAGCCCGCGCGGCCTTGGCTCAGCGATCGGATGGCGCTTGAGTAGCCAAAGAGTTCCTTGAGCGGCGCTAGTGCCGTGATATTGGCGATAGCCCCCTTTGTTTCGGAACGTTCGATGAGTCCTCGCCGCTGCTGCAAGTCACCGACGATTTCACCCATGTAGTCGGGAGGCGTTGTAATCTCCATCTTCATAACAGGCTCGAGAAGCGTTGGACCACCGATCTTTAGCCCTTCATCAAAGGCATCATTCGCTGCAATCTTGAAAGCAACTTCGTCCGAACCAACTTCCGCAATTTCGCCGCCGAGGATACTGATTCGCATTCCTGTCAAAGGGAACGATCCGATCAGACCACCACCCTCAGAACGATTCTTGAGTTCCTCCAAAGCTGCTTGCCGAAGATTCTCGGGCAGCATCTTTTCGATCGGGGTTCGATCCAAAATAATGACTTTGGCTGAGACATCTTCCAAGGGTTCAAATCGCACCTGAAGACGAGCGAAAAGCTGTTGCGAGCCTACTTGGCGATTGCATTCCCCAACGACTTCGGTAAGGCTGCCAACTGTTTCGCGATAGCTTACACGAGGCTTATAGAACTTGACGTTGAGTTGGTAGTCGCGGACAAGGCTGTTCTTGATCACTTCCAAGTGCAATTCGCCCATGCCGCTGATGAGCGTTTGTCCCGATTCGGGATTTTCGATGGCGTGGAAGGTTGGGTCTTGTCGTTTTCGCATTTCCAAGACCTCGGCCAGTTTCTTTCGCTCCGTCGCGTTCTCGGGCTCAATTGCCATCGAGATAACAGATTGAGCAAACTGGATCGATGGCAACTCGATCATGTCTCGCGTGTCGCAGAGCGTATCGCCGGTGATCGAATCGCGAGGGCCGATGATGAGAGCGATATCGCCGCATTGGAGCGATTCGATTTGTCCTTGTCGTTCCCTTTTGGTCGCGTGGATTTGCCAAAGTTGGGCAACGTTTTCCTTTTTGTCGCGATTCGGATTGTAGACACGCGAATTCGAATCCAGCTTGCCCGAGTAGACACGGATCCAAAACATATCGCCGGTCTTGGCTGGCAGAACTTTAAAAACAAGCGCGCAGAAGGGGTCCTTCGGGTCCGGCTTGCGCTGCAATGTCTTATCTTTTTTCTTTGGGTCGACCCCCGTAACAGCAGGTCGATCAAGAGGGCATGGAAGGTAGCTCGCAACGCCGTCGAGCAGCGGTTGAACACCGGCACCGTGAAGGGCTGATCCGCAAAGGACTGGCTGAAGTTTCAACGCGATGCATGCGTCGCGCAACGCGGAGCGAATCAAGTCGTTGGGGATCGGTTTTTCCTCCATTGCCAACTCCATCATTTCGCTACTGTGGACATAGAGTTTCTCGAGCATGACATTTCGCCAGTCCATTGCGTCGCTCAACAACTCTTCAGGAATCTCTTCCACCAAGACCGTCTTTCCTTGGTCTTCTTTGTTGAACCGAAGCAGTTTTAGATCGATCAAATCGATGATCCCTTGGAACGGATCGCTCGTATGGCTTGGGCCTTGGCCGACAGGGATTTGGATAGCGACAGGGTCGGCGTTCAAGCGAGGACCGATTTCCTCTAGGACCCGATAAAAATCTGCCCCTTCGCGGTCGAGTTTATTGATGAAGACAATGCGAGGAACACCGTACTTGTTGGCTTGCCGCCAAACGGTTTCACTTTGAGCCTCGACCCCTTCGCGGGCGCTAAAGACCACGACGGCGCCGTCCAAAACTCGCAAGCAGCGTTCGACTTCGGCGGTGAAATCGACGTGACCGGGGGTGTCCAAGAGGTTGACCGTGCATTGTTTCCATTGAAAGGTCACGCACGCGGCAAAAATAGTGATTCCGCGTTGCTGTTCCTCGGGATCGTCGTCGGTTTCGGTTGTTCCAGAGTCGACCGATCCAGCCCTGTGCTTGGTACCGCTCATGTACAGCATTTGCTCTGTTACTGTGGTCTTGCCGGCGTCAATGTGAGCAATAATGCCGATATTTCGGATAGTCGATAGTTCGCGGGCCATGGTCTGAATGTTGAAATGTGCGGAAAACACGAGGAAATGTGGAAACTTAGGTTCATGGAATGTAACTTCCAAACCCATCCAAGCCTAGTGCTTTGCCACAATTCGCGAACAGGAGAATCACTCAAACAGTGGGTCGCATCTGCCGGATGCGACCGTGAGTGAAGCCGAAATGAAGATTGGAGTCGCCTTAGCGGCGCAATGCTTCTTGATTCGCTTTGACAATCGCCACGTGCGGGGATTTGTCATCGCTGATGGCCATGCCAAGCCAGCCGTCGTGCAGAACCAATTGTGAAACAGCTAGGCCTTCAGCCCGCGGATCGCGAAGCAATTCTTCCGAAACCATTGGGACCGCTGCGCGACTTGAAAAGACCTTCGAAAAGATCGCTCTTAGCGGAACGCGTTCTCGCGTGCCGAGCTTGTAGCCGTCCACACTGATGACTCCGTCACGGTTCAATTCCGCTTGCAAGCCATCCACGGTTGGAAGATAGGCTGTTCGGATCACGAAGTTGGTCAAGTGGATACGGCCTGGTTGTTCAAGCGAAGCGACTCGCAGGGTCAGCCACATCCGTCCATCCTCGAACTCCACCGTGATGGGCCGAGTCTCAGCAAAACGAGCTGTCACGTCGGACGGCGCGTCGGCAGGGAGAGGTTGACGTGGTTGTTGCAGCAGATCCGAAATCTTGTCCGACAACTCTTGCATCGTCCAGTCTTGATCTCCCGCGACGATTTGGCTGGCCATGTTATTGAAGGCGGATTGATGGACTTGAATCGAGAGCTGGCTATCCGCAGGAGCAATCGGACGGGATGTGTAGGCGGCCAATTGGTCCGAGCTTGCTAATCGGTATCGAACGATGAGCCGAGTGTCGGTCGTTTGCATATCTACAGCCATGGGATGTAGATCCAACGCCTGAAGCGGACCGAGCAACCGCTTGTTGAACTGGGTTTCAGTGGCCCGAACCTTGTCCTGCAACTGAACGTCAAACTCCTCGTCGGTTTGCTTGGCGATCGTCCTTTGCATGATACGCTTGGCGATCGGACGAGCTTGAACAAACTCATTGTGTGCAAACTGTCGTACCATATCGCCCAAGATAGGAAGTGAATCCCAGTCGGTCGAAAAGTTTCGCAATGAATCTCGGGACTCGACTGTCGCAGGGCGACCGTTGATGCTCATTCCGTGCGTTGAAATGGTCAGTTCACGGACCGCGTTGACATTGGCAACCGACGAGTTGTAAAACGTCGCGCCATGGCGACTTGATTTGGTTTTGCTATTGATATCTCCATCCAGATTCAATTCCAATTTCAGCGCACTAGGATCTTTGATGAAGTCCACGTGAAGCTTGGTAACGATTTGGCTGGCACCGCGTGTATCGGCTCCGAGAATACTTTGACGAACAGGCTTCTCGATGACGGAATGCTTGGGCATCATACGGTTGATAAACTCTTCGGAGACAGCCAAGCGCAGGTTTGCGTTTCGGTAGTGCACTCCAATCGCATTGGCCACAGCTGCTTGCTCTGGGTGTTCCGAGAAACGGAGCGATTGCATCGAATCCGCTAGTGATTTGCTGCAGCGGTGCACGGGATCCGATTCCAGGGTTTCGATGTCTTCGATCAGTTTGCGATAGTCGACAGGTCCAATCGACAACGGATGAACTTGGTCTGCTAGTTTGTGTACTTCACTGGATGATAAGAAAGCTCGTTGGCCTTGGCTGACTCTGAGGTCCGTGACTCGTCCTAGAAATTGCCGCACCAGATCCACTTGATCTTGCTTTCCAGTGATGTCGTTGGCAGCAAGCTGTTTCAACGCATCGATCATCAGGTAGCGGTTCCAGCTAGCTGTGTCCCCCGTTTTTTGGATCGCTAATTCGACGTTCGCTAGGCACTCGCGAAGACGAGTTGGGTCTACTTCGTGTTTTCGAACAGCGATGAGGCGTGTTTTGCCGTGTCCAACACACGCGGAGACAGCGTTCCAAACTGCGAACCGTCTCTCGATGGAGTAGGACAATCTTGCGACTTCGCTCGATAGGTTTGAGTCTTTTTCAAGGATCTGCCCCGCGATTTCAACCCCTTCGTCGGCCAACGAGTGCAACGCCCCCAATGTCTCGGGGGATTCGTCATCCGCCAATGCAAGCTTCGTTAGTCGTGTGAAGTTGGAGGCGATTCTTGCGGCCCATTCTTGGACTTCGGTTTCGGATTGAGTTGTGGCGAGCGTTTGGACTTTCTCAATTTCACTTAGCAGACGAACTGAGCTTGGCCAAAGTTTATTGGTTTCGGTAGGCAATCGATCCGGCGAAAGCAGAGGTCGGTTGAAACCCTCGGTGAGATTTTCGTAACGGGTCGCGGAAACATTGGTTGCAGCGATCTGAGTTGAGCTTGCGGCTGATTCGGCTAAAACCGAAGGGCTTCTTTGGACCCGGGTGGGGTCGAGAAACGGGTCGATGCCAATCGAGGGCGAAATGGGTGCAGCTAAGCGTGCGCCAGCTGGTGGTTCCAGCAATGCAATTGAGGTTTGTGAAGCGACCCGATAATCCAGCCAAGAAGCGGACTCGATGGGTGTGTTTAGGGTCTCGATCTCCAGAGGAATCGATTCCGTTGCAATCCGCGGCATGTTTTTGGGCTTGGTCGAAATGCTCAACGTAACCGTTCTAGGAGCTTGGTAGTAACCAGGCAGCTTGAGTCGCGAGAGATTTTCGCTCGCAAAGAAAATGAGCATTAGGCAAATTGCGACCAAAATCGCATAAACCCAGCCTCGGAAGCCGCGTACCGACTCGTTTGCCATCCCTTGCACCTTTTCAAAACGCAAATAGCGTTAGAAGAGTCCTCGAAAAGTATTCGACACCAGCGAGGGCGCCGCCGCCAAGCTGGCCCTCCGAAGGAATATTCTTCGGCCGTTTACACCGTCCGCGTGGATACCGCCATGACCTGAATTCGCAATTCTCTTAGAGCTGGCATGCCAAAATTGCGGCCTGGGCAAAATGTATCGACGGAGCTTGGTGAGCCGTAGCATGCCTTTTTGTCAACGAGTATGATAGCAATCCTTCTCTCGATCCATTTTGAAAGGGATCGAATCTCAACTCCTGAGAACAGACTGATTCTACAACTATGTTGCTTAAGTTAAATTGGGTCGCTTTGACGCTACTCTTTGTTTTCGCTCCAGCGGTCATTCAACCAGCTATGTCCAAAGATACACACCCAATGAAACTGGAGGATTTGTACCGCCTAGCTCGTATTGCCGATCCGCAATTGAGCCCAAACGGGAACCAGATCGTTTACCAAGTCACGAAGATCACAGACCCGACCAAGAACGCAAAGAATACTCAGCTTTGGTTGGTAGACACAAACAAAACACCTCGCCAAATCACCCATTCGGGGAAAGCGGATTCGCATGCTCGCTGGTCCCCAGATGGTTCCAAGATTCTCTTTGAGTCCAATCGAAGCGGCGGCTCGCAACTGTACATACTCGATTTGGTAGCAGGCGGAGAGCCAACGAAAGTAACCGACATCTCAACCGGTGCCAGCGGCGGCATCTGGTCGCCGGACGGCAAACGCATCGCCTTTTATTCGGCGGTGAATCCCAAATGGAGCGAACTCCCATTTGCTGAATCGGACGCCAAGAACAAAGAAGACGACGAGGCAGCTGCCTCCAATCCCGTCAAAGCCAAAACCTTCACTCGTTTGTTCTATCGCCACTGGGATTCTTACGTTGAAGACAAACGCAACCACATTTTCGTGGTCAACGTAGACGGATCGGATTGCAAAGACATCACACCTGGCGACCGAGACGCTTATCCGACCAGTACGACATTCAGTGTTGGCGATGACTTCACG
>CANHVO010000251.1 GCA_947463915.1 Planctomycetaceae bacterium
ATTGGAAGCTTGCTGGGCCAATTGCTGAATGGCAAACGTAACCGGAATGACAACCAACAAACCGAGTAAACAGGTACAGATGAGCGAGCTTATTCCCGGATGACCAACTTTCGTCTCAAGCCAGTTTTGGTAGGGTGCGGCTAGAACAGCGAGCCCGATCGCCCACACCAAGGAAGGCAAGAACGGCAAGGCTAGCAAGTAACAGAGATACGTCCCTACGAGTGTCGCGAACAAAAGAAAGGCGATATGAACATGACTCGGCGAAGCCCAATCGGCGTCTACTGATGGAATCGGATTGTTGCATGGGATCATCGGTGCGTTGCTCTATCCATTCGAAACGTGCACGACAAGTTTTCCAAAATTCTTTCCCGCTAACATCCCAATGAATGCTTCGGGCGCTTTCTCGAGACCTTCTACGATATCCTCACGGAACTTGACATCTCCATCCCGAACCCACTTTCCCATCTGACTGGCGAATTCGTCGAATCGGGCGGCATAATCCTCAAAGATAATGAACCCTTGGACTTTGATTCGCTTGGTGAGAAGAGCACGTGCTACGATTCCAAGTCGATCGGGCCCCGTCGTTTCGCCCGTGTCGTTATAGGTCGAAATCAATCCGCAGAGAGGAACCCTGGCACGCGGGTTCAGCAGTGGCAGTACGGCGTCAAACACCTTGCCGCCCACGCTTTCAAAGTAGATATCGATCCCAGCTGGACAGACTAGCTTAAGCCGCTTGTCAAGATCGCGGTCATGCCTATCGATGCACTCATCAAAGCCGAGCTCTTCGACGGCAAAGCGACATTTTTCGGCGCCGCCAGCAATACCGACAGCACGGCAACCACGAATCTTAGCTATTTGCCCGACCACCGATCCCACGGCACCGGTTGCGGCTGCCACAACAACCGTTTCGCCCCTCTTTGGTTGTCCGATGTCGAGAAGTCCCATGTATGCGGTAAACCCTGGCATGCCAAGCACTCCAAGAGCCAATGATGTTTTGTGAATATTGGCATCAAGCCGAGTTAAGCCCACTCCGGTCGAAATGGAAAAGTCCTGCCAACCACCGTACCCCAATACAAGATCGCCAGCTTCGAAGTCATCGCGATTCGAGTGTTCGACGCGGGATACCGTTCCACCTTCCATCACTCCACCTACCGGAACCGGGGCCGCGTAGGACGGTTCGTCACTCATGCGCCCCCGCATGTATGGATCGAGAGACAGATACAACGTTCGAAGAAGAACTTCATTTGGGCCAGGTACCGGAGCTGAACAAACTTCTAGTCGAAAGTCTTCTCGCTTGGGTACGCCGTGTGGACGAGACTGCAGAAGCACCCGCCGATTGTTTGCGATGGTTTCGTGAGGTGCAGTTGTCTGCGGATCACAAGTAATAACATTTGAGTTCATCGTTGTTTTTCCATAAAAAAGCCGACGCAGTTGATTCCCTCTCGAGAGATCCACTGCATCGGCCTACTCATCCATCACGCTAGCCAGCAATCGCCGACCTGCGTCTTAGTTAGTCTTCCAATGTGAAGTCGATACATATCGGTCAAAGCCAATAGCACGACTGCTTCTATGACGATAACGCACTTCGACACAAAGGCAAGGCGCAATCTTGCACACGATTTGAACACAGCCGACAAACGTCAAGGTTGTAGGCACATTCCATGTGCGGTTCACCAAACGTCATGTTCCATTCACTCCTACGGACGGCACGACGGAGGTCACTCTCGGCGAGAGTGACCCACCGTGGGGCGCATCTGCAGGATGCGACCTGCTACTTTTGTCAGCTGTGTCGATTTGTTTTCGAGATTGCGTATTGCCTTCTCCGTCCCACACGGATACGGTGCTATCGAGCGAGTATCGGTTATCACGGTATTCGCCGACCAAAAACACATTTGGACGACTCAATAAAACGCACTCCGAACGTCGGAGGGTTGGTTATCAAGTAGGCCGATGCGAACGAACACTCACAAGTGTCCATTCGCATCGGCTTTTTTTGTGCCATAACGGCAGAATCAGGTGTCACGATGAAAACAGATTCACAAATGAAAAATGAGATCATGGAGGAGCTTCTCTGGGACTCCACCATCAAGTCGCGCGACATCACGGTGAGAGCCCATCAAGGAGTTGTCACCCTTAGCGGAACCGTCTCCAACTATGCAGAGAAGAACGCTGCGGAACTCGCCGTTCAACGAGTCTCTGGGGTCAAAGCCATAGCAGAAGAACTCGAAGTCTATGTCGTCGATGGCCAAATGCGAACCGATGCCCAAATTGCCGAATCCGTTGCCAGCACTCTCGGCTGGCATGTATGGGTTCCGCTTCACATTCTGGCAACGGTCGAGAATGGCTGGGTCACGCTCACGGGGCTGGCAACTTGGGAATACGAGCGCCATTCCGCAGAACACGCCATCAAGTACTTGGCCGGTGTGAAAGGTGTTTCGAACAAAATCGAGGTCAAGCCGATGCTGATGCCCTCAGAAGTCAAGCATTCGATCGAAGCAGCATTAAAGCGCAATGCTCAATTAGACGCTCAATGCATCACGGTCGCTACCGAAGAAGGACGAGTCACTCTCTCCGGCCAAGTTCGGTCTTGGGAAGAGCGTCGAGAAGTCGCCGCGGCAGCTTGGCATGCACCTGGTGTGACCAACGTCGAAAACCTGATCACCGTCAGCTGACTCATGGTAGCAACGGCCAACGGCACCTTTCCTAGCAAAGCTGGGGGAGGTCGAATGGAGCCTCAGCGACATTCGGGAGAGGGCCCGACGGTTTGTATCGAATACAGACGTTAGCTAACAAACGGTCGAACCGTTGGCCCGGAAGCACATAAACTCTCAACTTCAAAATTCACGCGTCGGGTCACCAAATCACACCTGACGGCAGTGCGAAGCGACAACCAAAAAATCCAAAATTACCGTTTCCTATTCCAAGAAAAGAACCAATCCAAATGACAACTTCAACCATCACCAAAGTACTCCCTTCCCATTTGCAAGAGCCGATCATTCCATCCGCACGCGGCGTGTCTCAAGAATATGGTACTGTGCGACGAAACCCGTTGGCCATGGAATCAAGCGTTGCCGCAGCAAGTGTCGACAATCTCAATCAATTGCTTGCCGACACTTTAACCCTCGGTTCTCTTTACAAAAAACATCATTGGCAAGCCTCAGGTCCACACTTCTATTCGATTCATCTGCTTTTCGACAAACACTACGAAGAGCAAGAGGCGTTGGCCGACATCTTGGCGGAACGTATCCAAACGCTCGGAGGAGTTTCAATCGCGATGGCACACGATGTCGCCGAAACATCCATGATCCCCCGCTGCCCAAAAGGCCGGGAAGATACAGAGACCCAAGTCAAGCGATTGCTGCAAGCACACGAAGTGATCCTGCTCGAAGCCCGAGCGATGGCAAGGGAAGCCGCGGAACATGGCGATCTCGGTACCAACGACATTATCGTCTCCAACCTGATACGGCTCAACGAGCTCCAAGTTTGGTTCGTGGTCGAACATATCCAGTAAGCACATAGCCATGTGTTTGCCGTTCAATTAGCCGTCGGGCGCTAGCCCCGGTTAGCCGTCTGGCTAACTTGTTCAATTCACCTGAAGGCTCCGCCCGAGATGCATAGAAGAACTCGGCGATTTGTTTAAGGGTTAGCCGAAAGCGTACTCAGCAGCTTTGGAAGTACGCCTACGGCTGACTGTTAAACGAGTTTTCAACGAAGCCATGCTTCGCTGTACGGCTTTGCTCTATAACACGAACCATATAACAAACTAACGAATGATACGATGATGAACCAAAACTCAATGGACTCCGAGTGCTGCGGTATGCAACCCTGTTCGATTGAAACCACCATGGCAAAGATACCACCCGACGCGTGGTTGGTCGCCGCCTTAGGGTCGATCGGCATATCATTGCTACTAAAAATGAATGGCCGCCGAGACGATAGTCGCTTTGTCGGCGATTGGGCCGCTCCCTTTTTGCTTCTCGGTGTTTACACCAAGTTGCTCAAAATGGAATCAGCGAAGTGCGGCACAATGACCGCGAAAGACTGATTGCAATTTGGAGTGAGTCCCAGCTGCAGAGCGGTTGCGACTGAATTACCATGATCCACATCAAAGCCTGGGGCAAAATATGCCCTGGCTTTTTGGAAAGGGTTTTTTGTGGTTTGTGTTTGCATAGAGACCGTTCGCAAAGTGTTTTAAAAGCTACAATAGCGTCAGTGCTTCGGAATAGCCGTTCTGATTCCGACTGTTTGAACTGAAACGCAAATTCACCCATGAACGATCTCTCACCATACGCGTCTATATCGTCAGTTCCAGAGCAACCACCCAAAAGGAAACGATTTCGTTGGTGGTTGATCGTCTCAATTTTTGCGATTCCAATCATTGCTATCAGTTCGATTGTCTTCCTCTTTCGCGTGGGATGGACAATACGCGAAGCACAAGGGCGCAACGCGATGAACAACGAGTTGCGGAAATTGCATGACGAAGGATTTGCGACCGACAATGATACTTCTTCCCAGCGTTATTTTCAAAACACCTCCGACGAAAAGACTCTTGCTTGGACGAAAGTATTTGCTGAATGCAATTCAATGCCATTCACTGAGAGTGCATCGGGTGTACCTATGCTCGATCGCAACATAGAAATCGATCCGTTTGCAGACGACTTTGATGCATCCGTCGATTGGCGGGCCGCCGATGTTTGTAAACGCTTCACGATCGAGCAAAAGGACTTAATCGACGAAGTTCGTCAATTGGCCCAGGAACCAAAGCCAGTATACTTTCCAATCGTTTTTCAATCGACGGAAACGCTGTTACCAGAAGTGCAAAGTACGAGAACGGTAGCGTGCATACTCCGAATCGATGCTCAGGTTGCAATACATGAAAGAGACGCCGATCGAGCATTTCAAGATGTGTGCACTCTTATTGCCCTGTCCAAACAGGTGGACGCTGTTCCTTTCATCGTCTCAAAGTTTGTTGGTATCTCGATACGGAGAATGGCCTTACGTGCTTTGCAAAAGGCGATTCAATTGGATTTTTTCGCAGAAAAGCAACTCGTTGAACTGGATCATCTCCTCCAACCGTACTGCGACATTGGCGATCGATGGCGAGTAATCATGAGCGATGAAATGACAACAAACTTGCCTGTATTTGAAAATCCCGGCAGCAGCATGCGGACAAATATTCGCATTCCTGCACGCGGACACGATGCGGTTTATTTCATCGGTCTGATGCGGCGGGCGATCGAAATCCAAACAGCTGATTGGCAACGCCTTTATCAAAATGCAAGCATGCTTGAGAAAGAAATGCTCGAAGATGCAAAGTCACTACCGAAACAGGTTGACTTGATTTTGACTGGACTCCTTGCTCCTGCATTCAGTTCTATAGCCGCCCTGCAAATCAACGACTCACAATTGCATCGACAAGCACGAGTCGCTATCGCTACACGTCTATATTCTCGCCGTCACAATGAACAGCCCCAAAGCTTGAGTCAGTTACCCGATTCGGTGAGCGCACTTAAACCTGTCGGAAACCTCCCTTTTGGATACCAGCTGATCGATCGCCAATCCGTCCTTTGGGGATTCGAGTTTTCGAAGGAAGTTCAACAAACGCCATCAATGCTTCCCGTCGTTGATCAACCCAATGCCGTCTCTTTGCGCAATCGAGAATTGGTATGGTGGTTCCAATAGAAATTCGCGACAGAATGGAATTCACGCTTTCCTAGTCGAAGGCGCGAACCATTTTTTGTTCACAAATGTCTGTGGGACTTCACAATGAATCGTATCTTTTGGCTCGGAAATGCATCATGGGCGCCTCACACGGTAACTTCACAAAATACCCTCGGACGCCACATTTGTTCGGCTCCAAAGGGACCGATGACGACAAGCATATGAATGAGGCGGAGTCGAATCGCTTTATCTCAAACCCATCTCTTATCGTTGAGGAAAAGGTAGACGGCACCAATGTTGGGATCCATTTCTCCGAACAAGGTGCATTGGTAATGCAATGCCGAGGCCACATCATTTCGGAAGGTATGCATCAACAATACGATCTGTTCAAGCAATGGGTGACCGTCAAACGCAACACATTGGAGGACCGTCTCCGTGACCAATTCATACTCTTCGGCGAATGGGTGTACGCCCGCCATTCCATACATTACCGAAGTTTATCACACTACTTTTACGAGTTTGATATCTTTGACAAGAAACGCGAAGTCTTCCTGGACCTCGAACAGCGCCTCGCCATTCTGGCAAACACTGGAATCGAGACAGTCCCGGTCCTCAGCAAAGGTTCGCTTTCGCGAAAGGAGTTAGCGGCAAAAATCGGTCCCTCATTGTTTAACAGTCAATTTGATAATCCGACCACGCATCGTCAAGACAATCTGATGGAGGGACTGTACCTTCGCACCGAAGCGGATGGAGTCGTAACAGGCAGAGCGAAAATCGTTCGCCATGAGTTTGTGGAGCGAGTCAAGCTGAGTACGCATTGGCAATCGCAGACTATGGTCGCCAATCAATTGGCGGAAGGTGTAGATATTTGGTCATGAAATGGGGCATACTTAAAAACGCGCAAATCGACGAGGTCATACGTTGGGCTGAAACTCAATCGTGGTGCACTGCCATGGCAAAATGCGTTCAAGATGCACAGTGGCATGCTGAAGGAGACGTGTGGACGCATACCCAGCGAGTCCTTGAGCAACTGCCGTTGTTAGATGAATGGACAACACTAACGCCACACGAACAACGCGTGCTTACCTTCACGGCGCTGTTTCATGACGTCGCGAAGCCCATGACAACCGAAGTGGACCAGGTAACCGGCAGGGTTACGTCCCCCAAACACGCGGTCAAAGGAGAGCATGTGGCCAGGAGCGTACTGCGCGAACTTGGGTGTGGGTTGCCAATGCGAGAAGAGATTGCGAGGATGGTTCGTTACCATGGTCGCCCCGTGTTTCTGAGCGAGCGTGAATCACCTACTTACGAAATCGTTCGGCATTCCTGGCTGGTTAGCAACCGGCTCTTGCATCTGTTTGCGATTGCGGACACACGCGGCCGAGATACTGAATCAATGAGCCGCCCCGAAGAAAATTTGCATTACTGGAAACTTCTGGCGGAAGAAGTCGGCTGTTTCTCGGCTCCGTATCCATTCCAATCGGAACACGCACGATTTGCCTATTTTCGTCAACGAACGCCGGACTTGCATTATGTTCCTCATGAAGACCATCGCTTTACGGTGACACTGATGGCTGGTTTGCCAGGAAGCGGCAAGGACAGTTGGCTTGCGAAACATCGCCCGCAGCTTCCCATCGTTTCACTCGACCAATTACGAGACGAACTCGATGTGGAGCCGACGGACAATCAAGGTACCGTAGCACAAGTAGCTCGCGAACGCTGCCGGGAACTTCTTCGGGACCGAGTTTCCTTTGCTTTCAACGCGACCAACACGATGCGTCAAACACGAGCTCGCTGGTTGGATCTATTTGCTGACTACGACGCTCGCATCGAGATTGTTTATTTAGAACCTGCATTCGAGACGATACTCCGCCAAAACAAAGGACGGGAGAAACGGGTACCTGAACAAGTTATCCGGAAATTGGCAGACCGTTGCGAGCCACCCACTTGGCTTGAATGCCATCATCTAACGGTAATTGGCTGAAAAACAGGGCGAGACTTCATCTCCCCCTCGCCCTTGATAAAGGGAGAGGGGGCCGGGGGGTGAGGGATTTGGCGTTGGACAATCACTTCACACCCTCATCCCCCAACCCCTTCTCCCTCAGAGAGGGAGAAGGGGAGAAAGACATCTTCGTGCTCGCTACAAACGTTTTCAAAGTGTCCAGTTCTAGTCCGTGTCCTTAGTTGTTCGTTCACGTAACGCCGCTATGATTACCAATTGACTCAGTTCGGAGCCCTTAGCGAAGAGTAATGAATGAACGACGAAAACGAAGCGACCTCGCCAGTCCAGGAAAACAAGACACGGTTCGGCGCGGATGCAATCGAATTTGGAAGCGAGCTTGACGGCCTAGCTGGCCAGAAATTTTCTACGATCTTGATCGACCCGCCATGGCGGTTTGAGAACCGAACCGGCAAAATGGCTCCCGAGCACCGACGCTTGAACCGCTACGAGACAATGCAACTCGCGGACTTAAAACGCATGCCGGTCGCTGCCCATGCCGCCAAAGCATGCCATCTTTATATGTGGTGCCCCAATGCTCTTCTCAAAGAAGGCCTCGAATTGATGGACGCGTGGGGCTTTAAGTACAAGACGAACCTCGTTTGGTACAAAGTTCGCAAGGATGGTGGCCCCGATGGCAGAGGGGTCGGCTTCTATTTTCGCAATGTTACCGAACTCATCTTGTTCGGATTGAAGGGAAGTATGCGGACACTCGATCCAGGAAGACGTCAAGTGAATGTTATCTCGACCCGAAAGCGAGAGCACTCACGCAAGCCAGCCGAAACCTATGAGCTCATCGAGCGATGTAGTCCCGGTCCGTACCTGGAAATTTTTGCTCGCGAGCCAGCAAAGGGTTGGGTCTCGTGGGGAAATGAAGTAGAGACCTACGAAGAAACACGTCCCCTACAGCCAGGCTACAACAACAGCCGCGCTAAGAGCGAACTACCAAGGCCAATCGTCGCCGAGTGATTGTCGTTGTATTTCCGACAAACTGCGTATCCCTTGCTTCGCCAACTTCAAAAGAGAAGCCAGTTGGTCATCGTCGAACGTCGCTTCTTCACCAGTCCCCTGGATCTCGATGAACTTGCCATCTCCGGTCATGACCACGTTCATGTCGACGTCCGCCCGAACGTCTCGAGCATAATCCAAGTCTAAGGTCGGCTCGCCATCGACGATACCCACGCTCACTGCAGCTACACTGCCACGAATGGGATACTCGTTCGCTGGCACGCCGCGAAATACGGAATTCACAGCATCCACCAACGCAATGAAGCCGCCGGTAATGGCTGCGGTTCGCGTTCCACCGTCCGCTTGCAAAACATCGCAATCGATCGTCAAGGATCTCTCGCCAAGCTTGTCGAGATCGGCCACCGCGCGAAACGACCTTCCAATCAAGCGTTGAATCTCCGTCGTACGGCCATCCACTTTGCCTGCCCGTTCACGGGCTTTGCGGGGAGAAGTACTGCCGGGCAACATGTTGTATTCGGCAGTGATCCAGCCTTTGCCTCGACCGGCCATCCAGTCAGGAACTTTTTTCTCTAGGCTAGCCGTGCAAAGCACAACCGTGTTACCACATCGGTAGAGGACACTGCCTGGAGTTTGCTCGGTGAAGTTTCGCTGGACCGTAACGCGTCTGAGTTCTTGCATTAGTTCATGTTGCTTGGTTTGCGTGGCATTTTGCGAGGAAAAGGAGGTGCCTGCTGCGCTGGTGGCTCGACCCCGTTCTCCTCACGCCATTGGTCTCGCTCGATATCCGTCGCATAATACTTGAGCCATCCTTCCATGTCATTGTCTTGCAAGCAATGCCAATGAAGAAAATTGCGTTGCTCCGCGATTCGCTTTTCGTAAGCTGGCAGAATGTCACGGACGATCAAACAATACAACTGCCGGTCGCTCAAGTGATCCGTCAGTGCAAGCACGATCCGTTGATTGTAGAGTTGCTGTATCGTTTGCCAAAGCAGGGAAGACAATTCCGAATCGGTAAGGGTTTCCGGTTTCGGTAACTTTAGCTCCGGTTCGAACCACTGACTGATTGGCAGGGTGGGAGCACGCTCCCAAGCGAGGATGGAGGCGAGAAACTCGTTCTCTTCGACCAAGGACATGTGTCGGATCGAAACAAGATCGACCGCTTCATCCAAATAGGGTTCAAGTTCGTCGCGAAGTTGAGCATTGCGCATCAGCAGCTCCACTTCACTTTCCATCGGCATTGGCAATTGCGACATGACCGCTCTTAGCTGGGTGAGAATCTAGAAATCGTTAACAGAATTAATTTATCCAGAGCCAAGCCGACAATGAAGAATCAACTTGAATGATTTCGCAAATGTCAAACGGAAATCAAAAAAGAAATACGCAGAAGCGTTAAAACCGGCATAACTTAACGTAGAATGCGTGTTTCGGCTTTCCTAGACCAAGACTCAATGCGATAAAGTCGTTGCGGATATGCAAATCGCAATATGTTTCCGATTCATTATTCATTATCCATAGGGCGCTACTAACCTCGGCTCTCGACGAATGTCGAGTAGTCGTTTAACCCGGATTATTCATTCATGTCGCAAACAAAAGTGGCCTCTCCTGCGTATAAGTTGTTGTTACGAAGCAACTTAAGGAACATCAGGGAGGCCGATCTTGAGTATACAGTCTGTTGACAG
>CANHVO010000252.1 GCA_947463915.1 Planctomycetaceae bacterium
GTTGGGATATCACTGAATGCGGAGGGGGACGGAACATCGTCTTTTCGTGGTTGGACGAACACGCACGAAGCGTTTCTAATCAACAAGGATAAGAAACGATTAGAACACGTAGGCTGGTCAACGACCCGCATGACCGACAAGGAGGTCGGCTTGTCGTATTTGTTTGATAACGAGAAAGGGCTCGAGGGTTGCAAATTCATGTACCGAGCTCCAGGCAACGTGGTCGATCAAACCGTTGAATTCGTATTGGAAGATGTGCCGCTACCGTGATTGAACTTGAATGGGACCCTGAGGTTGAAACACCCGCCACCATCGCCGTCATCGGCGGGGGGCCAGTTGGGCTGGAGGCGGCGATCTATGGTCGATTCTTAGGCTACTTTGTGTCGATCTTCGAGCAACGACGAGTTGCCCATCGATTGTTGGATTGGCATGATCGGCCATTGGCGGTGACGGTTGGCGAATGCACTACCTCGATGGGCCATGCTGCGATCGCTGCGCAAAATCCTGAATATGTTCGGCGGCCCAAAGGCGATGTCTATACGGGCAGGAGCTTTGCTGAGGAATATCTTTTGCCGTTAGCGAAAACGGATTTGCTCTTTGATGATATTCACTTTTTAAGCCCAGTCGTCGATGTGTCTCGTTGCAGGACGTATGTGACCGATGAGATTGAACGTCAAGAGCGATGCAATGACGAGTTCCGGATTCTGGTCGAAGGTCGGCATCGTGGCCCATGGGTCTCACGGGCAGATATCGTGATCGACTGTCGAGGCATTGTGCAAAAGCAATCTGGCATGGGGCCAGGCGGCGGGTTGGCAATCGGTGAGGCCGCGTTGCGAGATTCCTTTTTGTTGCATACGCCGCTCGATCGCAAATTTGAGGCGAAGTCTGTTGCTCGGAAGCATGTTTGTTTGGTGGGACAATCGGTACGAGCTGTTCAATTTGCGACCGAATACTTACAGCAATTTGGGGCCGATGCCGGCAGTCGATTGACTTGGGTTGTGCGTTCGGACCGTCGGCATGATGGCTCATGGATTGAATGTGCCCTGTCGACAATCCGCGAAGCTGCTTGCAATATCGTTATTGTCGAATGCTTGGGAGTTGAGCAGATTCAACGCAATGAAGCTGGCAGTTATCAATTGCGGTTTCTACGCGACGATGATTCAACGGTCGAAATGGCTTGTGATGCAGTTATTTCGCTCACTTCAGGCCGAAGTGTTGGCCTTTCCTCGGAGTTGATAGAGGGCAAGCCAGCCATTGCTGTGAGCGAAAGTTCGTTCATCACGAATGAACCTGGCCTCTATGTTTTGCGAGGTGGCAGTATTGAAGATGGTGCTGGGGTCGGATTGTCGGCTGCGTTTCGGAATATTCGAGAGCTATTTGCCATGTTAGCCGGCAGACAGGACTTGGATCTCTACGATATTATCGCAAAACAAGAGAATGCAGCGGGTTAGATTAGTCATGCCTAGCGTGCACGGTCTTTGGGTGAAATGAACAAGTTATCCGAACGGCGCTACTAGCCGCGGTTCTCGACGAATGTCGATCGCCATAGAAAACCGGGGCTAGCTAGCGCCCGACGGCCAATGGAATGGTAAAAGCAAACGGCGAGGTGCTTAGTAAATCCAGGGATGTGCGAGGCTTAGCCTTGGAGGCAGTGCGTTCCAAGGCTAAGCCTCGGCATGAGAGTGACAGCTGGTTTCTCACGAAACCTGCTACGTGACTGCATTTGACACTAATGAGACTTAGGAAGCAGATTATGAGTTTTGACGCAGTAGTATTCGATCTTGATGGCACTTTGCTCGATTCGTTGGAGGACATTGCCGCGGCAGCCAATCGCGTGCTTGGAGAGTTGGGAAAACCGACGTATCCGGTTGCGGAATACAAGCAATTGGTTGGTGATGGATTGGCGATGTTGTTTCAGCGTGCGCTTCCAGAGTGCGAAGTAAAGCCCGAATTGAAATTGGACTGCATGCGGCGTTTTGAGCACGCGTACGCCGAATGCTGGAATAATCAGTCTAAACCCTACGATGGGATCGTTGAACTATTGAAAAATCTGAATAACAGGTCGGTGAGTTTGTCGGTTCTGTCGAATAAAGCAGAGGATTTCACTAAGCGTTGCGTGCAGCACTTCTTTGGCGATGTCACATTTGCTTTTGTTTTGGGGCAAACGGAGAGATTTCCTCGCAAACCTGATCCATCCAGTGGGAAATGGTTGGTATCGCAATTGGGGGTCGATATCGATCGTATCGCTTATGTTGGTGATACGAACACAGATATGAAAACTGCACTTGGATGTGGCTTGCATGCGATTGGAGTCACATGGGGGTTTCGTCCCGAGAGTGAACTGCTTGCCGCAGGTGCGATGCAGATTTGCAACGATGTCGGTCAATTGACGGACTACTTGCTCAGCTCTGGACGAAAAACTTGATTTTTCGTTCTCGTGATGGACCGTGTCCAAATGTGCAGGAAGCCATGAAACCAGTCAGTACCAGCCCACGAACCTCAGATCAATCCAAACAAGAAGAGTTTGAGATCATCAAGCGTCGGATGCACCAACGGCTAGTCGACAAGATCGACTTGTCTAGGGTTGGTGACCTCAAAGGAGAATCTTTTCGCAGGGAGATTCGTTTAGTTGTCGAACACTTGTGCGACAGCGAAAACACGTTTCTAAATCGCTCAGAGCGAGACAAGCTTATCGACGAAGTGCTCGACGAAACTTTAGGCCTTGGACCTCTCGAATTTCTCCTCAAAGACCCATCGATCAGCGATATTCTAATTAACGGGCCTAAGAGCATCTTCGTTGAGCGTCGCGGTCAGTTGGTCAAGACCGAAGTGGAGTTCCGAGACAACGCTCACCTGATGCAGATCATTGACCGAATTGTTTCCAAGGTCGGGCGGCGTGTGGATGAAACTTGTCCGATGGTGGACGCTCGATTGGAGGATGGTTCTCGAGTCAATGCGATTATCCCACCGCTGGCATTGGATGGAGCTTGCGTATCGATTCGTCGATTTGGTTCGAACCCGGTCAAGCTTGAGGGTTTGCTCAATTTCAAAGCGTTTACACCCGAGATGGTGATGTTGCTCGAGGGATGCATCAAAGCCCGTTTGAACATCATCATCAGTGGTGGTACTGGTTCCGGAAAGACGACATTGCTCAATACATTGAGCAGCTTCATTCAGAACGACCAGCGTGTTGTTACGATCGAAGACGCGGCGGAACTGCAGCTGCAACAAGAGCACGTAGTGCGGCTGGAAACGCGGCCATCCAATATTGAAGGGACCGGTGCGATTACAGCCACCGATCTCGTTCGGAATGCATTAAGAATGCGACCCGAACGCATCATCATTGGTGAATGCCGTGGAGGTGAGACGCTGGATATGTTGCAAGCGATGAATACGGGGCACGATGGCTCGATGACGACGGTGCACTCCAATTCGCCGCGGGATGCGATTGCTCGTCTTGAAACGCTGGTAATGATGGCCGGATACGATTTGCCGATTAAGGCGATTCGGCAGCAGGTGGCCGGAGCTGTCGACGTGATCATTCAAGCCAACCGACTTCAAGGTGGCCCGCGACGTGTGATGAATATCACCGAAGTGCAAGGAATGGAGCAAGATACAGTTGTGTTGCAGGATATCTACCGATTCGTGCAAGAAGGAGTAGACGAAAGCGGTAAGGCTCACGGTTATTTCGAGGCGACGGGCGTTCGTCCATCGTTCATGCCTCGCTTGGAATCCGCTGGTATTCGATTGCCAGCGAGTGCATTTCGCCAACGGATTATGATGAGGGCTTAGCGCGATGATGGTATTGATAATTGCTGCGTCGGTCGGGATCTGCGTGGCTGCGATCATCGGGGCAGTTGCGGTTATGCTTCGCGGTGACGAGACGTCGGTTGCTGAAGACCGATTGTCGACGTTGACAGCCAAGAGCCGAAAAGACATCGATGGAGTTGATTCAAATGCGCTGACATTTCGAAATCCGTTAGAAGGCACGGCCAATGTACTTGAGGAATGGATGACTCGTCAGTTCAACATGAAGGTCATGTTGGAGCAGGCGGGCATCAAAATGCCATTGAGCAAGTTCGCTTTGATGTGCTCGGGGATGGCTGGACTTGGAACCATCGGGTGTTTGTTCGCGCCGATTCCTTTTTTTATTGCACCTATAGTTGGGGTCACTTTATTCTTTCTGCCCTTCTTTTGGGTTAGCATGATGAAGAAGAAAAGGATCGGCAAGTTTAATCAGCAGTTACCTGAAGCTCTTGAGATGCTGAGTCGGTCGTTGCGAGCGGGACACTCTCTCGGCGCCGGATTTGGATTGATAGCGGAGGAGATGCCGGATCCATTGGCACGTGAATTTGGACGATGTTTCGAAGAGCAGAACTTCGGTGTTTCATTGGAACAGTCCCTCGAATCGATGACACAGCGCATTCCCAACTTGGACTTGCGATTCTTTGCAACGGCGGTGATTCTTCAGCGTCAGACCGGTGGTGACTTGGCTGAAATCTTGGACAAGATCGGCAATCTTGTTCGTGCACGCTATCGGCTTGCAGGACAGATCCAAGCGTTGACTGGGGAAGGTAGGTTGTCCGGTATTGTGCTATTAGCACTACCGCCAGGACTGTTTACCGCCATGCTGTTTTTGAACAAAGACTATGTGATGAAACTATTCACCGATCCAATGGGGCAATGGCTTTTGGGAGGTGCGATCGTCATGCAGTTCTTGGGCGCTTTAGTCATCCGGAAAATCATCGACATCAAAGTGTAGGGTGGCGATATGGCTGGCGAATCTGTCCCTCGCTCACGCTTCGGGTTGTGACAACTGACAACTGACAACTGACAACTGACAACTTAACTTCGCAGGAATGAAACCGTGTTGATCTTAGCTGCTATCGATCTTCGACTAGTTGTGGCTGTGACTGTATTCTTGGCAGTGGTTTCGTTTGCCTGGTTTGCTCTCGATTTCTTCAATCGGGATGAGCAAGGGGTCGCCGAAAGTCGACTCGACATGATGAACTCCTCGATGCGAAAAGGAGGTGATGCTAAGGAATCCAAAAAGGAAATGCTTTCGAGGGTTTTGGAACAAGCTTCACCTGCTGTGGCAAAGCACTTACAGCCAAAAACCGAAGCGGAAGTGGACAAGTTAAAGTCTAGGCTGGCGGAAGCAGGATTTCGTTCGGAAGGTGCAAGCGGTGTTTTTTTGACGGTGAAGGTAATGGCTGCGATGGGCGGTCTATTTCTGGCTGGAGGAGTAACGGCACTGACAATGGGCTTGGGATCGGCAGTCATGTTAAGGGCCGTGCTTGGTGGGGGAATCGCTTTCTTCCTCCCAGAAATGGTCCTTGACTTTATGCGATCGAATCGCAAAAAGCAGATAACTCTTGGTTTGCCTGATGCCCTCGACTTGCTGGTCGTTAGCGTTGAGGCTGGATTGGGCTTGGACCAAGGAATCAAGAAAGTTTCGGACGAGATGCGAACGTCGTATCGAGTGCTTTCGGATGAATTGCAATTGAGCACGTTGCATCTTCAAATGGGCCGTGCTCGCGCAAGTGTACTTCAGGATCTTGGCTATCGAACTGGCGTAGAAGATCTCCGAACTTTGGCTTCGCTTTTGATTCAAGCGGATAAGTTTGGTTCGGGTGTGGCTCAAGCATTGCGAGTGCAGAGTGAATCGATGCGAATCAAGCGGCAGCAGATCGCAGAGGAAAAAGCCGCAAAGACCGCCGTGAAGTTGATCTTTCCGTTGGTTCTATTTATTTTCCCGGGTGTCTTCGTCGTCCTTGTTGGTCCAGCAGCCATTCAGATGGCGAGAGAGATGTTCCCAGCAATGCAGGGGAAGTAGATTAATCGGCTGCGGCTTTTCACTACGATTTGTGTTGGCATAGCATGAGTCCCAAGTAGACCGCGGCAACTCCAAACGCCACGTTCAATACGCACTCGACCAACGCTAATCCGATCTTTCCGCTCTGAATTTGCTCTACGAGTTCAAGCGAAAAAGAGGAGAAGGTCGTGAAGCCACCACAAAGTCCCACGCCTAGCAAAAGGTAAGTTGACTGGGTTCTATCGGCGGTTGAACCTGCGACGCATCCCAAAATCAAGGAGCCAAGAATGTTGATGGCAGTCGTGGCGATGGGGATCGGAATCGGAATTGCTACCTGGCTGAGCAAATGGCCAATGCCGTATCGCAAGTTGCTACCCAAAGCGCCTCCCGCTCCGATTAAAACTAGGGGATGAGTAAAAAACGTTATGAACAAGTTCATCGATGGAGGGCCATGCATTGGAGGATTTTGGCGTACTTGAGCGACATAATCATTGCTGCGCCTTGACTTGGATCGTCACAAGAGCTCCTGCAAGCTCGGCAGTTCCTTGGATTCGGCTTCTTTGGCTTTGCACAGTTCCTGAATTTTGATGAGCAGTTCTCGACGCTGCTGGGGAAGTGGTTTGCCATCTAGGCTCTCTTCAATCCATTCGTCGATCTCTCGCGCATGCCATTCAGAAATTCCCAGCGTGTCAAAGAGCTCAATAAAACCTCCAAGTTGCGTTTCATCCAGCGTGTTCATAACGCTTTCGAATCGAAAGTGAATATCCTTTCGCTTTAGCTTGTCCAAATACAATTTCCAAAACCAATCCGCGGGATCCGTTAAGTGAATCGCTAACGCTGCTGAGATGAGCTCGGGTTTTGTCTCACCGTAACCAATTCGTGGTGGTGGGTCCCAGTGTGGAGGCAATTCTGTTGCGTAGTGTTCCTGCGTGAATTTGCTCAACTCGTCGAACGATCCAGCAAGAATTAGTTTCTCGGCTTGCCAGCGTAGCCACTGCTCACGCTGCGTTCGAGGCAGGAAGGGAGTCAAAAACAGCAAGCTGATCAGAGCTAATATCCATGTCGTCATGGAAACGGGGTGATTCCGATCTTCAAGTTCGTCTAGTGCCCATTTCCAGGGACTTTTTATTGAGCAACATATCATGTAACCGATAAGCCAAATTGGCGCCGTCAGAACTCCACCCGCAATCAACCACATCCTCGTCCCCAGAATGATCTCTTCACTTTCCGTCAGCCGAATGCCCCCCATGATCATAAATACGGGGCTTGGGATCAGTTGCAGAGCGGCGTATCCAATCGCCAAGCAGAAGACCATTACCGGCATGGAGGCCGCGACGAGGCTCGCCCCGAATAGCACACTGACGCATCGAATCATCAGTGTCACGCGCCAGACCGAAACGATTGCCAGCAACGTCAAATTGGCTCGAGTTGCCAAGTCTGGGGACATGAGTCGTTCGAAGGGAAGGGCGTACAAACACGCCATGGGGGCGGTCATCCAATAGACGTTGAGCATCGCTCCAAACTTGGTTAGCAGCGAAACGTCTCGAACCATACGAGACCAGGAAAGCAATCCAACCAGCAAAGTGAGCGCTATGCAGCCGACGACCGAAGCTGCGAGGGGTAGCACCAAATGCCATGGCTCACCAATGAGGTATTCACCATCGTATTCGCGAGCCAGTCCCGCTGACAACACAAAGACCAGGCCTAGCCAGCGAGCAGAACGGCTCGACGCTATGCACAGAATCGAGTCTTTTTGAAACAACAGAAAACCTAAAACCGTCTTGGGTGTAATCATTTTGCGTTGTACATCCAGCCAGGATGGCTTCTCCAGATTTGGTATCGCAATCGTTTTCGCTTTCGGTTTTCTGTGGCACTAAAGACCTCGGAGAGTATCCGACGGAGCCCCAATTCTAGCTCTTGCACGGTTAATATGTTTGGCTCATACACAACATCAAATAAATTGTAATACGACCACGAGCGATCCAAGAGCCTGCCTTGCTTTTGCAATCGACGATAAAGCGATGTACCAGGAAAAGGAGTTTGGACTGTTATCTGAACTTCTGCGAGACGGCTGTCCGAGATAAAGGTTGCAAGTCGATCTAGGGATTCGTTGGTTTCTCCATCGGCACCTACGATGAAACAACCGTTGACGACGATGCCATGATCTTGGATCACATCGATGGCTTGCATGATACGTGTCAGTTGAGCGTCTTTGCGGCCCATTCCGGCGTATTGAAATGCGAGCGACTCTATGCCGACTAATGCTTGGACGCAGCCAGATCGGGCCAAAGCCCTTACCAATTCTGGATTTTCGCCGATGCGCCAGTCGCTCTCCGTGAAATAGCGAACAGAGTGTTTTTCGATTGCCCTGAGTAGCTCCATGGAATCATCGCGACCGGCTAAGGTATTGTCGTCAGCCAGTTCTATCCACGGTGTTTTGTCGAATCGACGAAGTGCTCCGAGTTCGCGATCGATATGTTCCGGTGGTTTGAAGCGAGCTGGGCCTAAGAGTCGGCTGGCTCCGCAAAACTCACAAGCCCAAGGACAGCCTCGCTGCGTTTGAATCGTCCATCTTGGGACCGTTTTCGGTGGCAAAAGATCAAAGCGAGGAATGGGGCTTTGGCTGAGATCGAACGGCTTCGAAGCTTGGTAACGCGGCTTGAGCGTGTTCGAAAGGATATCGGCTAGTATTTCAGGCCATACTGCTTCACCATCTCCAACGCAAACAGCGTCGGCATGCTTTGCCGCTTCTGAGGGGAGCACGGTTGCATGGAGCCCGCCTATCGCAGTGGGAATGGCCGACAGACGCAGGGCGTCACACAGTTGGTAGGCTTCATCCACCGACGCAGTGAGTGCGCTAACGGCCACGACGTCGGGAGAGGTCGCGACAATGTCAGCAACCAAAGTCGATGTGGACGCGGACGGGTGGTAGCTACACGACCATTCTTCGCCCAGCATCCCTGCGAGTGTTAGCAAGCCAAGTGCTGGTAGCTCACCTAGGGCTTGGCCACGCTCTCGCAGGCCTGGCAACGACATGCCAAACGAGAGCATTTCGGCTTCGCCGACTCGAAGGCCAGTCAATGGAACAAAAGCGACGTGGGGCATGTGGATTGCTTTTTGTTTCTATTGGCGTTTCATTAGACTAGTTGGTACGTAGCATTGTGGGTTTTTGAAAAAGAAATCGCAACCCGGACTCGTGAGTTTTGAAGTTGCGCAAATTAGGCCTGAAAGGCCGACATGTCCCTTGCCGTGGCTGATAAGCGAGGGTAAGCCACAGTGCGAAGACCAATCGCGTGTGTCGCCCCGAAGGCGAACACTATGAAGCAATTTTGTGGGGAAACTCGTCAAGAGTTTCGGTGGTTTGTGCAATGCAGCCGAAAGTCTTGACGACTTTCGCTACAGATCAGGCAGTCCAACCGAATCGATCGGATTTCGGTGATTTCCCTGACAACTCCCGCCTAAATGGAATGTTTGCTGGGCCTGCTACAATAGTGTTAAAATCAAGATTCGGCCAAGGGCTACGAATGGCAATTGCCAAAACCGATTTTGCTGCTTACTTCGTCCAAAAGAAGAACCATGTGTATTTCCTCGCGAACTCCCAATCCCATCATCACAGTGATGCTCGCGTGGTCCATTGTGGCCTCGGTTGCGATGGGGTTTCAGACAAATGAGGGTGCAAAGTCGGTTGAAAACACAGGTGCGACTCTTGTGCCACTCGAATTCCCTCTGAGCGCGGCGGGCGAAGATCGTCTCATCCAAACGCTGGAACGTATTGGCAGTCGAGCGACAGGGAATGAGCGTCCAATTGTCGTGTTAGAATTTATGTCGAACCAAGAATCGACAAGTGATGTCAAAGACGCGACAATCGGGCGAGGAACGGATTTTGTGAGGGCTTTGAGTTTGGCTCGATGGTTGAGTGGGCCTAAAGGGAGCCGTATTCGAAGCGTTGCTTACCTTCCCAACTCCATTTGTGGACATGCTGTTTTGGTGGCCTTGAGTTGTGAGGAAATAGCGATCGCACCGTTGGCTGAAATCGGTCGCGCGGGAATCGATGAGCCGAATCTTGATGCAACCGTTCGCCAGTCCTACCTGGATGTCGCGACGCGTCGGACGTTTCCGGCGGCTGGAGTCTTGTCGTTGCTCGACCCTGCGGAATCGCTTATCGAGTTAACTTTGGCGGACAAAAAGACCGCGTACACGACCGCTACTGAGCTTGCCAAGAGAACTGAGTCCGGAGAATTGGCCAAGGACGTTGAATCAGGCAAGGTATTGAGCTGGGAGCAAAAGACCATAACGAACCAGATGGCGGTTTTTATTGGCCAGGAACTGCGAACTTGGAAATGGGTTTCTCATAACGCGAACGATCGCGAACAGCTTGCAAGGGTACTGAAACTATCCAAACCTTTATCTGAGAAACCAACGTTTGCTGGCCCTCGAGTCATGACACGAGTTCATGTTCGCGGAATCATTTCCGACCGACAGGTGACTCGAA
>CANHVO010000253.1 GCA_947463915.1 Planctomycetaceae bacterium
AAGCTATCGAACTCGATTCTGGAACCGTTGCGGTCGAAGGGGTCTTGAGTATCGGTGAGCATGGTGACTATCCTCGTAATGAGAAAGGACAACAGCTTTATCCGCGCCGAAGATTTTTCGACGAGATTGCGTTGACGTTCGAAAAGTTCGGAAAGGTTGTTCCTGTCTTCAATGACAAGCATCCAGGCCCAGTTTGGGAAGATGCCAAGTGGATCGCTGATCGTGCACGCCAGCTCAACATCCCATGGATGGCTGGTTCTTCGCTGCCGGTTAGTTTCCGAGCTCCCGACATCGATTTCCCTCAACGAGAGACTCTCGAAGCATGTGTTGGAATCGGATATTCAGGTCTGGATATCTACGGATTTCACACTCTTGAATTTCTTCAGTGCCTTATTGAAAAACGTGCTAGCCCCACCACGGGTGTCGAGTGGGTGCAGGCCTATCCTGTTTCTTCAATACCTGAGTTGTTGGAACAAAAAAAGATCGATCGTGATTTGTTGGACGCAGGCCTGACCAGCAGCGGTACATCGCTCACGTCCGTACTGGCCTCAACGGAAAAGGAGTCCGAGAGCGGTGTTTTTTTGATTCAGTACCAAGATGGCCTTTTGGCGCCAGTCATAATGGTGCCTGGTATTGCTACTGGCATATCAGCGGCTTGCAGACTTGGCAATTCAAAGTCGTTTGTAACTCGAGCAGAAGAACGGCCGGAACCGAGATATCCACACTTCGCGTACTTGTTAAAGGCGATCGAGCAAATGATTCATACTGGAAAACCAACGTATCCAGTGGAGCGATCGATTCTAACAAGTGGAATTTTAGATAGAGCGTTGACTTCCAAGCACTTGGGGAACCAACGCATCGAAACGCCGGAACTCAACATTCACTACATTCCAAGCAATTTTAGCTTCGCGCCACACATCGACCTCGATCGTTACTAAGCAGGGCCCCCTCTCCCCGAAACGGGGCGAGGGGGAGTAAAGCACAACAAATTCATGCGGACTCACTGAGATACTGCTCTGGTGGTGACCAAGATATCGGTAAAGATAAGGACGAAATCCGTGGTTAACGTGATACGGATTGTGTGAGAGTCGCAAAGCGACGCTATTCGCACCGAAGCTGCTTGGCCTGATGGTTAACCCTGATGGTTAACATTGTATTTGGTTAGGGTAGGGATTCACTGCCAGTGCCGCTCCTTCTGAGCTCTTGATCAATCTGGTCGAAATACCTGGGGTTTCGTTCGCGATGCGAACTCACCCCAGGCTGAATAATCCCATCGCATTCGCGATTCCATCGCAGAAGGTTAGTACGGTTTCGTTATGACGACCTGCTTAGATTTACTTTTGGTCGAGTGCAAATAGTTGCCTAGCCCCTGCGTTCCGGGCGGCCAAAGATCACTCTCACGCTCATTAGGTTGCCTCATGATCATGCAAGGATTCCTTGTATGATCTTTCCCTCGTCCGTGGGACCGATTAATCGATTGTTCAATCCTTGGTAGGCAAAGCTGAATCGATACGGATCAAAACCCAACAGATGCAAAATGGTGCATTGAAGATCTCGAATCGAGGTTTTGTTTTCGGTGATGTAGTATCCAATGTCATCGGTTTGACCATAGGAAACGCCTCCCTTGATCCCTCCACCTGCCATCCACATCGTAAACGCATGCGGATGGTGATCTCGTCCGAAGAAGCCTTTGGAAGGTGTATCCCTTACATTGTTTTGAGCCATCGGTGTCCGTCCGAACTCACCCCCCCAAACAATCAGAGTGTCCTCTAAAAGGCCACGCTGTTTCAAGTCGGTAATCAAGCCAGCGATTGCGCGATCCGTTTGTTGGCATTTGATCGGGAGTGTTTCGTCGATGGACTCACCTGGTGAGGCCCCATGGTGATCCCAGCCCCAATCGTAAATTTGAACAAATCGAACGCCAGACTCAATGAGTCGACGGGCAAGCAAACAATTATTGGCAAAAGTTGGATCATCACCTCGATAAAACGTACGTGGATCTGTTTCGCTTTCCGACCGTGATACGAAACCTGGATTTGCTCCATACAGATCTAAGATATGCTGAGGTTCTTGATTCAGATCCATCACTCCTGGCACCGAAACTTGCATTCGATACGCAAGTTCATATTGGGCAATCCGAGTCAGTGTCTCTGGATCGCCCATCGCATTGAATTGCTTTTGGTTAAGATCGTTTAATGCGTCCAACGTTTTTCTTCGCAGATTTCGATCGATGCCCGATGGGTTGGACAAGTAAAAGACGGGATCGCTCGAGGTCCGACATTGGACTCCTTGATAGACGGATGGCAAGAAGCCGCTTCCCCATAGACTTTTGCCAGCATCCGGTGTTTTGCCACCGGAAAGAAGAACAACAAAGCCTGGAAGATCTTGATTCTCCGAACCCAACCCATAAGTAACCCACGCGCCGATCGATGGATTCCCAAGTCTTGGTTGCCCTGTTTGAACCAATAATTGGGCCGGAGAGTGATTGAACTGGTCTGTGTTCATCGATCGTATTACTGCGATATCATCCACGCATTTCGAAAGATGGGGTAATCGATCGCTCATCCATTGTCCGCTCTGGCCATGCTGCGAGAAGGGGAAAATAGGTGCGAGCATTTTCGGGGTACCCTTGATGAAGGCGAAGCGTTTTCCCTCTAAGTACTCTTGCGGGCACTCCTTACCATCCCACTTGGAAAGTGCAGGTTTATGGTCCCACAGTTCCAATTGCGAAGGGGAGCCGGCCATATGCAAGTAGATAACTCGTTTTGCCTTGGCGGGAAACGGCGGTAGTGTTGGTCGCATAGGCGTTGCATTGTTACGCTCTTGCGAGGACGAGTCCGCAAGCAACTTGGCCTGCATCGAACCTGACATCATCGCCATGGCAAGTGAGCCAAGTCCAAGACCGCCAGTCGAAAGAAAGTGACGACGACTTTGCGATTGAAGCTGTTCAAAGAGTGGATTCATGATTATTTCTTTTGGATATAAGATTACTTCGTTAAGACTTCGTCGAGGTTCAGGATCACGGACGTTACCGTTGACCATGCGGCCAGCTCGATGTCGCTGATCGTGCCCGTTCTCTCGAAATGGGAATAAGAAATCAACTTTTTGGCTTCATCGGCACTGTTTTCGAAATAGGCCATTGCCGTGGTCAAGAGATTGGTGAGACGTTCGATTTCGCTGGCATCGGCTGAGCGGCTTGTGGCTAGCTGGAATGCTAGGTCGATTCGGCCCGAAGTCTCTTTGGCTTGCGTTAGGATTCGATTTGCCAAGGCGTTGGCCGCTTCAACGTAAACAGGGTCGTTCATGGTCACCAGGGCTTGAAGTGGCGTGTTGGTAGTGATCCGACGTATTTGACATACCTCGCGTGTCGAGGAATCAAAGGTCTCCATCGAAGGATAGGGCGTCGTCCGTTTCCAGAAGGTGTAGATTCCGCGCCGGTAGCGATCGGAACCGTCGGAGGTAACCCACTTGGCTCCGCTGTAGGTTGAACGCCAAAGGCCGTCTGGTTGAGGTGGCATCACGGGCGGACCACCGCGTTTGTTGGATAACAATCCTGCGATGGCAAGCGCATTATCGCGAATTGCCTCTGCCGATAGACGCTGCCGGGGACCTCGGCTGTAGTAAACGTTGCGAGGGTCGCGAGTTTTCCGTTGATCGTCCAACACGTAGGCCTGCTGATAGGTATTGGATTGGATGATTTGATTCAAAAATTTCTTGAGCGACCAAAGATGGGATTCTCGATACTCGAGGGCCAGATAGTCCAGGAGCTCAGGGTGCGTTGGCAAGCTTCCCTGCGCACCAAAGTCCTCTTCGGTTTCGACAATCCCCCGGCCAAACAACTGCGACCAAATTCGGTTCGCCATAACACGCGCGGTCAATGGGTTTTCCCGAGTCATCAGCCATTGAGCAACATCGACCCGCGTTGGACTGGCTGATGCTGGCTTGGTCGAAGCAAAACCAAATCTTGGGAGCAGGCTAGGTTGTACAACAGAGGTTTGGTCCAGAAAGCTGCCGCGATTGTGGACTTTGGTGACTCGTTGTTTGTCTTTTGGGAGCTCGCGTAAAATTGGAAGCTTAGGGATCGATTCCCGTAGTTTTTGCACTTCCCCGTCGAAACTGGCTAGCTTCGATATCGCCTGAGTTAACGGTTCGGAAACGAGCGGCTTCGAATCCTCAAGCGATCGGTCGGCTAGACTGATACGGACGCGCTGCATCAGAAGGCCTCCCCCGAACTGCTGCGACAGGGAAACTTGGTATCGAGTGGGTTGTGCGATGACGAGTGGTTGTTCAAGCGAAAGCAATCCCCAGTGAGGTTCGTTTTTCTTCGCGCCGATGGCCCAGCCCGTCTCCTTCTTTCCATCGTATATTTTTGCAATTGGCCAACCATCTTGTTCTGCGCTCGCCTTCGATGCCGAGAACGAAATGGGAGCACTCGGTTCGAGGCCCGATGATGAAGTTTGCTTGAGCGTCATCGTAAATTCGCTCAGTACAAAGTTCGGATCGGCGGGATTCCGGCCAACCATTTCGGGTTGATTCGGGCTTTGGGGGCTAGGAATACTTCCCGAGATGGCCGTAAGTGCTTCCAAGCGTAGAACGCGATATGTGCCTGGTGGCAATTCCAATTCAAGAATATAGGAATCCATTTCGGGGCGTTTTCCACCTGCCATTACGCTTCCGTCGGATTGGATTGAGAGTTCCGCGCCTTGTTCACTCGATGCAGATACCACTTGTGGTATGGTCCATCGCCTGTTTTCCACATCGGTCCCTTCATCGCGGGCGGTTCGGACTGCGACCTGAAGTGCGACGCGTTGAGTGTCCGCTTCCAGAAGCCGCTTCTGCTGTGCATACGAGGGAAGGGGCAGTTTCGGTTCGTCGTCGTATCGATCCGCATCTTCCGTCTGATTGAAGATGGCATACATGCGATAGTAGTCTTCGATGGAAATGGGGTCGTACTTGTGGGTGTGGCACTTTGCGCAACCCATGGTCAGGCCCATCCAGACTTGAATGGTGGTATCGATTCGATCTTTCACAGCAGCAATGCGAAACTCCTCGTCATCGGTGCCTCCCTCATCATTGGCTAGCGTCGCTCGATGGAAGGCTGTCGCAATACGTTGAGATTCCGTTGCCTGAGGCAGCATATCACCGGCTAACAATTCGGATGTGAACTGTTCCAGTGGCATGTCCTGGTTGATGGCCGTAATGACCCAATCTCGAAAGGGCCACATATCTCGACCGAGATCCTTCTCGTATCCTTTCGTATCTGCGTACCGAGCTAGATCAAGCCACATGCGTGCCCAATGTTCACCAAACTCAGGTCGATCTTCTAGTTCCTGAATGAGCCGCTTAATGGAGCCAGTCGGATTCTCTTTGTGTTCGATCAAAAACTGTTGAGTTCTCTCGAGCGTTGGCGGTACTCCAATCAAGTCGAAGTGAATCCTTCGGCATAGGGTTCGAGCGTCAGCCGCAGGCGCTGGTTGCAAATCATGAAGTCTCAATTTGGATAAGACCCAGGCATCGATCGGGGACTTTACCCAAGCATCCATCGCCACAGAATCTGGAACAGAATGAAGGACCGGAGTTTCGAACGCCCAGTGTTCACCCCATTTTGCACCTTGTTCGATCCAATCGTGGATCAAGCTCCGTTGCTCTGGTTTTATAGACTTGTGCGTCGAGGGAGGTGGCATGACTTCATTCACGTCTTCCGAAACGATGCGTTTCCAGAGCTCACTTTCTAGTGGTTTGCCAGGCACAATCGCAGCGCGACCTTGGCTTGCGTTCATAGCAGACTCCATGGAATCAAGACGTAGTCCTGCCTCGCGATGAGCTTCGTCGGGGCCGTGGCAATGGAAGCAATGATCCGACAAGATGGGCCGGATTTGCAAACTAAACTGGATGGGATCCCCAGCATGGATTAATCCGCACCATGACAAGGTCTGAATGCCGACCGCAACGACATGCATGATCAGCATCTTCCCAAGGTAGTTCCGTGGATATTCAGTCATTTGAATTGCTTTAGTCGGTATGTGAGTTTCGTGTAATTGAAAGGGCAACATTTATTCGTCTGCGTTTTTAAGGACTGCTTTTACAATGGTACGTTTACCTGTCCTTAGATGCGTTCGCATTAGGATGCAGGCTTGTTTCGGTTGGTTGGCGATCAGGGCCTCAACGATCTCCAGGTGCTGTTTTGATTCTTCAATAACACGTTGGAGGTTTTCTTCGGACACCAACTGTTGCCACGCCGCATCGCGAATCACGGTGACGATCGAGTGGATTCGGTTGAGTTCACGTATCAGGAACTGATTTTTGGCATGATCTCGAATAATGCTATGTAGCTGCGAATCGAGTTCCGATGCGACTCGCACCTCCTCGACTTTGACCTTCGTCCGTGGCTTGGCCAGTTTCGCAAACTGGGCTCTTAACGTCTTCAGGGGCGCAACTGGAATCGAACCGCAGGCCGATCGGACGGCCAAAAGCTCAAGAGCCAAACGGACATCGCAAACTTCCCGAATCTCTCGAGGCGAAAATCGCTTTACGATAGCGCCGCGATTGGGCAGTACCTCGACGATGCCCATGCCGGAAAGTGTCAGAAGAGCTTCTCGCACGGGAGTATGCGAAACATCGAATCGCTTCGCAAGTGCTTCGGTTACCAAACGCGATCCCGGCGGCATCGTTCCATCAAGAACTTCCCTCATCACGGTTTGAACAATGAATTCCCGAGATACACGCGTGACGGAAACGAGCGACTTCTTCAAGATATCTCAACCAATTGAACGACAGTAAAAACGAGCCCGAAGCACATCCGCATGTCTTTTTTGTGTTAATGAGCCGATGGGCGCTAGCCCCGGTTCTCGACGCACGTCAGAAACACCGAGCAAGCTCTGTTTGTACTGCCATCAAAGCCTGGAGGGCGACATATTCTTGCCGGTGGCGTAAGCCACCGGTCTAGGGTAATCATTGGTATTTGAGCTCGGAGGGCGACACATCTTGCATGATTCGATGTGTCGCCCTCCGGGCTATCAGACAACAGACCTCCAGGTTCCATTCAGCGGAACGAAAGTCACATTAACAAGATCTAATTGAACTGCCATTCGGCGCTCAGCCCAGGCTTCCGCTTGGCCTTAGCTTTTTCAACTCAGGAGTCTCCACTGCATTGGAGCCCAAGACCCAGCCAGGAACCCCGTGGAACAGTCTAACTCCAAGATTCTATAGAATCAATAGGCATTCTATAGAATGTGGCGAGCCGACGAATTGTCCACTCAAATCCCATAATCAAAACTAGGCAACTTGATGAACAGGCCGATTTGCAATCGAACAGAGAAGGACCAGTGAAGCTAATTGCACAGGATGAATCATTAACGCGAGCGGCAGGCTGAACACTACCGAAGCTGGATTCGCCAGAATTCAGAACGTTCTGAATCCTGGCGAATCCAGCTACGAATTGTTGCATGTTCTCTCCCGCCGCTCGCCTCAGTGCATGCTTGCAACTTAACAGCCGCATTAATACGGGCATTCAGCGAAACGTTGGTATCCTAGAATCCGGATTGTCTTAGCACGCCAAGCATGTTGCGAACGTTGGGCACGAGGCCCAAGTTCGCGAGGAACGGAATCATTTGGTGTTACAATCTCGCCCGTCCGATATCCAAACTCGATTTCGATGCACGAGAAAGAAGCACACGCATGAATAGGCCCTTTGTGGAGCGAAATCATTGGCCATTGATTGGCTTTTTGCTAGGAATTGCTATCGGTAACGTGGTTTTGCCGTCTCTGGCTCAGTTCGGTTTTGTTCAGTTGATGATCTATTTGTTGGTAGGATTTGTCTTTGGCCAAATACTGTTTTCGTTGTTGATGGGAGGACTACTTGAAAGATATTGGCTTCGTGGAATTGTGATTGGTTCGTTGTTGGCAGCACTTTGGATGGTTTCTCTACTTCTTGGCCAGCTTTTGGGTGCTGTTTCGATTATCAGCCCTTTCAAGCCCTCTGCTTTTTTGTTCGTCTTTGTCGTCCCATTGCTGTTGTTCGGCGGCTCCATGCCTCTTCTCGTCTGCCGCTATGCTTTTGGATGGAGGCTAACCAGAAGACCAACGGACTTTTTATCGAGTCGCAACTTTGGAATCGAAGAGTTGTTTTACATCACGGCGGCTATCGCCTCATTTCTGTTTCTCTACCGTGTTCCGCAGATCGCGATGGAGTTTAGCACGGCGACTGTTTTGGTAACGGTAGGGGCATGGACGGGGATGTTAGCCGCAGCGTGCTTACTGTTTGTCGTGCCGCTTCTTTACGTTTCTTTCAGGATCCAAGATCGTCCACGCCGCTGGTTTTGTTATGTCGGAGTGGTGGGGTTTTATTGGCTGATTCCATGTGGACTGACTTGGGCTTTTGGACTGACTGATGCAACTCTCTTTGCAACTACCATCCTAGTATCAATGGCCATAACTCTCGTCCTGGGGATGAAATCGCTGCGGATGAGCGGTTATGTTCTTACCGGCAATGCAAATCGGCGAGATAACGTTGCGGCCGAAGTCGATAGCGAAGTTATGTCGTTGGAGAGAAAGCGTCGTCGTCGCTGGGCCGTTGGGATTGTGGTCTTCTCCGCATTGGCAAGCGGCAGCTTGATTGTTATCGACTCAGTGAGAACACGAATCGACATTGCCAACATGGCGTTGCAGAGCAAGATGCGCGAACAAGGCAGCTCGATCGACCTGCTGGGTCGATCCGTGATTGAACTTAACTTTGGCCCCGAGACCAATGACAAAACGCTTGAGGATGTCGAGGGGCTAAATGAGGTGCAAACCATTTCGTTGGCCCACACTAAGATCACGGATTCCGGGCTCCGTTTTCTGGCGAAGTTCCCCAGGCTGAATCGTCTCGACTTGAGCCACACCGCAGTTACGGATGATGGGCTTATCGAACTGCAACGTCTTAGAAAGATTTCGGAATTGAATTTGGGGTATACCAAAGTAACGCTACCGAGACTTGCGATAGCAAAGAGCCTGACCGAAGCATCGTTGGATTTGAGCGGCTTGGAAATCACCGACGAAGAGCTTCCTCTGCTTTGGAGTGAGAGTAACCAATCGAACCGACGTGATTTCAAGCTTTCCCTGCGCGACAATAAGCTGACCGATGCGGGGCTAAAGGCTTTTTTCAGAAACCATTGGGGCGATTTTCATACGATCGATTTGAGTGGGAACCCGATCGATGGGAGTTGTCTATCCGAGTTGCGAGCTGTGCAGAACTTGATTCTGGAAGGGTTACCACTAACTGATGCGAGTCTAGCATCTTTTATCTCCCCCGCAGGACCGTTCAGGGGCCCAATAGACAAGATCGGATTGGCGGGCAATCGGTTGACTGCGGCAAGCCTGGCGGGCTTCTCGAATGAAATCGAAATCGGTGAAGGCAACCTAACGGACGCGGAGCTGAGGAAATGTACCGTCACTTGGCTACGCACGCTTAAGCTTAAGGGCAAATCGTTTGATGGCAGTTGTTTTGACACATGGCATCCGACGATAAACCAGTTGGATTTAGAAGGTACTGGTGTTAGCGACGAAACAGTCAAGTTGCTAGCGAATGTGACTAGTCTTTATCGTTTGAATCTTGCTGGTACTGAAATCACGGATGCTGCGTTGCCGTATTTGAAGAACGCACATCAACTCAACCTTAGCAACACGAGAATTACGTTTGAAGGGCTGAGAGATTCTCAGCTTCAGAACCTGTTGGGAATCCAGGTCTCCTTAGGGCAATTTTCGGTGGAGCAGATTCGAGAACTGAAGAAGAAGTTGCCGATTGTCGTTGGGAAGATGGATTCGATGTTTGGTTTTTGATATCCACTTTACGCATTTATAAGCGTCTTCAAAACGAAACTACCGTAGCACGATGCGCAAGCTCGTGAATTTGACCGTAAATTCATTAGCTTGCGCGTTTTGAAGTTGCAATGTATTGAGAGATGGAGCTGAATTCGTGAGAATTCAGACACTTTGCAATGAAGACGCGGCCAGAATTCTCACGAATTCTGCTACGAAATCACAAGTTTGCAACTTCAAAACTTGCGCGTCGCGCTAGATAGATTGGAACCTGCCGCTCGCCTTACGCGTCGGGGGAGCTTAACGTTTTCTCTATTGGCGTAGCAGGGAACTGGTCGTTAAGCTACTTGGGGGCGTTCGCCGTCGAAGAGATAGGCTTGGCCTTGGCGATCGATAGCCCAAGCTTTCTCAGTTGCGATACTTCTCGCATTCTCGCATCAATGGCCGCACTCGACATGTCGACCTCTCTCGTTCGTCGATCCAATTTGGCCGCCTTCTGG
>CANHVO010000254.1 GCA_947463915.1 Planctomycetaceae bacterium
GACCGAACTGTGGCCAGTCCGGCTACGAGTTGGGCCATACCGTGACCGAAACGGGGCTGGATAGGAGAAAATCGCAGCGAGTCCAAGAATCTTGCTGTTTCTTGAAAACCGAGCCCTGTTTTTCGGCAAATTCAGCCTGAAACATCATTGCGTCTTATCCTGGCAACCTGCTCTAGTCAAATTACCATTAGTTGGGAACTAGTTCTATTGCTCTCGCGAATGCAACGTCTGAAAACCAAATGACCGAATCCGCCCTGGCCTCCGGGACCTACGAAGTTCTTCGCAATCGTTTGCGCGAAGCCGCGAGCGACCTCCGCCTCCGTTTCGGAAAACTGCACGCCGAACGGGCGGCCGTCTTCGGTAGCATTCAGACGAAACTGAATTCAACCGCCCACGTCACGACGGACCACAATTGCATCCCTCGCGACCTTTTCGCCACTGACTCTCACATTCTGCTCGGTTACAACGTCCAGTTTGGGCTCAAAACGGAGATTCTGCCAAGCGATGTGTTTGCCTACTATCGCTTTGATGGTCAGCACGCGCACCAGGAATCGCTGGATCCACTTCTCAGCGAACCATTCCGACGCGACTTCCAAGAACTCTATCGCTACTATCGCAACGCCACCTTCCTGCGGTTCTTTCAAAACGGTCCTGTGCTTTACATGGTCTTCCAAACGGGCAAGACCGCCACTAGCTTCAAAGCCTTCAAGTGGACGATTGAGGGGAAATCACTTCGGTACATTGACAATCGCAGCGAAGCCGAAGTCAGAGTTCCACCGCAGCACGCCTTTCAGTGGAAACGAGCGACACGAGAAAGCCATCGCCATGGTATTCACCCGCACATTTCCATCGAAGACAAAGTCTTTGTCGAGTGTGTGCATGGTGACCTTACCATCAAGGTTGAGGACAATACTGAAGACGGTTTAGGCATCTATCGGGAACCCGTTGATAGCCCTGACCAGACCCTCGACGATGCCGAAACCTATTACGCCATTCTCGGTAATTTGATTCTGCTCAAAGTCAAACCCTACCAAGAACGCGATTATCGCTATTTGGTCTTCAGCACAAAGCGTTCGGAGGCGAAACGACTCGATGCACTTGGGGCTGCTTGTGGATTGCTACCAAATGACCACGGTATCATTTTTCCGAATGGCTTTGTGTTGCAAACAGGCATCGCCAAGCTATTCGATCATGGGCTAATCGATCTTGCCTTGGATCGCATCACCAAGTCCCCAAACGGTGAAGATTTTCTTTACCTGTTCTACCACGCAGAGTCAGGGACTTATCTGCAGCTTCGATACAATTTGATCAGTCAAGAAGTTGATACGCCATTGATATGCCACGGGCAAGCGTTTCTCAATGACGGTGTAATGATCAGCATGCGAGCGACCGATACTCCGCAAAAGCATCATGCGTTGCAAGTTTGGCAGACCCCGTTCACCGGTCCCGATTATCGTCCCCAAGTGCAGTCGGATTCATTGCTCTTTAAGATCGGCAATCATGATCTCGTACGCGGTATGGCTGAGTGTCAGGAATTGCTGACTCTGATCGACAAGGATGAGTCGTATGCTGATCTTTACGCTGACTTGGCAAAGCGGGCCACGGATGTTCTCGATGGCTATTTTTGGTTAGACCGGGAAGAAGTCTTCGTTCTTGCCGAGCCGGTTTTAAAGATCCGAGATGCGGCCTCGGCTGCTGTGGACGAGTTTGAAAAAGTCGTTCGGTCTCGCAAGGAAACTTCGTCGGCACTCGCCAAGACGCAAAACGAAACACAGGAGTTACTCAAGGCCATCGAGCGCGCTCGCTTTGAGAGGATTGATGACTTCGTTGAGAAACTTGCGGCTATTCGAGCGCAACGCGGGGCTGCGATCCAGCTTCGAGAACTCAAATACATCGAGCTTTCCGCGGTGGAATCGCTTGAGACGCAACTGGTCGAAGCGGCTGATCGATTAGGGGTTCGATGCGTTCAGTTTTTGCTCTCACCGGAGTCGCTGAAACCTTTCGCTACCCAGATTGAACTGCACGCAGCCAAGATTCCGTCCATCACCTCCTCGGCTACAGGAAAGGAGCTTGACGCAGAATTTGAGAAAATCGGCGGCTCGCTTGAACTCCTCATTGAGACCGTATCGCAGCTCAAGATCGAGGACTTGGCACAACGTACGTCGATCATTGATGGGATAGGCGATTGTTTGTCGCAGCTTAACCGTAGCCGTTCGTCGTTGCGAATGCGGCTGCGCGATTTGACTACCAGCGAAATGGAAGCCGACTTTGCGTCGCAGTCCAAGCTGTTGGACCAGTCCACTGCGGGTGTGTTGGACACGGCAGACTCGCCCGATAAAGTCGATACGGCTTTGACTCGAGTGCTGATGCAGATCGAGGAACTCGAGGGGCGGTATGCCGACTCCGAGACGTTGCTTTTGAGGCTGACGGAAAAGCGACAGGCCATTTGCGATACGTTTGAAAGCAAGCGGCAGCAGCTGGTTGAAGTCCGTACGCGACGAGCTAATTCCCTGGTTGCGGCAGCCGACCGAATCCTGGCGGGGATCGCCTCCAAAACAGCTCGTATCGACGAACTGGCAGAGCTGAACTCCTATTTTGCCGCGGACCTGATGGTTGAAAAGGTTCGCGGTATCGCGGATCAACTGCGCGAGCTAGGAGATTCCGTCCGGCGAGAGGATGTCCTTTCCCGTCTCAAAACCATTGCTGACGATTCGGTTCGCCAACAGCGAGACAGGCGAGAGCTGCTCAGCGACGGTAATCGAGCGATCAAGCTTGGTCAACATAGCTTTAGCGTCAATCACCATGCGATCGAACTCACGACCGTGGTTCGCAACGGGCTACTGAACTTGCATTTGACAGGTACTCAATTCTTCGAACCGCTAAACGATCCTGCTTTGGATGCGGCTAAGGAAATTTGGGACCAGCCTTTGGCAAGCGAATCGCCGGACGTCTATCGAGGCGAGTATCTCGCTTATTGCTTAGCCCATGAGCTTGGACAGAATGGCGACTTGGCTCGTTTGGATTCCGGTGCGTTCCTTGCTATGGAAACAACTCAACGCATCAGTTGGGTTCGGGAGGTCATGCAAACCCGCTATCAAGAGGGATATGCGAGAGGCGTTCACGATGCAGACGCGACGAGTATTCTCGTTGCCGTTTTGGAAAGCCAGCGAGCCTTGGGATTGTTGGCTTTTTCTCCCAAACTGCGAAGCGTTGCGTGGTACGTTTGGGATCAATTGGTGCCAAGCGAGATCCGAGCCACTAGCGAAGAATGGTTAGTCGCATTCGGCAGCATGGATGCAATGCTTAAAAACACGGAGCATAATCGGGCCGGATTGGCCCGTTTGGCAAAGCTCCTCAAACAATTCGATCAAGGAATGCTGAAGGGGCAGTCGCGAGCGGAGGCAGCTCGCTATCTGTTAGCTCAGATTCAGCAAATGCAAGCGGATCGAAGGGTCGCGATGCATCCCATTGCGATTGAAATCGTGCAAGCGATGAAACGATCGATGCCTGAAGGAAACTGGCAAGCGATTGTGGCGTCGCTGAACAAGTCATTTGCAAGTCCCATGGATCGGTGGCATCTTGCGCAGCGCATCGCGGACGGATTAATCGCGAACTACTCCTCCAAATTCGAACAGGACGCAACCGACCCTGCAACGGGTTATCGCGAAGAGGTGGTGCTGCAGCTGCTGCTCAAGCCTGCCACAGGAACCGCTCAAGCGAATAAACTTGCCTCGCCCGCGATCCCAAATTCGATTGCTTCGCTTGCGGGCGATCATTCTCGCATCTCGAAGGGGGCGATGCCGTTTCAATACCATGAGTTCCAACAACGACTGGTGCACCATGCAAAGCGGCATGTTCCATTGTGGCAGTCGTTGCAGTCAGCCAAGCAAAAGCAAATCGAACTGGCGGAAAAACGGCTTCGATCTCATGAATTCAAGGCGACGGTGCTTACCAGTTTCGTCCGAAATCAGCTGATCGATCAAGTGTATTTGCCCCGCATCGGTGACAACATGGCCAAGCAATTGGGGGCGCTTGGGGACAACAAACGAACCGATCGGATGGGTCTGCTATTGCTCATCAGTCCACCCGGCTATGGCAAGACGACACTAATGGAGTATGTTGCTAATCGGTTGGGGCTGGTTTTCGTTAAGGTCAATGGCCCTGCCATTGGGCATGGGGTCACATCGCTTGACCCCAGTGAAGCGACCAACGCTGCGGCTCGCGAGGAAGTTCAACGCATCAATCTCGCGTTGGAGATGGGTGATAACACGATGTTGTATCTCGATGATATTCAGCATTGCAATGTGGAGCTGTTGCAGAAGTTCATTCCGTTATGCGATGCCACGCGCCGCATCGAAGGTGTTTGGAATGGGCAGTCCAAGAATTATGATTTGCGTGGTCGTAAGTTTGCGGTTGTGATGGCAGGCAATCCCTATAATGAAAGCGGCGAACGATTTCAGATTCCCGATATGCTTGCCAATCGAGCAGACGTCTATAACTTGGGCGAGATCATCGGCGATAGCCGCGAGGCGTTTGAGTTGTCGTACCTTGAGAATTGCTTGACCAATAATTCGGTCCTGCAGCCGTTGTCGCGGTGTTCCAATTCCGATCAGCGAGCGGTAATCGCCGCAGCAGCGCGGGGGACCACCGAGGGGCTTTCGCTGGAAAGCAATCTGTCACCGGATAGCGTGCGGGAGATGATGTCGGTGTTGATGAAGCTCAATCGGGTTCGAGATGTGGTTTTGACCATGAATCGCGAGTATATTCGCAGCGCATCGCAATCGGACGATTACCGAACAGAGCCTCCATTTAAGCTGCAAGGAAGCTATCGAAACATGAATCGGATCGCGGAAAAAGTCGTTTCCGTCATGAACGATTCGGAGTTGCAGACACTGATCCTTTCGAGCTACCAGCAGGATTCTCAAACGTTATCGCGAGATGGCGAGTCGAACATGCTCAAATTCAAGGAGCTGCTTGGATTGCTTACCGTGGAAGAGCAAGGACGTTGGAATGCGATCAAGTCGACGTTTGCGCAGAAGACCAAGCTGAAGGGGCTTTCGGGAGAGGATTCGACGGCTCAAGTGTTGGGTTCGATCATGAGCTTACGCGAAGGGCTGGAAGCAATTCAGAATGCACTGCTCGCTGCAACGAGTCAGCGAACCATCGAGGCAGCGAGACCGCAGGTCGATCCGAGAGTGGTGGTGCAACATTCGGTGCCAAGGGTCATGACCGAGCTGATTCGGAGCCAGTTTCAGTTGTTGTATGATGGTTTGCGACCATTGCTAGAGAATGCGAGTCAGCAAACGCAAACCCAAGAACGGCTACGATCTGCAATTGAAACTTGTTTGAAGAGTTATAAGCTGCTTGAAAAGGAAGCGAGCGAAGCGGAAGAATCGGAGTAGGAGGCAGTGGATGCGAGCGTGAATAAAGCAACTCGGCATTCTATTGCGAATCCCCCTGCCCCAACACATTGCATCGTACTGCCCCAACGCATTGCACCATGCTGCCCCAACGCATTGCATCGTACTGCCCAACGCATTGCGCCATGCTGCCCCAACGCATTGCATCATGCTGCACCAACGCATTGCATCATGCTGTAGCGAAACTCGTCAAGAGTTTCGGTCGTTTAGTCAATGCATCCGAAAGTCTTGACGACTTTCGCTACGCTTGGTTTTGCAGAGGAAGATGCTTCACGGCGTTGCACTTGCCCCGGTTTTGGTAAGCGATCGAGCCCGCTTATCAAGATGTCGTGAAACTCGACACGTGTGTCACATTCCGCATATTCGGTATTCTCCGAACCAAAACGCTGGTTAAACAAATTCTTTTGGGTAAAATGAGGCGTCTGCGTTGGCTTTTTCGATTTCGGACTGAACGCTGTGTGTAACAGATTTCGCGTCAACCGCCATCAAGGAATGGTGGCACTGGATCACGTCTCGTATAGGCATGACAACCAGGCAGTTAACGGCGCGGTTTATTAAAACTTTTGTTTTGGAGTTAGTAAAATGCGTCGATTGATCATTACTTTGAGCGTTGTTGTTGTTGCCGCTTTCTCGTCCTCGAGCGCTTCGGCTGGTTTGTTCTGTAAGAAGAACGATTGTTGTGAGCCAGCACCAGTTTGCTGCGAAGCACCAGCACCAACATGCTGCGAGCCAGCACCAGTTTGCCGACCAAAGCTTCACCTCGGCCACAAGCTTCACGGTTTGATTAGCAAACTGAGCTGCAAGAAGAGCTGCTGCGAACCAGCACCAAGCTGCGGTTGCGAAGCTCCAGCACCAGCACCTTGTGCAGCACCAGCACCATGTGCAGCACCAGCACCAGCTCCAAGCTGCGGTTGCGAAGCAGCTCCTAGCTGTGGTTGCGAAGCTGCTCCAACATGCTGCAAACCAGCTCGCAAGCACCACCTCAAAGACATGATTGCTAACCTCAAGAGCAAGTTCGCTTGCAAGAAGAGCTGCTGCGAAGCTGCTCCAAGCTGCGGTTGCGAAGCTCCAGCTCCAAGCTGCGGATGCAACTAAGCTTCCAGGTTGAAGCGACTACAAAATACTACTGATTCGACGCTTGGTGCGTGAATCTTGTGACGGCTGCGATTCTTATCGCGGCCGTTTTTCGTTTTGTCGGTCATTCAATCTGCGGCAAAGGGATTTGTTATATTGATACAGCCGACAAAGTCAAAGTAACAGGCTCATCCCATGGGCCGTCCAAAGTAGTAAACACTTTCCATGTGCCGTTCACCAGGAGTTCCAGTCTAGTGGTTCACTCCAGCGGACGGCACGACGGATCGTGACTGCCACTGTGGACGGCAAGACCGAGCGTGCCTGTTACCTTATGTTGAGGTGCACATTAGCCAGGCAGCCAGAATGAAGCGACTTCCCGCGACTCATACCGCGATCGACCGGTTTCCTGTTCCTTGGTCTAGCATTCTTCCTACAGCGCTTGGGAAATGTACTTTTGCTGTTCGTCAAACAACGCGGAGATTCGTCCCCTCGGAATGGCTTGGGATCGTCTCATCGCACGATGGTAAAAATGGGTTTGCCCATCAGCAGTGGCAAGACTCGCTGCATTCTGCTCTCCAGCTGGCTCATAGACAGGGCTGGGGGATACTTGTGGCAGGGGAGACGCCGTACGCCGAAGTTGTCGTTCACACTTGCAAGCGTCTTCAAATCCCCTATCGCATTTTGGGTCTGATGTCGTCGCATGAATATCTTGGTCCGAAAGATAAGCTTGCAAATGATCCCGTTGATGCAGAGCGGGATCGTTGGGATTTTGGTGTGCTTGAGTTGTCAGTGGAACGCTCGCAGGCAGATGCAAAGATTCCGGTGCTGGACATTGCAACCGTTTTTTTGTCGAATCGTCTGTTTGTGGTTGCATTGCGTTCAGGGGGCAAGATGGCACAGCTCTTGGAAAGACGCTTGAGTTTTGAGTCGATTCCAGCGGGTACCACCTATCTTTCCCTTGCAACGACACACCAGGCCACTGGGGCACTCAGTCGGGCAGTCGAATGGTTAGATCGCGGGGTAGTTGGCTGGCTCAATACGAAACCGCCAAAGTCGATTGAGCCATTAACAAAGCGGCAAGAAACGCAAGGCGTGGGGCAGAATTCGGATGCATTGCATTTTTGTCCCAGCTACCAACCGATTTTTCCGATGCCGTTGCTGCGTTCGACGGTTGCGAGCTTTCTGGTGCACTGTACGCGGGCACGACGGGGGCCATGGCCGGACCAATCGTTGCCGCAGTTTCATGACGAGCTCTTGCAGCACCCGTGGGAGGAGCAACCCACGGCGTTCATGACTTTGCAAAGAATCTTAAAGCAGCAACGTTTGATCGCAACGAGTTCTTATCGCCGTGGGAATAAGCATACAGTCTGCTTTGCGTCCAAGGAGCTAAGCGACCTGTTATCGATGCGGAGATTCCAGTCGCACCTCGCACGCTGGGACTGGGAGCCATACGGGATCATGATCCATCGAGAATGGCTTCAAGGCCATGGCGCAAAGCAAGTCAATTACATCGAGCGGGATGCTGTCAAGAAAATAACTGAGGATGAGTTATCCTTTTGCCAAGTCGTTTCCGATGAGGAGGGGGCGATTGATTGGCGACAGGAACAGGAGTGGCGAATCGCTGGGGATGTTCGTCTCAATCCGATACCATTTTCCAAAGCAATTGTTTTCGTACCGACACTAGCGGAAGCGATCGCAGTTCAGCCAATTTCCCGCTGGCCCATCGCTGTTTGTTCAAAATCGATGATAGGCACACGCCCAGATTCAAAAGGCACACCCGGCAGGTCAACGCTATGAAGCGTATAGCATTGACAAAAACAGCCCCTTTTGTAGCGAAACTCGTCAAGAGTTTCGGTCGTTTAGGCGGTTCAGCCGAAACTCTTGACGAGTTTCGCTACAAAAGGGTTGACAGCGTTGTCAGCACGTGTGCCCCACGGTTTGCAAATGACATAGTCAGCGGATTCGACTAAACTAAGAGCGTCCCGCTTTGACGATTTTCCGCCAAACCTGCGTTCGGACCTTTTGAATCCAACTGGAAATCCAATCTCGACATGGTCGAATTAGTCGACGGCCCAATCCCTATCGAAAAACTCTTGGCGGAATCGACCAATGACGAATGCGGTGCCACCGTTTTGTTTTTGGGGTCAACTCGGCGGTGGACCGGAAACGCAGAGACGGGGCGGACCGAAACAGCCTATTTGGAATACGAGGGATACCGCGAAATGGCGTTAGCCAAGCTGGCTGAACTCGAACGAATTGCATGCCAGCGATGGCCGATTCGGACTATAGCCTTGGTTCACCGACTTGGTCGAGTCGAGGTCAAGGAGCCGAGCGTTGCGGTGATCGTGAGTACTCCACATCGCTCGGAAGCGTTCGAAGCTGGAAAATGGTTGATCGACGAACTCAAGAAGCAGGTTCCGATTTGGAAGAAAGAGTGGTTCGCTGCTCAGCCACCCAAATGGATTCACCCGAATGTGAAACCATGACACCAGCCGCCCAACTCAACCAAACCCAAAATCAATCCGATTTGCTGCCACCGCTCGTAGATTCCTTTGATCGAGTTCACGAGTCGCTTCGCATCAGCGTTACTGACGCATGCAATATTCGCTGCCGATACTGCATGCCTGAAACCGTGCTCGGCTTCTTGCCGCAAAATCGCCTTTTGAAATACGAGTCGATTGCCCGAATTGTGTCTGTCTTTGCCAGAGCTGGCGTGCACAAAATAAGACTAACTGGCGGCGAACCGCTGATGCGTCCGAATCTTGAGAAGCTCATTGAGCAGCTTAACGTCATCCCAGGCTTGCGGCAGATCGCCATGACAACCAATGCGATGCTTCTGGCTGACAAGATCACTTCCCTCGAGAAAGCTGGTTTGACGCACGTCAACATTTCGTTGGACACACTGCGAGAAAGCGCGTTCAAAGAGATATCGAGGCGTGACGGCCTCGATCAAGTTCTCTCGGGGATCGATGCGGCTGTTTCGAGCAGCTTAAAGGTAAGGCTGAACGCACTAGTGCTCCGCGAAATCAATTTGCAGGATTGTGTCCCCTTGGTCGAGTTCGCAAGGCAGAGAAATCTATTTATTCGGTTCATTGAATTCATGCCGCTCGACGCGGATCGGCAATGGAGTCAAGATCAGGTCGTCGATGGCAATGAATTGCGTTTGCACCTGGAGACGCATTTTGGTCCCTTAACACCGATCGACCGATTCGATCCAGCGCAACCAGCAACGGATTTCGGCTTCGCAGATGGGCGAGGGGGAGTTGGGTTCATCGACCCGGTATCGCAACCTTTTTGCAAGTCATGCAATCGTATTCGATTGACGGCGGACGGGAAGTTGCGCAACTGCCTTTTCGGTCGCGAAGAGTGGGACTTGAAAGGGGCATGTGAAACAGGTGCTAGCGATCAAGTCATATACGACATCGCTGCAAGCTGCATCAAAAGTAAGTATGCTTCGCATGGAATTTCTTCGAGCGACTTCAAGCAGCCTGAACGAGCCATGTATCAGATCGGTGGCTAGGGATGTCTGCTAAGCCCAGTGAAATGTGGTTGCTGGTCCATTAGCCGGCGGGCGCTAGCCCCGGTTCTCGACGAATGTCGAGCACCCTATGAAACCGGGGCTAGCGTCCACCGGCTAATCTTTTTTCCCTAAAGAATCGTGCCTGCTTGACTACTTCAAACCGTCGATTTCGGCGATGAGTTCATCGATACCGATTCCGTAACGTTCGAGTACGGATGCCAGGATGCCTCCGACATGTTCGCAACGTCC
>CANHVO010000255.1 GCA_947463915.1 Planctomycetaceae bacterium
ACCGCATCTCCCGAATCGAGTGACGGTCCCAGCGCTAGCATGAAATCATACAAGCCGCGATGGACATCGGCTAGCTCTTCGTCATCGGTCGCTTCGTCAGAGTGTTTCAGGAAAGCTCGAACCATCCATACATGGCTGATCCAACCATCGACTTCGTTCATCAGCGCAATCGCTTTCGGATCGACGTTCGCAAGTTGAGGCGCTGCGAGATCGTCATCGTTCTCATCTTCTGCTTCACTTTGGCTGTTCAATTCCGACATACTCGCTCCTTCAATGATATGGAATCAAAGATACTGAATCACCTCGGTTGCATCGAAGCGGACTTTTGCCATCGATGCGTAATGATCTTCGGGATGCCGATATCCGAGTGCGCAACCGACAACCGTCGCGTAGTCGCTCCCCTCTAAACCGAGAAGCTTGTCGTATTCCAAAGCCACAATTCCTTCCATGGGGCAAGCGTCTACACCCAACACTGCCGCGCTCGCTAGTAACTGCCCCAATGCGATATACGCTTGATTGCTGCTCCAAACCATATGGCGACCGGTCGTGTTCTTCAGGAATCCCACGATCACGTTACGGTACCCGACCAATGCTTCGGCTGTTACTCCTCGCTTTTCAGCAGCTTGGGCGATAAATGCGTCGACGTAGGCTTCGTCAACGGTTTTTCTTGCCGCAAACACGACCATGTGCGAGCAATCGCCAGGTTGAGTTTGATTCCAGGAGATTGCAGGTAACTTGGCTTTCACCTCTGGAGAACGGACCACCAAAAATTTCCATGGCTGCAGGCCAAAACTGCTAGGGGTCAGGACTAAGCTTTTCTCGATTGCGGCCCAAGTCACAGCATCGATTTGTTTGGAAGGGTCAAACCGTTTCACAGCGTATCGCCATTGGTAAGAATCGATGAGTTGTGTAGCGCTTACAGTGGACAACGCCATGTTGTGGATACCCTTTGAAAAGATAAATTCGAACCAAAAATGAGGTCGCGTTGCCGGCAAGCAACGCGAGGAGCCGTATTTTCCTTTGATTCTAGCCTCGTGTCTAGCGAGGATTGTTCACGCGTTTGCCCCGGGACGGGTCGCATGCGGTAGCCGCGGATTGCCGCGAATGGCGATGAATTAAGCCTGTACTCGTAGCGGAAGTTGTAAAACTTCCTGGAGTTCGAGGCACTTCAGGAACTCTCACGAGATTCCACTACTTGCTAACTCAACGCCATTCGGGGTTGCCGCGCAGCGGCGCACCCCCGGATTGCGTGTTCCAACACGACGCGACCCGGGACGGGGCGACTGTGCGACCGCTTCACGGTCGTTTCGCGACGGCACGCACGCACCCGGTGTTGTTCGCTTCGCTCAAACCACTGACTACCCCATATCATCCCTCCAGGATGAAACGCAATTGAGCGTACAAGAAAACGCGATCCCTGGTAAACTTCGGTTTCCTCACATGTGCTGAAAATCCTCTCCCACGAGACTATCATGCGATCCAACTTGACCCGCTTCGCCACCTTAGGCTTGCTCCTTTTCAGTTGCCTCTACGTTTGCCTTGACTGTGGTTTTGTCCAAGCCCAATGGAAACCGGCGGAAACTCGGCTGATGACCGAATGGGGACGAGCAATCAAGCCAGACTCGGTATGGGCTGAGTACCCTCGTCCACAATTTCAACGCAATAAGTGGACGAACCTCAATGGACTTTGGGCTTACGCAGTCACACCGAAGTCGTCAGACAAGCCATCACAGTGGAACGGCGAGATCTTAGTCCCATTCAGTCCTGAATCACCGCTGTCTGGTGTCGGACGTTTGATTGAACCCACCGAAGCGTTGTGGTACCGACGTTCGCTACCTGCAGCCACATCGGGGCTGCGAAGCGTTTTGAACTTCGAAGCAGTTGACTACGAAACCACAGTTTGGGTCAATGGAAAAGAGATCGGCAAACACCAAGGTGGCCACACGCCGTTTTCCTACGACATCACGGATGCACTCAAGGCTTCGGGCGAGAATGAATTGATGATCCGGGTAGATGACGCCACCGAAGGCTATCAACTGCACGGCAAACAAAAACTGAAAAACGAAGGTATCTGGTACACACGCGTCACCGGCATCTGGCAAACGGTATGGTTGGAGCAAGTGCCGTCGACACACTTGACCGATCTCGATTACGAGTGCGATATCGTTGCCGGTACTGTTGCCGTCACACCAAAACTTTCCAATCCTATAGCCGGTGGGAAAGTTCGCGTTACCGCGTCGTTCCAAGGACAACCGGCTGGGAAAGCAGAAGGCATCGGTCCGATCAAGCTGACGATCAGTAACCCGCAGCTATGGAGTCCCGCGACTCCTAATCTGTACGATCTGACGGTAGAGCTGCTCGACGCAAAAGGGACCGTTATCGATACCGTCAAAGCTTACACTGCCCTTCGCGCCTTCGGTAAATTGAAAGATGCCAATGGCCATTTGCAGTTAACACTGAACGGTAAGCCGATTTTCCATTGGGGGCCGCTCGATCAAGGCTGGTGGCCAGATGGGTTGCTAACTCCGCCATCCGATGCCGCCATGGCCTCTGATATCGAGTTCCTCAAAGCTTGCGGCTTCAACATGATTCGCAAGCACATCAAAGTTGAGCCTCGTCGTTACTACTATCATTGCGATCGACTTGGGATGATGATGTGGCAGGACCAGGTTAGCAGCGGTTACGGCCGCAATGGCAAAGAAAAAGCGAGCAGCCCAGATTGGACGCGTCTCGATCCCAAACCGACCGATGCGGATTGGCCTGAAACAGCACATGCACAATGGGTCACCGAGTACAAGCGGATGGTCGATCACTTGCGCGATGCGCCTTGTATCGCAGTTTGGGTTCCATTCAACGAAGCTTGGGGACAACACGCGACAATGGAAGTGGGAAAGATGGCCATCGAGTATGATCGGACTCGATTGGTGAACATCGCGAGCGGTGGCAACTTTTGGCCCATCGGAGATTTCGTCGATGAGCATCACTACCCACACCCAACGTTCCCCTTTGAGTTGGGAAGTGCGGGACGCTTTGATGGTTTCATCAAGGTCGAAGGTGAATTTGGTGGCCATGGGTGGCCCGTTGAAGGGCACCTTTGGAAGACCGATGCAAACAACTGGGGCTATGGTGGGCTTCCCAAGTCCAAAGAGGAATGGCAAGGTCGATACAAGACTTCGATTGCGATGCTGGCGGCCCTTCGCGCTGAAGGCATCGCTGCAGGTGTCTACACTCAGACAACCGATGTTGAGGGAGAAATTAATGGGCTGTTAACTTACGACCGATTGAAGAAAATCGATGTATCCTGGTTGCGTGAACAATCAGACCTGCTGCTAGCTGCCCCGACATCGTTAACCAACAAACGCGATGTTATGGCTACTGCCGAGTTGCAACCTCAAGATTGGCAATTCACGACCAAAGCCCCTAGTGCAACTTGGATGACGTCCGATTTCAATACGGCTGGATGGAGTGAGGGCAAAGCAGGGTTCGGGGCGGGCAATCCAGCTCCGCCGAATTCAAAAATCCATACCAACTGGTCGACGCCCGAAATTTGGCTACGGCGAACGTTTGAGCTCAAGGATTTGCCTGCAGGCAATCTTTATCTTCGAATGCACCACGATGAGGACTGCGTTGTCTATTTGAACGGCCAAGAAGTCGCTCAATTCACTGGCTACGTCACCAATTATTTCAATCTATCGCTGGCAGCAAAAGGGCTTCTAAAGCAGGGTCCCAACGTGATTGCGATCCACTGCAAGCAGACCGGTGGAGGTCAATATTTGGATGCCGGGCTCTTTTTGGCTGACTGATTGCGGGTTTCATTCTGGCCAGAAATTTTACTGACATTCCTTCGTGCTCGTGCTCAATGAAATGGTGATCGTGATCGAATCGGTACCCCCAATCGAGTACGAGCACCGCCTAAAAACTGAGCCGTGGGCGCTAGCCGCGTTACGGTTTCCATGGTGAACACGGTTTTCCATGGTAGACACGGTGATCGCCGCTAGCGCCTGCGGCTCAAATTGAACAAAGCGAGCCGAGATTTCCGGGGGAAAGCTTGGATCTGGACTAATTGATTCGACGATTCCTGTTAAAATTCCTCGGTTCAGCCGAAAAGGATTGCTCTGTTGCAAATGGGTTTCGCCAGAGCCGGCATTCACTCCACTATGAAATTCAATGACGCTAGCATCGCGGGTGGTTTCACCCGGACCAAGTGACAAAACCGTTCGGACAGACGACGGAAAGATATTGCAGATTCCAGCCGGCTGGGAGCTGCTGCCGCCTGGCGATGCGGGGCTAACTCGCCGCGTCAAAGCTGCCGGACCAACATGGACGGTACAGGAAAAGAAAGGCCGCCGAACGTTCTCCAAGGGGGTATGGGCTCCTAAAGATACGATTCTGGCCATGCGAGCTGGTCTCGAAGAGGAACGATCCACCGAGGCCTATGCGAAACGAAAAGTTGCAGACTCCAATCGACGCGAAAAGAAACAAGCCGAGTACGTCGAAGACTTCGGGGCTGCGGTTCTCGATTTCTTGAACTTTGACTCGCGGTATGACGCCCTGGCACAAAAATTCGCGACAGCCGTTACATTGCATGCAACGCCGGTTGGTAGCGGCACTGTTGCAAGAACGGAACGGATACCGATTGAGAAGCGAGCTGAGTCCGCAGTGATCGCATGGATGCGTCATCAAACAACTGCGTACGACAACCTTAAAATACCGCGTGTTAAAGGGGAGCGTCGTGAAGTCCGGCGCATGCTGGCCGACCAGTCGCGTCAACTGCTCGAGGATTACCGCCGAGGGCATACGGTCAACGCGGCTCTATGCCCACTTCAAAAAGCATTCCGAGAATAAAATTATGTATCATCAAACGATCGTAAAGCCTAACGCCGAGGAAGTTGCTATCGCCGCGACCGAGTGGCTGATCGAGACCATTCGCGAGAGTATCGCGGCCCGAGGTACGTGCAGCATCGCGTTATCGGGAGGCTCGACCCCAAAACGTCTCTACCAACTCATCGCAGAAAACGAAACCAAGAGCGTCGATTGGTCGTGTGTGACATTGATCATGGGGGATGAACGCAATGTTCCTCATCAGCACGTGGACAGTAACTTCCGAATGGTAAAAGAAGCCTGGTTGGATCGATTGGATCCATCGCAGCCCCAATCGATCCCACAGGTGTTGCCAGTTGTCATCGACGTCAACGCTCCCGAACGGGCTGCGGCAGAGTACGAAAAAACGATTCGCGAGTCGCTCCTCAAAAGTAGCGATGATCGAGACGCTGAAATCCCTGCAATCGATATCGTGTTGCTGGGACTTGGTGACGATGCTCATACAGCTTCGCTATTCCCCGAAACCGAGGCTCTCAACGAATCGCATCATCTTTTTGTCGCAAACTTTGTTCCTAAGTTTTCGGCCTACCGTCTAACACTGACCGCTCCGATGATCAACGCTGCTCGCAATATTGCGTTCCTGGTTTGTGGACCGTCGAAACGTCCAGCCGTTGACGTCGTCATGCATGGCCCGCGTCATCCCGACGAATACCCTGCTCAGCTCATTGAACCTAAACTTGGGAGACTTTGGTGGTTTCTCGACACCGCAGCAGCCACGGAAGTATTGAAGTAACGCAGGACTCGTAGCCTTGTCAACAGAGATGAGGTTAGCCGATACATTAGTAAACCTATGGGAGAACGAGGCTCCTGCCGAGCTATGCACGCAACGGTTCGGCAGGAGCCTCACCCTCCCGAGTAAATAACCAAATAAGACCCTATGTCCGAAGACTCGACGCCAAAACCCGTTTCTCCTGCTCCATCAGGTGCCTCCCTTAGCCCTTCCTTTGGCGGGCTGCGTGTCGCGGCCTTGGAAAGCCGACGCCGCGATGATTTCGCACGTTTGATCGAGCGATTTGGCGGCGTTCCGTTCGTTAGCCCCTCCATGCGAGAGGTTCCGATCGACAAAAACAAAGAGGCCATCGAGTTCGCTTACCGAGTTATGACTGCTGAGATTGGAGCTGTCATCTTTTTGACCGGCGTCGGCTTCAAGCAATTGATTGCGGCGATCGAACCGCATGTCGACAAACAGCGATTTTTGGACTCGCTATCGGACATTCCGACAGTTGCTCGTGGACCGAAGCCAGTTGCGGCCATGCGCGAGTTTGGATTGCAACCCACGCACCGCGCTCCGGAGCCAAACACCTGGCGCGAAGTCCTTCAGACGATCGATATCCATGTACCTATTTCCAACGTCGAAGTTGGACTGCAGGAATACGGCATTACCAACCATTCTTTGATAGCCGGCCTGGAAGCCCGGGGTGCCAAAGTCACGACCGTGAAAGTCTATCAATGGGAACTCCCCGAAGACATTCAACCACTAATCGACAATGTTCAAGCAATCGTTCGAGGTGAACGCGATTGTTTGTTGTTTACGAGTGCTCATCAAGCGGTCAATCTTTTGCGAATCGCCCAGCAACTCGACTGCGAAGCGGCATTGCGGTTGGCGTTGCGAAGCATGGTGGTCGCCTCTATCGGTCCGACCACCTCGGAAATGCTTCAGCACCTCGAGATTCCGATTGACCTTGAGCCTGAGCATTCCAAAATGGGGCATCTCGTTCAGGCGTCCGCAGAAAAAAGTCCTCGTATTCTTAAAGCCAAACGATTCACGGGCATCACCGGATTACCGATCGGTGTTTCTAGAAACGATCTCTCCAACAAAGACAAACAAGCATCCGGGGCAACCATGAATCCATACCACGACAATCCTTTCATGAAGGCGTGCTTCCGGCAAGAATCGGACGTCACCCCTGTTTGGTTGATGCGACAAGCGGGTCGGTACATGGCCGAGTATCGGGCTGTTCGAGAAAAAGTTTCTTTCCTCGAGCTCTGCAAGAACCCTAAACTTTGCGCCGAAGTCATGGTTACGGCCGTCGAAAAACTAGGCGTGGATGCAGCGATTATCTTCTCGGACTTGTTGCCGATCTTAGAACCGATGGGTTTTCATCTGGAGTTCACGGCAGGGGACGGCCCGGTGATCCATAACCCGATTCGAACACCCAAGGATGTCGATCGGGTTAAAGCGCTGGAAAGCATGGAGCCATTGCAGTTCGTAGCCGATACGGTGACTGCGACACGAGCGAGTCTTCCGGAGCGAATTCCTGTGATTGGCTTTTCGGGTTCTCCGTTCACACTAGCGAGCTACATGATTGAGGGGAGTGGGTCTCGAAATTACGTCCATACCAAGACGTTGATGTACTCCGATCCGGCGGCTTGGAAAGTGCTGATGGATAAGCTGGTGGAATCGATCGCCTTGTATTTGAACTCTCAGATTGCGGCAGGAGCTCAGTGTGTGCAGTTGTTCGATTCGTGGGCAGGCTGCTTATCGCCGAACGAGTACCGAACACGCATTTTGCCTCATATGCATCAGTTGTTGGAGTCGATCGTACCTGGAGTTCCAGTGGTCAACTTCGCAACGGGCAATCCCATGTTGACTTCTCTGCTACGGGGTGACTCGCGGACGGTGGTTGGTTTGGACTGGCGAGTTCCTTTGGATGTCGGTTGGGATATGGCTGGCAACGATCGGGCTGTGCAGGGCAATTTGGATCCGACGGTCTTGTTCTCAGACTTGGGCACGATTCGCGATCAAGTACACTATGTCCTTTCGCAAGCTGCTGGGCGTCCTGGCCATATCTTTAATTTAGGACATGGGATTTTGCCTGGTACTCCCGTCGACAATGTCATTGCGCTCGTTGACATGGTTCATGAACTCAGCGACCGTCGCAAGTAGGTTTATCGAGCAAAGAAACGACGCACATGCTTTTTCAAAACGTATCGTTGCTATCGGTGGGCTATGTATTGCCACCGCTGGTTGTCACCTCCGCAGATATCGAATCGCAATTGGATTCGGTCTACCAACGTCTTAGGTTGCCTCAGGGTCGACTTGAGGGGATGAGCGGAATTCACGAGCGCAGGCTTTGGGAACCGAAGACTCGCATAAGCGATATGAGCGCGGAGAGTTGCCGCCGAGCATTGAGTGCTGCGAGTGTCGAGCCCGTTGATGTGCAGTGTCTCATTCATGCCAGTGTATGCCGAGAGTTTCTTGAGCCAGCGACCGCTTGCCGCGTTCATCATTTGATAGGTTTGCCCGAGAACGCCTGGGTGTACGACGTTTCCAATGCATGCTTAGGTGTCATGAACGGTGCGGTGCAGATTGCACAATTGATTGAAAGCGGTGTTATTCGAGCTGGACTGGTGGTGGGCACCGAGGACTGTCGCGGTCTTTTGGAAGCGACCATTCATCAATTGAACGCCGACTTGAATTTAACTCGGCAATCGATCAAGCCAGCGTTTGCATCGCTTACGATTGGCTCGGGAAGTTGTGCATGGCTTCTTGGAGATCGACGTTTTTTCGAAAACAAAGCTCCGGGGATGGGAGCTAGGGTTGGTGGAGCAGTGGCTGTCGCCAGGACTCAGCATCATGCGTTGTGCCAAAGTGATACCGATCAAGCAGGTAGTGGGATGCAACCGATCATGAACACCGATTCGGAGTTGCTGTTGGAGGCGGGGGTTGCGACCGGGAAGGCCGCCTTTGATTTGCTGCTCAGCGAGCTCGACTGGCAGCGAAGCGACATCGGTGCAACGGTTTGTCATCAAGTGGGATCAGCACATCGGCGAAGGATGCTTGAGACGCTTGGGATGCCGGTTGAGACCGATTTCGCAACGTTTGAACGACTAGGCAATACCGGTTCGGTTGCGTTACCAACGGCGTTGGGGGTTGGTCTTTCGCAATCTCAGTTCCAGTCCGGTACAAAATCTGCGTTGTTAGGTATTGGATCTGGCCTCAATTCGGTCATGATGGGAATCGAGTTCGGGAAAATCGCCGTCCGTGGGGATTGAGTGAGTGTAGAACGGTTGTCCTCAACGAATCCTGAAGCGAAAAAGTGTAGAGCGGTTGTCCTCAACCGTTCCTGAAGCAAGAAAAAAGTTTCCACGCCAGCAAAAGCCCACAACAAGAAAGCACATTTCATGCGTTGCCCCCGCACACCTTTTGCGTCCTTTTTCGCTATTTGCGTCGCTATTTCCATCGCCACGTACTGCAATGCCGAAGAACTGCGTGTTCCCGCCTTCACGGCATACATACTTCCCAATCCCGAGAGCACCCGCGTCTCCGAGCAAAAGGGAATCACACGTTGGAACGACCCCGCTCAATCGGTCAATTGGTATGGCAAGTTTGCGAAGTCGGGAGAGCTCAAGCTCAAAGTGGAACTATGTTTGCCAGAGGGGGCTCAATCGCGTTTCAAACTAACGATGGGTGAAGAGTCGCATGAAGCGACCGCGGCTGGGCTGGGACTCGATAAAACAGTAACCGCTGATTTTGGTGCTTTCAATATCGCAGCAGCTGGACACCACCGAATACAGTTCGAGTCGATGAATGAGTCAAAAGGCACAATCGGTGACATCAAAGCATTGTTATTGGATGGTCCTGCGACCGACCAAGTCCATTTTAATCTCAAAGAGCGTCGCAACGCCGCATCCGTACATTTGATGTATCCAACTCCAGAAGGGACCGACATCGAGGCTTTTTACTGCGAGGTTACGGCCATCGAAGATCCGACCACAACCTTTTATATGGCTTGTGGTTGGCATCGAGGTTACTTTGGCATGCAAGTCAATAGTCCAACCGAGCGTCGCATTATCTTTAGTGTGTGGGACAGTGGCAACGAAGAAGTTGACCGAAATAAAGTAGACGATGAAAATCGAGTCAAACTGATGGGCAAAGGCGAGGGGGTGTTTACTGGGGACTTCGGCAATGAAGGGACGGGTGGACACAGTCATTTAAAGACCATGTGGAAGACTGGCGAGAAGCAGCGATTCTTGGTCACAGCCAAGCCGGTCGAAAAGACGACCATTTTTTCTGGTTACTGGTATCAACCTGACGAGCGCAAGTGGATGTTGATCTCATCATGGCGAGCGCCCAAGGAGGGTGGTTGGTTGCGTGGTGTGCATAGCTTCAGCGAGAACTTTGGCGGCAGCAACGGCCATCTTTTGAGGAAGGCTCGTTATGGCAATCAATGGATACGCACACCCGAGAATAAATGGATCGAGTTAACGAATGCTAAATTCAGCCATGATCCTACTGGCCGAGCAGATCGTTTTGATCGGTACATGGGAGTTGAGAACGGCGAGTTCTTTTTGAGTCACGGCGGTTTCTTAGATGGCTTTGTCAAATACGGCGAGTTGTTCACTCGCGAAAAAACGGATAAGAG
>CANHVO010000256.1 GCA_947463915.1 Planctomycetaceae bacterium
CACGCTTTGTTGACTGCCCACGATTCTGTGGACGCGATGGACATGTTGGTTTTGACAGCCAATCGGGGACTTTGCGGTGGTTACAACGGCTCGGTCGTACGGGCTGCAACCCTGCGACGAAATGAGATCAAAAAAGAGATTGAAGCAGGACAAACGCGAGTTAGCGGCAAGCGTGGTATCTCTGCGTTACGGTTTGCCGGCGTTCCGATCGAAAAGACGTACACCGAGTTTGATGATCAGCCGTCGTTTGCTGCGGTTGCCAAGATCGCTGACGAACTGATCGAACGCTACATTTCGGGCAAGATTGACCGAGTCGATATTGCTTACACCAAGTTTATTTCGATCTCGAAGCAAGTCGTTGTCGTTGAAACCTTGCTCCCATTCGCAAGTCTTGCTCCTGCCCCCACTGCAGGCGGATCGGCAGAACCAGCGAAGGGCTCTGGCCCTCGAGACATTTACGAGTTCCTGCCATCGGCCAGCGGCATCTTGGAGGAAGTCGTTCCAGCGAGTTTTCGAGCCCGGTTGTTCAAATGTTTCCTCGACGCTGCGGTAAGTGAGCAAATTGCTCGAATGATCGCGATGAAGAGTGCGACGGAAAATGCTGGGGACATTATTAAGTCTCTATCGCGAACCTACAATCGCGCACGACAAAGCAAGATCACTCAAGAAATCATGGAAATCATTGGCGGCGTTGAAGCCCTCGGATAGTTACCTTAAAACCAAACCCCAAATTACAAATCTGGCCCTCCAGCGTCCGAAGCCTCAAAGCGGAGGACGGTATTACATTAAGAAGAGAGCAATTTTATGAGCGTCGGTACTGCAAAAAACATCGGACGAGTAAGTCAAGTGATTGGCTCGACGTTTGACGCAGAGTTTTCGGAAGGCAATTTGCCCGCGATTTACAACGCGGTCAAAATCGAGAGCGAGAAAAAGGGCGTTAAGATCAATTTAACAGCCGAAGTCCAACAGCACTTGGGTGGCGGTCGTGTTCGATGCATCGCTCTGGGAAGCACCGATGGCCTGATGCGTGGACTCGATTGCGTAGACACGGGCAAACCGGTATCGGTTCCTGTCGGCATCGGAACTTTGGGACGGGTGTTCAACGTTTTGGGTGAGCCGATCGATCAGGCTGGACCAGTCGAGGCGGACGATCACTGGGCGATTCACCGCCAGGCTCCGAAGGTTTCCGAGCTCTCGACCAACACAGAAGTTTTCGAAACCGGTATCAAGGTTATCGACTTGCTCACTCCGTTCGTTCGGGGTGGTAAAGCAGGTTTGTTCGGTGGTGCTGGACTGGGCAAGACAGTTATTCTCCAAGAATTGATCGCTCGTGTTGCTAGCACCCACGGTGGTTATTCGGTGTTTGCGGGCGTGGGTGAACGAACTCGCGAAGGAACCGACTTGTGGTTGGAAATGCAAGAAACCGAAATCGGCCAAACGGGTCGCAAGGTTATCTCGCAGACCTGCATGGTGTTCGGTCAGATGAATGAACCACCAGGGGCTCGTCTTCGAGTTGCTCTTTCTGCTTTGACCATGGCTGAATACTTCCGCGATTCGACAGGAAAGGATACTTTGTTGTTTGTCGACAACATTTTCCGATTCTCGCAAGCGGGTTCGGAAGTTTCCGCGTTGCTTGGCCGTATGCCATCCGCGGTGGGTTACCAACCAACCCTGGCGACAGAAATGGGTGCACTTCAAGAGCGAATCACTTCGACGAAGCGCGGTGCTATTACTTCCGTACAAGCGGTTTACGTTCCTGCGGACGATCCGACTGACCCTGCTCCAGCAACAGCGTTCGGACAACTTGACGCGTTCATTTATCTTGAGCGTTCGATTTCCGAAAAGGGAATTTATCCAGCCATTGATCCATTGGCATCTAACTCTCGAATTCTTGACCCTGCGATCGTGGGTGATCGTCACTATGCGATTGCTCGACGCGTTCAAAAGACGCTTCAACGCTATCGGGAGCTTCAAGACATCATCGCTATTCTGGGTGTAGATGAATTGAGTGAAGTGGACAAGACAGTTGTGAAACGTGCTCGCCGTATTGAAAGATTCCTTTCGCAGCCGTTCTTGGTCGCGGAAGTATTTACGGGTAAGAAGGGTGAAATTACGACTTTGGCAGAGACCATTCGCAGCTTCGAAGAAATTTGCGACGGCAAATGGGATCATCTACCAGAAGCTGCCTTCATGTACGTCGGCGGTATCGATCAAGTAGAAGCTCAAGCAAAGCGAATGGCCGAACAAGGTAAGAAGTAAGCATGAGCACCGACAACAAAGTACACTGCATCGTTGTAACTCCGGAAAAAACCGAGTTGGATACGACTTGCGACTCGATCGTTGTTCCAATGTTCGATGGAGAACTTGGGATTCAATCCGGCCGTGCCCCCATGGTGGGTCGGTTGGGGTTCGGTCTCATAAAGATCAAGTCGAATAGCGGTGTGGCTGAATGGTTTGTCGACGGTGGTTTCGTGCAAGTGACACGCGAGGGTGTCTATGTACTCACCGACCGATTGCTAAAGCCTGACCAAATCGATCGCAAAGAAGCGGAAGCAGATTTGGACAAAGCGATGACTATGGTATCGAATTCGCCCGAGTCAGCTTCCTTGAAGGAGCGAACACTCACACAGGCCCGAGCAAAGGTCCGTCTGGCGAAGTAGGGCGACTTGAAGTTTATTCTTGAGGCGAGCGGCGGGTAGCTGGATTCGTCAGAGTTCAAAACCACTGAATTCTGGCGAATCCAGCTACGGCATTCTGGCGAATCCAGCTACGGCATTCCGGCGAATCCAGCTACGGCATTTTTCATTCCGCCGCTCGCCTTAGTCTTTTTAGCCATTGGCTGTTCTATCTCAGCCTGCAACTCGGATCAGGTCCATGCGGCACCGGTTCAATCTCCGCTCTTGGTCGAGCCTTTCACGTTGCGAGTTAACACAGACGTGAGAAAGATTGCGATGAAACTGAGAGGGATAGTGACAATGCCGGGCTGGTTGAGTGGCATCCACGCTCCCTTAGGATCGAGTTTGTAGATATTGGTAAACATGTCGGGTGTTACGAAAACCCAGAGCAATGAAGTGACCAATCCGACCAAAACGCCGGCAATGATTCCTTGCCTCGTTGTGCCCTTCCAATACAACAACATGAGCAACGCAGGCAAATTCGCCGAAGCGGCAATCGCAAACGCCCAGCCTACCAAATACGTGACGTTCATCCCCTCGAATTTCAGTCCAAGAGCAATGGCCAACACCCCGATCACAATCGAAGAACCCTTGGCTACTGCAATCGTTTGGTGATCTGTTAACTTCCATCCGAAGAATCCACTGACGATGTCGTGAGCCACGCTGCCTCCCGCTGCGATGATGAGTCCACTCACGGTGCCCAGCACGGTCGTGAATGCGATGGCTGATACGGCGGCAAAAAGCAAGTTGCTGAAGCTTTTTGCGAGCAATGGTGCTGCCATGTTGCTATCGGTTGGATCAAGCGTCCCACTAACCATTGCGCCAAGCCCGATATACAACGTCAAGATGTAAAAGAACCCGATCGATGCGATCCCAACAATCGTGCTCTTTCGGGCGGATGCTTGGTCTTTGACGGTATAGTATCGGATCAAGATGTGGGGGAGCGATGCCGTACCGGCGAACAGTGCCAGCATCAAAGAAACGAAATCGACTTTAGCAATGATGCTTTCGGAGCGAATCCCTTTGAATGTGGGCAGATTTCCAGGCGAAAGCATGTCCTTGCCGTTGACTATTTTTGGCACGTAGCTGGTCTTGCCGTCCGAGCCGGGTACCTTCGTGGTTATCTCAATTTTTGACTGAGAGATAGTGCTGATAAAGGAAAGGGGGTTAAGTGGGCCGGTACTGGTTTTTCCGTCGGGTAACTCTGCGAGTTTGCCGACAGGCTGTACATTCGTCTCACCTTGTCCGAATCCGATCGGCACTCCATTGACGAACCGCTTTCCCTCTTTGACTTCGATGACCTGCGTTTTTCCAAGTTCGTTTTCGGGCGTTGTGTTCAAGCCGCGATAAAGAATGAGGACGGTCAACATCAAAGAGAAGATCACTAACAATCCGCCCTTCAGAAACTGAACGTACGTCGTACTGACCATCCCTGCCGTGACCACGATGAAAACCACAACTGCACCGACGAGAACCACGCCGTGCCAATATTGGAGCCCCAAAAGTGGCTTAACCAAAACTCCAGCCCCAACCATTTGTGGAATCAAGTAAAAGAGGCTAACGACTAAGGTGCTTAGCCCAGCAGCCGCCTTGATTCCGCGCGATTGGTACTTACTATCCAGTGCATCGGCAAACGTGTATCGTCCAAGTCGTTTAAGGGGTTCTGCGATGACCAACAGCGCAACGATCCAGCCGGCCAAGTACCCGATGGAATAGAGAAACCCATCGAAGCCATAGAAGCCAATCATGCCGCAGATGCCGAGAAAAGATGCAGCGGAAAGGTAATCACCAGCGAAGGCAATTCCGTTCACGAACCAGGGAATCGAACCGCCTGCCGCGAAGTAGCCTTGGCTCGATTTCGCTTTGGCTCCCAGATAAAAACTGAATGCTAAGACGCCGAGAACAAGAGCTGAGAAGACGGCAATTGCCAGCGGGTTCGCTTCGTAAATCATTGGAAAGCTAGTTCAAAGTTGGCCGAGGAAACCAATGGAAATTGGTGAGGAATTACGAACTTTTGAACATCTTAACTTCAATCATTCGGCTGTGTGCAACGCCCAATGGAAAATCGATCGGTATTGTGCTTTGCAAGTCAGCCCGATGCAACAGACCGGTTTCGGCACCCTCCCGCTGGGAGGGGCGGGCCTTCGGCTCGGGGAGGGTGAGGTGCCGGTGCAATTCGCGCCGGCACTTCACCCTCCCCTCGCTACGCTCGACCCTCCCTGAGGGAGGGTGACTTAATCAAATCGGGCTAACGCCAGCTAATGCCGCCCAACGACTAATTGAGCGGTAACGCCGGCGAATCTTCTGCAGCGGATTCTTTTTCAGCAACGGCCATTCTGGCTGGTTTGTACACTCGCAGATCCCAATCTGCTTGGGTTGGCAAAAACTCAGTCGGCGTTGACTCCTCGAGTTCGACCGCGAACAACGAGCCAGGTGGGGCGGCGTTCCACCAGCGTTCGAGCATGGCCAGGAGTTGTTTACCATTGGTTTCCCAAAGCGAATAAGGCGGGCAGCAGTAAACGACCCATATTTCGTTCGCGTTCTTGCTAAATCGAGTGCAATTTCCCGGTAGGCCTTTGGACCAATCCAGAACGTCCGTCTGAATGACTTCCAGCGAGTCAGAAATTCCGAGCGATTTTGCATTCGCTTGGATTTCTCGGGCGGCTGACTTTAGAATTTCAAACACGATGCCTTTTGAGGCTCCGCGTGAGACTGTTTCGAAGGCCAAAACACCGGTTCCGCCAAATAAATCGAACGCAATTGCATTAGGAAACGTACCACCGAGCAAGCTCATAACAGCCTCGCGTGTCCGGTCCTTCATGGGTCTGGTTCTGGGATCCACCGCAAATTGAATCTTGCGAGTTCGCAAGTTGCCAGCGATGATCCTCAGTGTGGTCGTTTCCAATGTGTGTTTTGTCCTAATGAAGTTGTGAATCACGCTGAATTACTCCTGCTGGAGCAGCTTTGATTGTTACAGAGTATGCCAATATGCCAATCAAAACAAACCGTATACCGTTCTTTTTCTCCATTCTGTTCGTGACTTTCGGCACCTTCGGCGATGTTGGACAAGTATCGTTTGGCCAAGAGGGGCGTTCGCTCAAGTCAAAACTGGGGGCGGCCAAGGCAAATAGCAATCAGACTCCCGAAGAACGTGCGGCCGAGCAAAAAAAGAAGCTCGAACAGCAAAACGAATTGGCGAGGAATCGATTGAATTCCTTTGGGATGCTGCCAGCTGGGGACGAATCCGAGGCTGCGAAAAAGTACCGAGCGGCCTTTGAGGCCTTTCGGCTTGCAGCGATTGATTTAAATCAAGTTCAAGTCGAATTTCATTTAGCTACGCAATTTACCGAAGAGTTTCGGCAAAAAATCAACAACGAATGGAAAGATGCAATCCACAAAAGCTTCGCGGCCAAAACCAATTGGATTACCGTGGCTGCAGAAACTTTTACTAGCGATCCAGAAAAATATCTGGGGATTGGGGCGACTCTCTCCGAGATGATGATTTCCGACTTTGAGCTCGACCGAACCGATGGTTGGCTCAATGCGGCTAAGGCAATAACTCTATCGCGAAAGTTTGAACGCGAGGAAACTCTTCGAGCAGCCTGCTTGATCGCTTACGCCAACGCAGATTTCGACTTTGCGGAGAAGTGTCTTGAGTTTCAAAAAGAAATGGGTTCGTCTGCGAAATTTTTGGGGGAACTCTCTACGGTGCGAGAAAAGTGGCAAAGGGAGTTGGAGATCCGAAAGGTAGAAGCGGAAAAGAACGACAATCCACGCGTTGAATTCCTTACAACGAAAGGCAAGTTGGTCATCGAGTTGTACGAAGATTCAGCCCCTGAAGCGGTCAAGAGTTTCATGTATTTGGTTGAACGCGGGTTTTACAAGCGCAAGTCTTTCTTTCGTGTTGAAAAACACCTCTGTGCTCAAACAGGCTGCGAAAAAGGAGACGGAACAGGTGATGCGGGGTACACGATACCTGGTGAAGCGGACTTGCCAGGTCACCGCGATCACTTTCGAGGGACACTGGCAATTGCTCTCGGTTCCGATGAAAAGACTGGCAAAGTTCTTTCCGATACAGGCAGTTCCCAGTTTTACATCTCTTTTCTCCCTGCCCCGAACCTAGATGGGAAATATGCGGTATTTGGGCGCGTCATCGAAGGTATCGAAACCATGAGCTTTTTCCGCGTTATGAACTTGGGCGAAGAAGCTCAGCGAAAAGAAGAAAAGCAACCGGACTACGTACTCGACTGCAAGGTACTGCGAAAACGAAACACCGACTACAAACCCAAGATCGTCGCCGGAAAACTGCCACGTTAAGGCGAGCGGCGCCAGGCAAGGCATTTCGTTTAACAGTCAGCCATAGGCGTACTGCCGTAAGAACTGAGTACGCCTACGGCTGACTGTTAAACGACTAAATCACGGGATGGCACATGTCATTGGAAAAAAGCGAAGCCATCGTTCTGAGGGCGGTTCCGTGGAGCGAGACCAGTATGGTCGTTACGCTTTTCACTCGTGACTTCGGAAAAGTTTCAGCAATTGCGAAGGGAGCACGACGTCTAAGGAGCCCTTTCGAATCCTCCCTGGATTTGCTTGCGAAGTCTCAGATCGTCTTCATTCAGAAGAGTGGCGACACGCTCGATCTGCTGACGGAATCGAAATTGATTCGAAGATTTCGATCAGGACAAGTTGCTTTGCTCCCTCTGTACTGCGGGTATTATGTTGCCGAACTTTTGCTGGGGCTGACAGAGGACAACGAAAAAGCTAGCGAATTATATCAAGTAAGTGATCAAACTCTTGTCGACCTTGACCGAGGTCAAAGCGAACCAGAGACAATTCTGCGATTCGAAATGCAGGTTTTGAAGCTGCTGGGGCATTTGCCAACTTTTCATCTATGCGCGAGTTGTGGGAATCCTGTACAGTCCGATCGAAATGGTCCAGGAGCGTTGCTAGGCATAGCTGCTGGAGGAATTTTATGCGGCATTTGCATTGCTGGCCAACAGCAGGTAATTCGCGTTCGATTTCCAACCCTTGATTGTTTGATGGCATATGCATCGGAAGAGTGGAATAGCAACCCTTTACCGATTCGCACCGAGCTTCGCGGCGAAGTGCGATTCGTGATGGAACGATTTATTTCTCACTTGGCAGACCGCCGCTTGCGACTTACGGATTTTTTAGAGGAATTGAAGCGTTGACCACGATGGGCAACCTGAAAAACAACTGGCAAATCAAATCCGAGGGAATTGGAATGGATGGCCTCCAGACAAAAAATCAAGCAGCAGACCATTCGTCTCGATTCGCAATGTCTCTGCGCATAGCCCTCCCATTGGCTCTTGCCTTCCAAACAGGCTGCGCTTCGTTGAACCTCTTCAAAAAGGAAGACGACGAATACAAACGCGCTCGCAACGCCATCGAGGGTTACGAAGATAAAGAGGGAAATTGGATTCGTCCAGAAGGAATTCGAGCGGACAAATCCAGGAACAGCAATGTTCCAAAAGCGCTTCACTTCATTCCTGGGTTGGGGCCTCCGACGGTAAACAAAGAGATCGCGAAGTCGACGTATTTGGAGGCAGACGAAATCTTCAAGAAAGCGACGAAGCTTCCTGATGGAAAAGAGCGTCAGGCTACGTTCCGCGAAGCTGCAAAGAAATATAATCAAGCTGGTAAAAACTGGGCTAGCAGCGCTCTTGAGCAAGACGCCTTCTTCATGACAGCGGAGAGTTACTTCTTTGCAGAGGACTACCCCAAGGCCGAAGACTTCTTTGTCAAATTGCTGAAGGAGTATCCGAGAACGCGGTACCAAGATTTGGTTGACAAACGCCGAATGGAGATCGGATTGTTTTGGCTGCAGTTCAACGACGAGTTCTATCACCTCAATGTCTCCGACAATCGAAAACCGTGGAATGATACTCGCAAACACGGGGTTCGCGTTTTGGAAAAGATGCGATTGGACAATCCCATCGGACGATTGGCAGACGACGTCACGATGGAGCTCGCCAACACATCGTTCAAGAAGGAGAATTGGAATGATGCATTGGATACGTATAACGACTTGATCTCAACCTATCCTGACAGTCCTCATCAATTTGACGCACACCTACTCGGCGTTAAGGCGGCCTTGATGTCTTATCAAGGAGCGGACTATTCCGATGATCCGCTTGAGAAAGCGGAAAAAATGCTGAAACAGCTGCCTCGTCAGTTCCGTGAGAAAGCAGAAGGAGAACGAGAGCAAATCGAGACAGCGATGAAAGAAGTCCATTATCGTCGTGCGGAACGCGAATACTCAACGGCTTTGTATCGGTACAACAAATCCGAAGCTCGAGCAGCACAACTGCACGCGGTGAGAATCATCGAGAAGTATAGCGATACGCCATTCTACGAAAAAGCGGTCGCGATCATGGAAAAGACTGGCGGAATGCCGCCAGAACCTACGCAACAATTGAGCTGGTTGGCGGATTGGTTTCCGAATCGGGACAAAATCACTCCTCTGACAAAACCAACGCCGAATGTAGACGAGCTAGATAAGGAACTTCGCGACAAGTACGAGCGAACGTCAACAAAGCAGGGCGTGGGAGCCACGCCCGGGAATCCCGATGGAACCATTCGACGATGAGCGGTCGCATCTTGCTCCTCGCGGTCGCTTTGGCGACAGTGCTTGGGTGTGCCGGATACAAGATCGGGACACGTTCGCTTTATCGTGCCGACATTCGAACGATTCACGTTCCCATCATCAGGAGCGAATCGTTTCGGCCTGAGCTGGGTGTCATGCTGACGGAAACCGTTCAGAAGGAAATCGAACGTCGAACCTCTTTCAAGCTTGCCAATAGAGAGACGGCAGACTCCGTGATGACGTGCACGTTAACTGCGGACACCAAACGAGTCGTGAGCGAAACCAATCTCGACGAACCCCGACTATTGCAATCCATCATGACGGTTGAGGTCGCGTGGGTTGATCGTCGTGGGATGCCGCTCATTGAGACTCGATTTTTGCCGCCAGGTGAGACCACCTTCTACTTTTCTGAAAACGTAGATTTTGTCCCAGAAGCGGGCCAATCGATTTCGACGGCAAATCAAAGATTGGTTGAACGTCTAGCCAACCACATCGTCGATCAAATGGAAGCGCGCTGGTGAAGTCAGGATGGCATGCTGCTTATCGCAAACATTGGGAGAACGATGCTACTGCCGAGATGGGGACGCCACGGATCGTCAGTAGCCTCACCCTGCCTAGCAGAACCAATGTAGCTGGTTTCGTGAGAAACCAGCCAGATACCTATCTCTCAGTAATCGTTGGCTGAGATAACGTCCGGCCCTTTGCCGGCTCGTTTTTCATACATGCCATCACCCATTTTGACGTACTTGGTAAATCCTTTTGCGTCCAAATTTTTGTCGCTTAGATTGGCATTGGTTTTCATGTCAGTCCACATTCCCGCAGCCGATGGCAACGAAATGCATCTGCGCACGGGTTGCCCGGTCATGGGATGCTTGGTCAGGGGCGCTTCGCTCATCCCCTGTAACATCTCAAATGTCTCGCCGTCTTTGCCATCGGCTTCGATGATTTCGTAAACGTAG
>CANHVO010000257.1 GCA_947463915.1 Planctomycetaceae bacterium
GCGAGTCCCTGAAACCGAAGCTCAAGGCCGAATCCATACATCGGCGGCCACTGTTGCCGTTATGGCTGAGCCAGAAGACATCGAAATCGATTTGAAAAAAGAAGATTATCGAGTCGACAAGTTTTGCGCATCGGGGCCCGGCGGTCAGCACGTCAATAAGACCGAATCCGCCATTCGTCTCACTCACTATGAGACCGGCGTCGTCGTCCAATGCCAAGACGAAAAGAGTCAGCTCAAGAATCTGGCTAAAGCATTGCGAGTTTTGAAAACTCGCCTTTACGAGGCCAAACGCGAAGCAGAAATCAAGCAGCGGTCAAACGAACGCATGTCCCTGATCGGCTCCGGGGACCGAAGCGAACGCATTCGAACTTACAATTTCCCACAGAACCGTCTGACAGACCACCGTATCAACTTGACTTTGTACAAGCTCGATCAAATCGTTGCAGGCAACTTGCAACCGGTATCCGACGCATTGATCGAATACGAACGTTCGACCCTCCGTGACGACACAGAAGAATGATGCACGAGGTGTATTCCTCGCCTCGACCCGTATCGGGAACGCTGTGGAGCATTTTCCTCTACTGAAAACAGGCTTTTCTGTAGCGAAAGTCGTCAAGACTTTCGGTTGGTGTAGGCGATGCAACCGAAAGTCTTGACGACTTTCGCTACAAAATGCTTCAAAGCGTTCCCTGAGACAGCGTTCCCTAAAAGGGGCGAGGGGAGCAAAGTAAAGAGTAAAGAGTCGTTACTAAACAAACCCATTTGACCACCCAAGGACGAACAAAATGACCTCCACGAGCACGACGCAATCGGATCCGTGGACCATTCTGCGTCTTCTACAATGGACGACCGAGCACCTGAAAAAGAATGGCTCGCCATCGCCACGGCTCGATGCAGAAGTCCTCTTGGCCCATGCTCGCGGTTGCGAACGCATCGCGCTCTACACCGCTTTTGCCGAAGAACCCGACGAGCCGGTCAAAGCTAGATTTCGCGAAGTCGTAAAACGTCGCGCTCAAGGCGAACCGGTCGCTTACCTGGTCGGCAAGAAAGAGTTTTACTCACTATCCTTCAACGTGAGTAAAGATTGTCTGATTCCACGAGGCGAAACCGAACACATCGTCGTGGAATGCTTGGACCATGCGAAACCCATCTTGGCCGCTGAGCCAACCAAACAATTGAATATCGTTGACGTCTGCACCGGAAGCGGTTGCATTGCCGTGAGCGTTGCCAAGCACCTCAGCCAAAGCAGCATCACCGCCATCGACCTTAGTCCGGCAGCAGTCACGATTGCCAAGACCAATGTCGAGATGCATAAACTCTCCGATCGCATATCCGTCATTGAATCCGATCTCTTGACCGCCATCCCTGATAACAGCGTTGACTTTGTACTGAGCAACCCACCTTATGTCTCTGAAGCTGAGTACGCAACGCTGGACAAAACCGTCCGTGAACATGAGCCTCGCATGGCTCTGGTCGGTGGCGTCTCAGGAACCGAAATTATCGAAAAGCTTGCAGCCCAAGCGGCTCAGAAACTAGTCGAGAACGGCTGGTTTATCTGCGAACTTTCGCCCATGATCGCCGACAAAGTCGAAGGCCATATGGCCAGCACGAACCAATGGGTAAACATTACAATTGTCAAAGATTTAGCACGCCTCAAGCGACTAGTCGTCGCCCAACGCAGGCCCATTTAAACTCGTTAAAACAGCTAACTGAAAACTACAAACTGTAAACTCTAAACTTCTCCTAGAAATCACTCAACTATGCAAATGGAAAAATTGGTGTCGCTCTGTAAGCGACGTGGATTCATGTTTCAATCGAGTGAGATCTACGGTGGACTCAACGGTTTTTGGGATTATGGACCGCTCGGGGTTGAGCTGAAGCGGAACATCAAAGACGCTTGGTGGCGAGACATGTGCCAAGGGCACAACGAACTAATCCAGCCCGAAGGTGCCCCTGGGACCTACGAAATGGTCGGCCTAGATTGTTCGATCATTATGCACCCACAGGTTTGGAAGTGCTCTGGTCACTACGACCTCTTTCACGATTTTATGGTCGATTGCCGCGCTACCAAGAAACGATACCGTTTCGATCAAGTGCGAGGAAAATGGGTCGCTCGCGGCGAGCAAAAAATCTTCGTAACCATGTTCGCTGATGCTGAGCTCGAACAAGAAGAAGTGACGCGACGCGCGCTCAAGTTCTTTAATCTCCGCAACAAGGATGTCGGTCAACTTGCTTTCGGTGACTCGTTCCTGACCCTCGATAAAATCGATCCAAGCCAACGTCCAAGCGTACTAGGTCCAGATACCAATGAATTAGGCACATTGACCGATCCTCGCGAATTCAACCTCATGTTCAAGACTTATGTCGGTGCACTGAGCGGTGAAGAGGGGGCTGCGTTCCTTCGCCCTGAAACAGCCCAGGGGATCTTTGTCAATTTCAAGAATGTCGTCGATAGCACGCGTATTCGCGTTCCTTTTGGTGTCGCACAAGTTGGAAAGAGTTTCCGGAACGAAATCACACCGCGAAATTTCACCTTCCGGTCCCGCGAATTCGAACAAATGGAAATTGAATTCTTCTGCAATCCCGCCGATTCTCCGAAGTGGTATGAGTACTGGCGCAATCGCCGAATGCAATGGTATTTATCTCTCGGCCTAGCCGGCGATCGATTGCGTTTGCGTGAGCACCATCAAGAGGAGCTCAGCCACTATTCCTGTGGTACTGCCGATATTGAGTACGCATTCCCATTCCTCCCCGAAGGCGAATACGGGGAACTCGAGGGGATTGCGCACCGAGGCGATTTTGATTTGAGATCGCACTCCGAGGGAAAACTCGATCCAAAGAAACGTCCTCTTGAATTGGAGCTCAACGAAGAGGGCAAGCCTCGCCACCGTGGTAGTGGCAAAGACCTATCCTACCGCGACGACTTGACCAACGAACGATTCATCCCGCACGTCATCGAGCCTTCCGCGGGCGCAGATCGCGCGACACTAGCGTTCCTCTGCCAAGCGTACCACGAAGACGAAGCTCCGGATGAGGACGGCAAACTGCAAACGCGATCGGTCATGCGACTGCATCCAAGACTCGCACCGGTCAAGGCTGCGATTTTGCCACTGGTAAAGAAGGACGGGATGCCTGAGGTTGCCAAAGAAATCTACACCGCGCTCAAGCAGAAGTTCAATGTCTTCTACGACGAAAAAGCGGCTGTCGGACGTCGGTACCGTCGGCAAGACGAAATCGGAACCCCGTACTGCATCACTGTCGATACTCAAACCTTGCAAGACCGCACCGTCACCATCCGCGATCGCGATACGCTAGAACAATGGCGAATCAAGATCGACGACTGCGTCAGCGAAATCACTGCAAGAGTGACGTAGTGTCGAGTGTCGAACAATTGTCCCAATTGTTCACGGTGGGCGTTGCAGTTGCTCGAAGGCGACCGGCAGGGGGATTTACCAAGATGCGTAGCTGGATTCGCCAGAATTCAGTAAGTTCTGAATTCTGGCGAATCCAGCTACGGTAGTTTCATCCTGCCGCTCGGACTGGCGACGATTGAGACAATTGTGCAACAAACCAACACGACAAAGTCGCACCCGGCAGGTGCGACCCACTTCAAACTTCTAACTTCGTACTTCCCACTTCAAGCATGGACTACCAACAGGGAGAGTTGTTTACAAACGAACTCGCCCCTTGGGAGATCGATGCGGCGGCTGAGACTCCCTGCGCACTCGTCGCCTTCCCCGAAGCCCCTTTTGGTCCCTACGACTATCGTATTCCGGACGAACTTGGTGGTCAGATCAAGCCTGCGATGCGAGTCGTCGTCCCACTTGGGCGAGGTAATCGCGAAATCGTGGGCTACACGATCGCAGTCCATATCAGCCAGCATCCTCGCGAACTGATCAAACCGATCCTGCGGGCCATCGATCACGAACCTCTTTGCAATTCCAACTTGTTGCAATTGATCCAGTGGATGAGTCGTTACTATCTTGTCCCCATCGGACAAGTGTTCGAAGCGGTCATTCCGGCTGGCGTTCGGGCCGGCGCGGGTACTCGCAATCAAACGCTTCTGAAACCATCGCTCAAAGCCACAGATGATACTCTGATCAAGACGCTGTCGGTCAAGCAGCGGCAAACACTGCAGCAATTGATCTTGGCAGACGAGCCTTTATCTCAAGAGCAACTGAGGCATCTGGCTCAATGCTCCGACGGCATCATCAAGAAACTTTGCGAGCTTGAGTTCGTTGAATCGTACACAGAGCGTGTCATGACCTTCGGCAAGGACGTGGCAGCTGAGATTTACGAACGTGTCTTGCCCCCCGCTCTTTCCTCAGATCAACGCATCGCTTTGCAAACCATATACGGCGCTATCGACTCGGGCGAGCACGAGACCATTTTGCTGCACGGAGTGACTGGAAGCGGCAAAACAGAAGTCTATATGCAATCGATCGAGCAGGTGATTTCGTATGGTCGGCAAGCCATCGTGCTTGTTCCCGAAATCAGTCTAACACCGCAAACTCGCTCGCGATTTCAAAATCGCTTTGCCAGCGTTGCCGTATTGCACTCGAAAATGAGCGGGCCGGAACGTCATTACCAGTGGAAGCGAATCGCGGAAGGAGCCGTGCAAGTGATCATCGGCCCTCGCAGCGCGATCTTTGCGCCTGCGCCTTATCTTGGGTTGATCATCCTTGACGAAGAACACGAAAACTCGTTCAAGCAAGAAACGATACCACGCTATCATGCTCGCGACGTTGCCATCCACCGCGCCTCGCTCGAACGGATCCCTCTGGTGTTGGGGTCGGCGACTCCATCGCTTGAGACATTTCATCGAGCGACCATAGGGCAATACAAAAAGGTTGCGCTTCCTCGCCGGATTTTGAATCGGCCACTTCCCGAAGTGACCACGATCGACTTGAGATCGAATCGAATCGACGTCGACCGTGGCAGTCTTTCGCAGCCGCTCGTTCAGGCTATTGAGAAGACGTTGGCTGAGAACGGTCAGACCATTTTGTTGCTCAACCGGCGAGGCTTCGCCACATCGATCCAATGCCCAGCTTGCGGCCACGTGGTTACGTGTCCGGACTGCGATTTGGCTCTGACGCATCACCGTGAGGGGAGTAAAGCGCTGTGCCATTTTTGCGACTACACGATCGCAGTTCCGCAAGTTTGCCAGAAGTGCGGTTTTGACGCGATTCGATTTGCGGGCCTTGGTACTCAGAAGCTGGAGATGGAAGTCCAGCAACGGTTTCCAAACGCCTCCATCGCGAGAATGGATTCCGATACGATGAAGAAGCCAGGTAGTCACGAGCGCGTTCAAGCGGATTTCCGTGCCGGTCGCATTCAGATCTTGATGGGGACGCAGATGATAGCCAAGGGGCTGGATTTCCCGAACGTACTTTTGGTGGGAGTCATCAACGCCGATACGGCCCTTCATTTTCCAGACTTCCGAGCATCGGAGAAAACGTTCCAACTGGTAACTCAAGTAGCTGGTCGTACGGGGCGTGGTGAACGAGGTGGCGTGGTTCTTGTTCAGACCTATTCGCCCGATCATCCCGCAATCATTGCGGCCTGCAAGCATGATTACAAGAGTTTTTCAGAACAAGAGTTATTGCAACGCGAGCAGTTCGGCTATCCACCGTATGCATCGCTAGCTCGCATCATCATGCGTGGCCCTGTGCAACAGGAGGCGGAAGAGTTTGCCGAAGGGATTGTCAAAAAGATTCAATTGGAGATTTCGAAAGCTTCGGCACCAGTGCGGGTGCTTGGCCCTGCCCCGCCACCGATTGCGAAACTGCGAGGCCACTATCGATTCCACGCCATGCTCATTTCAAAAGAACCAGGAGCGCTGAATGCCATCCTATCGCGCGTCCAAGCATCAATTAAGGCAACCGGCGACAACTTGTACTTAATCGACATCGACCCACTGGACATGCTCTAGGATACTGAAGTCAGCAACCGTGGGTCGCACCTGCCGGTTGCGACATTGCGCTGGACGCCACCTTGAAACTCAAGTGATACCTAAATTCTCGTCATTGTCAGATGCCCTCGCCACCGGCAAAAGTTCCCATCAGCGCTTTTGCCTGTGAGACTCGGGATCTCGGCGGTATGTTTTCGGTAATCCAAACGTTGCCGCCGACGATCGCTTGCGAACCGATCGTAACATTGCCCAAGATGGTTGCATTTGCGTAAATGATCACGTCATCTTCCACTAACGGATGCCTACGCTCATCGGAATGCTTTTCGGGCGGTTCAGTGGGGTCGTGTCCAATTGCGCCAAGCGTAACGCCATGAAACAAGCGGACTCGGTTCCCGATGATTGCTGTTTCGCCGATGACAACGCCTGTTCCATGATCAATAAAGCATGCTTCGCCGATGGTTGCGCCTGGATGGATATCGATTCCCGTTTTGGAATGCGCGATCTCGGACATGATCCTGGCATTGAGGGTAAGCCCTCGCACGAATAATGCATGGGCAATGCGATAATGGATTAAGGAGAAAGTCCCGGGATAACAGGCTAGAATCTCATCTAAACTGCGGGCCGCAGGATCACCTTCGAAAGCCGCTTGAAGATCTTTATCCAGCAGGACTCGGATTTGCGGAAGCTCTTGAGAAAATGTGCGAACGATTTCAATCGCTCGGTCGCGTCCTATGCGGTCGTTGACTTCTTCGAGGCTTGAAAACTTAATTTCGATTTCAACTTGGTGCAACAATTCGTTTAACGTGACATCCAAGAGTTGCCCGACGAAGTAGTCGATGCTGGTCGGCGCAAGCACTCGAGTGCCAAGCCTATTTGGGAAAAGCACCAAAGCTAGTTTCTCAACAATTCGGGCGAGTGCCTCGCGACTGGGCAGAATGGTGGGTTTCTGAAGTCGGTTTCTCGCCTCCAAGGACTGACGACGCAAAGCGCTCAAGTGCCCAACGATTTCGTCGATGGGCCAGTCGGGCGTCGACGTCAGGGGCTGCCGATTGTCATGAAGCGTTTGCGTCAAAGCTGCGTCCATTCCTAATTGGGGGCAAGTAATGGTAAAGGTGCTGAAATGCTAGGTGTCGGTCTTGCCGCACGCCACCTTCGCGGAGCGAAGGGCGACATTGTCGCTCGTCGCTCCGCGACGATTGCGTACCCGCTACCGTGATGCGAAAGCGTCAGGGATCCCATCACCTATGGCTTGGTTTTGACTTCTCTAGCAAAGTTGCCATTTGGTGCTGTCGTAACAGTTGGTTGAACGGGGCGACGAGTGGCTTGATACTCCCGAATCGTTACGTGGCGGCCATAGTTAGGGGGAACTAACCGGTGCAGAATAACCGGAATCGGGCTGGTGTGCACGACAACTTCTCGTCCATGTTGATGGCCAATAAATTGATCTGCCGATGCACTATTTGAGAGAATAGCGACCATTGCAAATGCGCCGAGTTTACCGATCAACTTGGTGTTGAAACCGCCGAGCAACAGGTTCTTTTTTAACATGATTGTCCTAACGTAAAGGTGAGATTGAACTTCGAGGGAACTCAAAACAACCGCAATTCATGTGCCAATTTTGCTTGCGGCACTCACAAGGTCAGACGTATTGGTGATGCCACTTTCCTCGATTTCGTTGCCAGGGATTGGAAAACAATCGGTGGTCCTGGCCGTAAAGAGTGAGAGACCAGAATCCGTTATTGGGTGGAAGCTCATCGGCGGCAAAATGCGATTCTGAGGAGCCAAGAGAATTTCCAGGACGGAAATGCGGATTCTGATGGCTGCGCCGTGCAAACAAAGCGCTGCGACCGATTGGAAAGCAGCGTAATGCCAAAAGCACCCGGAATATCGCCAAGTCCAGGCCGTCATATTTAACAGCGACCATTTTATTTAAAGGCTTCCGCACGCAAATAGCACGGCGGCTTGCGTCTTGAGCGTAGGCGGACTAGAGAAGTATGTTGCCATTTGGCGTTAGCCAGGTGGTACTCACTTTGATACGAATGAGTTGGGACGCTGGTAGTGCCCATAGCCGAAAGAAACGAAAGAAGGCGAAAGAAAATCGATTTGTTACTTTGTTAGTCTCCATTCGTTGGTCGTTGAGGTTTCGGAACATGAGCCCTTTATCAACCGGAAGTCATTTATTCGATCGTCTCCTTTTTCGGTTCTTTCCGTCTTTATGGCTCATTTGTTTTATGAAGAACGAGTAGGAACTTCCGGTGCTTGGCTTAGTCGCCGGCGAGTGCTAGTCGAACGCCGATCAACATTGCAATTGAGTAAGGGACGATTCACTCCCAGTGCCGCTCCTGCAGAGGTCTAGATCAATCAGGACGTATTACCTGGGGTTTCGTTCGCGTTGCGAACTTACCCCAGGCTCAAAAACCCCATCGTATTCGCGATTTAATCACAGAAGTCTCAATCGGATTCGTTTGGTACTGCACTTAGATACCGCGAAATGGACGGATGACTTGCTCAGCGAAACGCTCCATCTCCTCATACTGTGGACTGCATTGCAATAGGAGCAAATTGATGCCCGCTTCTCTGAATCTCCCAATCTGATCGAGCACCATTTGAGGTGTCCCGACCAAACCGGCACGGAGTCCACGGTTCGATACCGAGTAATCTTCGAGCGAAACGCGTTGCTCAAGTTGGGTTCCTGCGATCCATTGCTGATAGTTCTCGTAGCCAGCAGCCGATTGCTTCACGTCGGTGATTCGCTCAAGCTCCTGCTGGGCTTCTTGCATCGTTGGTCGCACGATACAGTACGCAGCCATGCCATACTCCATGCTAGGAAGTTCCAGTTCGCTCCGACGTCGTTCCATGTCCGCAATCTTCGGATTGATTTTCTCAGGCGGATCACCATGCATGACGTACGCATCGCATCGTTTTGCAATCATGGCCTTTGCGGCCTCGGATTCACCGCCAGCATAAATCGTTGGGCGCGGCCGGGTCATTGGCTTGGGCTGCAAAATCGTTTTTTCAACGCGATAGAATCGACCAGAGAAATCAACTCCGTCTCTATTCCAGAGACTATCGACGACTTCTAACCATTCCTCGGTTCGAGCATAGCGCTCGTCGTGCTCGTCAAATGCAATACCATACTTAATGGCTTCGTCCTTCCACCAACTGGAAACGACGTTGAGTGACAGCCTACCGCCGCCACCGATATGATCAATATTGGCCGCTTGCTTTGCCAACAAAGCGGGTGAATGAAACGTAGGACGTACTGCAACCATGTACTCCATTCGTTCGGTCACCGCCGTCAATGCCGCCGCCGTACTCCAAGCGTCAAGCGACGGTGCTGCTTCTCCCTTGATGTCATTCAGATTCAATTCCGCCACGAGCGAAAGGTCGTAGCCTATTTGTTCACTTCGAATGGCAAGTTTTTTTGCGTACGCCCACGTCGCCTCCATCGATTCGTCTTCGATATTTCGAAGCCATCCGCCGAACACTGGCATCCAATAGCCAAATCGCATAATCGCAAAACTCACTGAAAGGGTTGTGTTTGCCGAAAAAAACGAAAGAAAATCGCAGTGTTACTTTGTTAGGTTTCTGTTCGGTAGCCAACAGACTACGGATCAAGTAGCGGCGAGCCTTGGATCAGCGTGAACTCATTTATTCGATCGAATTTTTTCGGTTCTTTTCGTTTTTTTCGGCTAAATAATCTCATCAAAACCGGAAGGAACTTCCGGTTTATAGCACTAACGCTCGCGACACAAGCTGCCCGACACCGAGGTCGCCTTGAGAAAGTCTACCAGCCTTACAAACGGATCGAAGCCTACGACTTGAGTCGCGTCTGCCACGAAGTTGGAAAGGGCATTGATATCGTAATACACGATTCTCCCATCGATCGTCGATCATGTACTCGATTCCTCCGACATCTATACCCGCCGATTGCATGATGGCTTCACACGCCTCAATCACATGTTGGGGTGGGGTATATCCACTGACTCGCATGCCTGATTTTGGCGCGTCGATGGGACAAGCGGATCTTTGAAGTGCTACGCCATCCGCCCGCTGACAGATATCCGCCGGGCAAAGATTGAACGAATCGCCCGACGTGTGAATTTGGATCGCATACAAAAACTTACCACCCAATGTTTCCACTCGCGTAATGGTCTGCCCTCGAGCTGGCGTGAACTCTTGGACAAGCGCAGTGTGGTCAATGCCAAGGTTGATTTTGGAGTCGGCAATGTCTGCAGCCAAACTCTCCGGTGAATCATACTTAACAATCCCAGCACCACTTCCACCGATATTCGCCTTAACCACAATTGGAAACCTCAAGC
>CANHVO010000258.1 GCA_947463915.1 Planctomycetaceae bacterium
CGGCATCCTTCGCGTCTCGGCTTCGAAGATTCGGACGTTGGTGAACTCGATTCCCTTTACCATGGCAGGGTCCCGATGGTTGTCTCGCAACCAACCGGCACCGGGATGGTATTCTGCTCTTGGTGGCGTGGCTGGATACTCAGGGGAAACCCAAAGCGGCACTTTCTTCAATTCGGTGACAGCCTTGGCCGGAACAACTCGTATGATTTCATCCAACTGAACTTCAAGTAGTTTCATCGCCTTTTCTGTTTCCGTTTTCGCAGAGTCGGTATCGAGCAACTCGCGGCGGACATTGACGGTCCAACCTAAAATATTCCGCGTTACATAGGGACTCTTGTTGTTTGCCGACCGGTCTCGCTCTTGGGCTTTTTTGCGAATTTCTGTTTTCGCATTGGTCAATCGCTTGGGCCACACAAAGGCAGGTGCTCCACTTGGGTCGTAGCCAGACATATGGTCCGTCAGTCGTGTCGTGGGCTTGGTGTATTTGAGCACCGTTTCACCGAAGACTTCGCGACACATTTCGGCCAAGCTCGGATCGTACTCAATCAGTTCAGTCCGAGTGTCGACATGGTTATGATCATGGTCGTCGGACCGATTGTTATCAAACCAGGATTGAACCCCTTCGGCAAAGTACTCATAGTGATTGACGGACGCATACTTGCCTTTCCAAAGTCCCGCTTTCATGGCGGAGTCATAAGCAGATCGAAGCCGCACGTCAAAGGTCGGATCGACGTTAAGCATTCCTCTCAAATGAATGCAGTGGGCAAACTCGTGAATCAAAATGCACTCCGTGGAATACGGGTCGCCAGGATAGCAAAGCACATTCTCTTCGGCACAGGAGCAAAATGGGTCGGTTTCGCTGCCGCCTGTCCCTCGAGCTCGAGCGTCCCAGTAGTCTTTGGCCGAAGTGCTCTCGCCACCGGGTGACTTCTCGTTAGCAAGATGAGCAAACTCGGGTAAGTCGGTCGTAAATTCTTGGTAGGACATGATGCACAAACGAGCGCCGCTTTTGATCAATGCCGCCAGCACATCCGGGCGATTCGCAAGCATCTGGTTCACGATATAAACCGCTTCTTTGATCGCGTACGGATTCACATTCGCCGAAGCACATACAGGGAACCCATTTGCACTGCCGATCTGGCTGTAAAATTTAGGAACTCCACCCACGGCCGATGGATCGTAGCGAAATCCTTGAATCCTGGCTTCGCAAGTGACTTTCGCAGCGGCTCGATCAGTCCGGCCGATCATTTCGAAACGATGGCCGAGCGTGGTCTTGATCGAAGTCGACTTTCCTGGCTCTACCGATCCATTTGCAACTCGTTCTGAATTGGTCTTGAGCCAGAACAAATCGATCACTTGGTCACTACCATTGATGATTTCTAACTTTGGTGAATCTCCAGGGGATTGCGCGTGCGACGAAGCGCCAAACGCCATCGACAGTACCAACAAAAACCCTGCAAGTATCTTGATGCTCATCGTATCCTTTTGCGCAAACACTTTTAGTGAACTCAAATATTGGCCGCACGTTACCACTCACTATGTTAGCGGAACGGCGCAAGCCGTCCGGTGAAGTGGCTTCGTTTAACGGCAAGCCGTAGGCGTACCGCGTTCTTTTTGCAGTACACGATTCGTAGCTGAATCCACCAGAATTCAGTGTGTTCTGAATTCTGGCGAATCCAGCTACGGTAGTATTCATTTTACCGCTCGACGAATGTCGAGCATTCGAGGAAACCGGGGCTAGCGCCCACCGGCTAATTTGCCGTAAAACACAGGGCGATGTGCTTAGAATCTTTGATTTTGGTCGATTCCACTCGCTTTGTCGATCGAAATGCCCTGCGAATCGCCGAACTTATGGACTACCACTAGAATATTCTCATGGCCAACGATTCCAACAAACCTAATCTGTACCAGCTCGAACTGGACGCTCTCGATCGCGTTATCGCATCGCGGACGCGTAGCGTTGAGCCTCCGGCCGACGAGCTGACGCTGCGACTTGATTCTACCATCGCGCGAGTGGCTTGGAACTTCACGCTCCATGAGGGGAAGCTGATCGTTGGAGCTTGGCAGCAATCCCAAAGCAGAAACAAAGAAAGCTGGATCAAGGGGCGGCCACTCGTACTCCCCATTCAATGGTCGCCGCAATTGCTGTTTACTGGGGACGACATGGAGGTCCAGCGTTTGGCCATGATCGATACCGAAGAGACCGATCCGGTCGCAGTCGCGTTGCTGTTGGTTCAACAATCGAATGCGCTGTTCGAGGGCAAACCGATTGCTCTCTCCGGGATTGAAATCTTGCTCGAGCTTCGCCGCACCGAAGATCGGATCGCAATCCGGCCTGTCGATTGGAAACCAGAACATATGATGTTTCTCTCCGAGCTTGGAGGAATCATCATCATGCCAAACGAAAGTCTCATGCATGTTTTTCGTTTAACACGGGAACAATCCGAAATCATGCGAGGACTCGACTGGATGCGCGAGCTGCCATGCAACCCGTTTGAACCGGCACTCTTAGAACGGGCCAAGTTCCTTCAGACATTAATCAATCTGCGACTACCGGTGAAAGTCGCCGGAGAAGTGGTTCCGGAGCCGATACGCATGGCCCTGCTGTTGCGATCGCATAGCGACGGACAGCTCGACTACGGGTTTCGAATTCGCGACTCGGATGGTCAACTGCAACGCCCAGGTGTTGGCCCAAGCGTTCGCTCAAGCAAGATCGGGAAAAAGCCCGTACAGTGGCTCCGCTCCAGTACCGCCGAACATCAAGCAGTCGCCGACTGGGCCAATCGTTTGGAGCTCGAAAGTTCACAGGTCGAGGGGACCATCGAAGATTTGCTTGAGTCGCTGCACCTGATCGAAAAACTGCAGTCTCTGGGCAGCGAAATAGAATTGCTTTGGGAAAAAGGGACACAATCGCGGCTCCTGGTTGCTGGCACTTTGAAGACCGAAAATGTTCGCGTCGAAGTGGTCCAAAAGCGAGATTGGTTTCAACTCGAGGGTGCTTGCCATTTCGGCAATGAGTCGATCGAAATCACCAAGCTCATGAGGAGTCTGTCCGATCCAACGTCCGTCAGCAAGGATGGGGAGTTTGTCAAAGTCGAAGACGTGGGTTGGGTGCGGGTCGCAGAGCATCTAAAAGTCGTTCTGCAACGGCTTCGCGATCAACTCAACGAACAAGACGGCACCATGCAGTTCGACGATACCTCGACCGCCGGCCTTCGTTCGCTCCAAGAGGAAGTTTCCATTGAACCGAATCAAGCTTGGCAGGATTGCTTGAGTCGTCTCGAACATGCGGAGCAACTCGACCCCGTCTTACCAACGGGACTTAAGGCATCGCTGCGAAGCTACCAGCTCGATGGGTTCAAGTGGCTGCGGCGACTGGCTGAGCTTGGTACCGGTGGAGTTTTGGCGGACGATATGGGATTGGGCAAGACGGTCCAGACACTCGCGCTCATCGTCGATCGAGCCCCCCTCGGGCCGACATTGGTCATCGCCCCCACTTCGGTTGGGTTTAACTGGATGCGTGAGGCTTCGAAATTCGCGCCGGGCCTTGAGCCAATCTTGTACCGGGAATCGGAACGAAGCGAGGTCCTCGAATCGGCATCGGCCAATCAATTGGTTGTCTGCACGTATGGACTAGCCCTGCGCGATGCCGAAAAACTGGAAAAGGTGCAATGGGCAACGATGGTGCTCGACGAAGCTCAAGCGATTAAGAACAGCCGCGGCAAGACATCCCAAGCGATTCGGAAATTCAATTCGTCGTGGTCGCTCGCCCTAACTGGTACCCCTGTCGAAAATCATTTAGGAGAATTATGGAGTATTTTCCATGTGGTCGCTCCAGGCTTGCTCGGTAGTTGGCCTCAGTTTCGGCAACGCTTTGCGGGTCCGATCGAAAACCACAACGATGCCCAGCGCCGATTCGCGCTTCGGCAACGCATTCAACCTTTTGTATTGAGACGAACCAAGCAAGAGGTCCTCAAGGACTTGCCGTCGCGGACCGAGATGAATGTTTATGTTGTGCTCAGCGAAGCCGAACGAGCCATCTACGAACGCATTCGCCTATCGATCATGGGTGAAGTGGACAAGGTCGCCAAAATCCCAGACATGACGGAATTGCGTTTTAAGTTGCTGGCCCTCATCACTCGAATGCGGCAAGTCGCGTGTCATCCCGGCCTGGTGCATGAGTCCTGGCCAGAACCATCCGCAAAATTGATTCAGCTCAAGGAAACGCTGCTCGAGCTGCGCGATGAAGGTCACCGTGTTCTGATCTTTAGCCAGTTCACCAAGCACCTCGCGTTGATTCGGGACATGCTGGACAAGGAGGGGATTTCGTATCAATATTTGGACGGTTCGACGCCAGCGGAAGAGCGGCAAGTGCAAGTGGATCGATTTCAGAATGGCGATGCCGTTGCCTTCTTGATATCGCTCAAGGCTGGCGGCACAGGCTTGAATTTGACTGCGGCCGATTATGTGATTCACATGGATCCCTGGTGGAATCCCGCCGTGGAGAACCAAGCGACAGATCGAGCGCATCGCATTGGCCAAACAAGACCGGTTATGGTCTATCGAATCATAGCCAAGGATACGATCGAAGAAGAGATACTCAAACTGCACGAAACCAAGCGTGACCTGGCATCCGCAGTGCTATCCGGCGCAGAAACTGCCGGAAAACTATCTACGGCAGATTTGATCAAGCTGATTCGAGGGTGATAACATTGTTGGCCGAGAGTCAAAAGAGCACCACCAACCTGCGTCGTTTTGTTCGGCTCGGGCTTGTCCCGACCGGACACCGCTTTGGTGCTCTAATGGGTCGCGTGATGAACAAGACACCTCCAGATTCGTCGCACCGCCAAAGGCGAGTGTAAAACGATTGTCCTCAATCGTTTCGGAAGTGCAGACCGCAATCGCATTCCAATTGCACCTTCAAGTCGTGGCTTCTTTGTCCTGCGGGATGGGGCCCATAGTGCCCGCCAAGCGATTGAGACAATCGCTCTACACTCTGCGACGAATCTGGAGGCATGCCGTCGGGCGGCATGAATCTAGAACACCAAAGCTGCGGACGGAGGGGCAAGCCCCAGCCGTCGTGAAATTCTTCACAGCGTTGCCCAACGGGGCGAACGTCGCGAGCCACCGCCGACTTACCCACACTTGATTCGACCGCAGAATCCCGGTACACCTTAGTAAATGATCGAAGCCAAAAACACTCAGCGGGCCATTGTTCGTATCGGATATGACGGTCGCGTTCACAAAATCTTCCAAGGCCCCAACGCTCAGGAAAGATTCGACAACGAATGCCGGGTCCTGATTTACCTGGAAAACCGCAAATGCAGTTTCGTTCCTCGATTGCTTTCCGCCAATCGTGCAACATTGGAAATGGTGACCAGCAATTGCGGCGCTCGCGTCGAGCGACTCGGCGATGACAAGATCAAATCGATCTTTGCTGAACTACAGGAATACGGTGTCCGACACGACGATGCCTTCCTTCGGAATATAACCTATCGCGCTTCCGATGGCAGATTTTGTGTGATCGACTTCGAGTTTTCCACGATTCTTTCAGAACAGCCAAACGATGGATCTGGATCAATAGCACCGGCGGAAACGACCGACCCCTACAACAAGAACCCGATTGCCGTTCGTTGGTCAGCCATGACCCACTCGGGTTCATTCCGATCCAATAACGAAGATCGCTTTCTGGCGATGTTGATCGACCAACGCGGCGTCCGTTATTTGGGCAAAGACGGACAATCCAACACGCGAGACGCAGATATGCTTTTTGCGGTTGCCGACGGCATGGGAGGTGAGCGATCTGGAGAGCTTGCAGGAAAGATTGCCATCGACAACATCACGAAAATCCTGCCAAGAGCCTACCTGATGAACGATCAGCATTTGGTAGAATCCGCGCCTCAGATCTTACAAGGGCTCTTCGCGGCGATCCACAAAGAGCTGGTAACACTTGGACAATGGGACCCCATGTGCACCAATATGGGCGCGACCCTCACGCTGGCTTGGTTGCATCGCAGCACCGTGATGTTTGCTCACATTGGCGATACTCGACTCTACCACTTCCGCATGCAATCGGACTCCCGCACGCCTAGCCAATCGAAACTCACGATGTCTCAGCTAACGGAGGATCATACCTACGTTGGTTGGCTTCGGCGAACAGGAAAACTCAATGAACGCGAGGCGAGATTCCATCCTCGAAAAAATGTACTATCGAAAGCGTTAGGGGCAAGCAACCAGTTTGCCGAGCCGCAATGCGGAACGTTTGAACTAAAGCAAAACGAAAAACTCGTTTTATGTACGGATGGAATTACGGACGGGCTTTGGGATCGAGCCGTAAGCGATTTGGTGCTCGAACCTGAGTCTTCTATGCTGGACCTGACTCCGGCGCAACGATTAGTTTTGACGGCCGTTGCCGAATCTGGCAAAGACAACGCCACCGCTATTGTGATCGAAGCTTAAAGCAAAACTGTTCAATGAAGCGTCTCTTTGATGACAACTCGTTTAACAGTCAGCCGTAGGCGTACTTCCAACGCTGCCGAGTACGCCTACGGCTGACTGTTAAACAAATAATGGAAAGGTATGAGCCGCGTTCCTCGACGAATGTCGAGCTAGTAAACCGGGGCTAGCTAGCGCCCACCGGCTCATCGCTCAGTCACACCCGGCAGGTGTGACCCACTAGTTGCGACCGCGCCACTTCGTCGTCATCCCTAGTGACTTCCGCAAAATTGCAACCCATTGCAGTGCGACAAAGCAAGCCACACCCACTGGATGCAACATCGCCCCAACATACGATTGCCCAAATCGACTGCAGGCCATGAGCCTCGGCACAAACGAAATCACAGTTGCCACAACCAATATCGCAACTGCGATCTGCGAAGCACCTGCAAAAATCGAGATCACTAGCAAAAGCACGGGAAGAACGGAACCTCCGATCAACAGCACGCTGAAGGGCATGATTAAACGGGCGTTTGCTATTCCTTCGGTAGCGTTTTTGAGCAACCCATTGCAAACCTGCAGGGTGGTCGTGTACATCCGGCAGCGGGCAATGTCGGTCGCATCGAAGATATCGGTCGCATGCCCCGCTCGACGGAATGCTCGCGGCAATTGAATGCCATCGTGACGGCTCCCTCGGATCGTGGAATGCCCACCCATCGACATGTAAACGGCGCGGTTCGCAAAGAAAAGCTGACCACAACCGGCCGCTAACCCAACGCCCAACGAAGCTCTCATTCGGTCGATCGGGAGATAACAGAGCAGCACATAGTACATCAGCGGAATGAGCATCTTTTCTGCAATAGTCCCCGTCTCTTGCAAAGGAAAGCCGCTAATCAATGGTGCTTTCCTTAGAGTTTGCTCGGCTAAGCAACGCGAAATAGCATCGGCGGACAGTCGAACATCAGCATCCAAAAAGAGCAACCAATCGGAACTAGATTGATTTGCCAATTGCCAACAGGCATGTTGCTTTCCGTTCCAACCTTCCGGCAAACTTGTGGACTTCAAAAGCCGTACACGAGGGTCCCGATCGACAAAGGACTGCACGATCTTGGCCGTATCGTCCTCGGACTGGTCATCGAGAACGAGGACTTCAAAATGCGGATGATCGTTGGCCAAAATTGCTTCGATCGCAGAGCCAATGCTCGCAGCTTCGTTTCTTGCCGGAATGAGAACGCTCACTCGCTGTGACTTGGCTCCCGAAAGGCGTTCCTGATCGGAACATGCAGGCAGAAACTCGCGGCCATTTTTCAAAAACATGGCCGCAGGTAAAAGAGCGATCAGCAAAACAACGACGGAGATTAGGATCATGTTGGATGGCAATATCTGTTTTTGTCACCCTCCCTCCGGGAGGGGCGAGCGTAGCGAGGGGAGGATGAAGTGCCAGCGGCGATTGCGAGAGTCAGTTCCCCCTCCCCGGCCTCTTGGCCGACCCTCCCAGAGGGAGAGTGTCTTTCGAAGGCGAAGGAAATCCTAATGGGCAAACTCGCCAACGATTGAGAGGTAATAAGCAATCGTTCGCTTGATTCCCTCTTCCAATCGAACTTGCGGTTCGTAGCCGAGCAGCTTTCGGGCAAGCGAAATATCAGCGAGGCTGTCGCGCACATCGCCGACGCGAGCGGGTTGCAGATCCGGCTCGATCGACTTGCCAAGCATCGTCCCCAAAATTTTGAGCAGTTGCAGCAAAGAAGTCTGGCCACCATCCGCAACGTTGATCGTCCGGCCGCCGATGTTGGGACGCTCGGCAGCGAGCAGATTTCCATGCACTACATTCGCAACGTAGGTGAAATCGCGAGATTGCAAACCATCACCAAAAATGATCGGTCGCCGTCCGCTTAGGATGCGGCTTACGAAGAGTGGAATAACAGCGGAGTAAGGGCTGTCGGGATCTTGTCGAGGTCCGAACACGTTGAAGTATCGGATGCCTACCGTTTCCAAACCAAAGCTATGGTAGTAGGCCTGACAGTAGTATTCCCCGGCCAACTTGGCTACCGCATACGGCGACAACGGCATCGGGAGGTCCGACTCACGCTTGGACGAAGTAGGTTGGTCGCCATAAGCACTGCTGCTCGCAGCGTAGACGAAGCGTTTGACTCCTGCTTGAACACTTTGATGCAACATGTTCAACGTGCCGGTCACGCATGCTTGGTTGGTATCCATCGGCCTTTCGAGCGAGAGCGGTACGGATGCAAGCGCCGCTTGATGAAAGACTCGCTCGACGCCAGAGAGCGCTTCACGAACAGCGATAGGATCGCAGATATCTCCTTCGATGAAGTCGATTCGATCGGAGACTTCCTCGAGATTGGCTCGCTTCCCTGTATTCAAGTTATCGAGGACTCGTACTTTGTGCCCTGCTTCCAGAAGGCCTCGAACGATATGGGAGCCAATGAATCCGGCTCCCCCGGTTACTAAGCAACGGACCATGATGGATACAACTCAGTTTTTGTGTGAATAGGGACCGCGTAGCTTTAGCTGCGGTTTTCAATCGTGTTTTTGTAGCGGCAGGGCGCGAGCCCTCCGGTTTCGCGGCCATCATCAAGCACTCACCGGAGGGTTTACGGCTTGTTGACTTATTACTCGCCCAATCGCATTTCGTTTAACAGTCAGCCGTAGGCGTACTTCGTTGTCTTTGAAAGCACGCCTACGGTTGACCATTGAACGGCGAAATCAACAAGCCACTCGCGAAGTTCCGCTAACGTAGCGAATGCCAATTCGCTAATGCCAAACCGGCTAATCGTCCGCATGGCATCAGGCTGCAAGGCTGCGGGCGTTCAACTCCACCGACCAAACACCAAGAATCTTCAATCGATCCTTCTGAAGTCCCTTTAGTGCCTGGATCGTATCTCGCGAGTTCGCTGCATTCTGCAACTGGACAACAATTCCATCGCACAGTCTACCAATTCGCGGCATTGTAGGGAGGCGAACATCCCCCAAATCGAAGATGATCAAGCCAAATTCTTTCTTCCATTTCGGCAAGTCGGACAATTGATTATGCCACGCTTTGGTTTCGGCTTTGGAATCGCCGAAGTACGTCCAGTCGACCTCGCGGAACGTGTCGCTTCGGGAAACCTTTTCGTCGGCATTAGAATACCCGGAAGGTCGAACGGAAACCAAAATTGCGTTTCGCCCTGTCTTGTCGCAACATCGGTTGACCGCATCCCGAACCACTTGTCGATTCCATTGCGTCTCGGATTTGCCAACGGTTCCGATGCCCAAGACAAAGGGCTTCAGCCCCTTGAGCTTCTTTACTATCCCGTCGATTGGCAAATGCAAGACATGCGGCAGTGCAACACGGTTCTCCGAGTCGTGACTCGGCAGCGTAGATTCCTCGGCCACAGATTCCTCAGCCGCAGATTCCTCGGCCACATAGACTGAGAACGCAGGCAAATGCGGAATCACTTCGATCGGCTGTTTTTCTTCGATCCTCTCGACTTGCAGCTCGAGAGCGGGTTCTACTTGCGGCAGGAAAACAACGGCGTCTTCCAACTCCTCAGCGGTCGTGTCTGCGACATCCGGAACTTCATCGTCCGCTGGAACCTCGTCCTCTACCGAAACTTCATCCTCTACCGAATCGATCGTCTCCGAGACAATTGTCTCTGCCGCGATCGTTGGTTTCGCCAAGTACGTGGACTCATCAGCCTCGGGCTCGTGGGGCATAACCGAAACGGCATCCCGCTCTTCCGAAATTCGCATCCGGC
>CANHVO010000259.1 GCA_947463915.1 Planctomycetaceae bacterium
CCCAAAGGTATCGAAAATGCGTTGGCTAACGCAGCCGTATTGTTTGGAGAGAATACGCGAAGGTAGTAGGTACCAGCCGATAATGTCCGCATGGAGATAGCAGACTGATTCTCCAACATAACTCCGCCTTGTGAATCCAATAGGTCTGCTCGTGCAGCCCCATTCAGACGAATTGAGTTATCAGCCTTGCCATCCCCAACAGTCGTGAATTGAAACCACCTTTCTGAGTCGCCGGCCGCGAAGGTGAACGGATTACCACCTAGATCGAAGCGAGCCGGTTGCCCGGTACCCGTATCCTTGACAAAGGATCCACTTCCTGCAACCGACCAATTCTCAAGAACCGTGAAGCCCGTTGGCAAAACGCGAGGTCTCCGTTCACCATAGATCACATTGACACGACCGGAGTTGCGAATGTCGGAGTTGCGGTAACCTTCACCGATCACCAGATCCGACAAACCGTCGGCGTTCAAATCGATATTGGGCTGAATCGGTAAAACCGAGCTAGGCAAGAAAGACTGTGTTCGAGCGGGCTGAGAACTCGGACTGTTGGAAGTTCCAAGACTACCATTCGCATTCAAACCGGATGAATCGATGAGATCGAGTCCAGTCAGTTCATCGAAACGGTACCATGCTTTGAGTCCAGAATCCGTTGTGCTTACACGACCTTGCTGAATTCTGCGAGCGTCGTCAAGCGTTAGGCTTCGATTCCAAACCGTGACTTCACCTATGTCTCCGGCGAATGCTGTTGCCGGTGAAACCGTCTTATTCTGATCAACAAAAACGTTCCCTAGGGTTAAGAATCCATCTCTGACGCTAGCTGGCTGAAAAGTCGTTGGTACAGTCAAAGCCCCCAAAAGACTGCCGTCCAAATAGATCCTGATGATTCCTTGGGCGATATCTCTCGAAAGGACTAGATGACGGAAAGAACCATCGTTGAATGGAGAGGCTACTACAAATCCTGTGTTGTTGTTTCCTGTAGTGTCTCTGAAGTTCCATCCGATTTCAGAGCCATTTCGCAAGAAAATGGCAAAACCATCGTCAAAGAAAGCCCCATCTTCTACAACCGCGCCTCGGAGTAGCGATTGTCTTATGTTCAATGTGGTTCGGAACCAGATCGAAACGGATAAGTCGTTACCTTGGATGGTGGATGTCGGAAGCGTGACGAAATCTTGTCCCGTACTATCAAAACGGAGGCTAGGTAGACTTCTTTCTATCCCGCTTGACGTAACCGTTGTGGAAGAGCCCGACAAACTCAACACAGAATTGTTCGGTTGAGTCGACGGATCGAAAAACACATGCGTCAGGGAGTTTGCCTGACGTGCGCCATTGAGGAAGGGTCTTCCTGTGACAGCGATGTCGCCTGTGCTGTTTCCATCGAAATTACCGCCAGTGGCGGATAGGTCCGCACCTAGAATTGTGATGTCCTTGGTCATGGTGGTCGCAATGACGCTGGCACCGTAATAGACTTGCAATTCACCTCGACCACCGAGCGCAAAGTCGTCAAATCCATCGTTGTTCAGGTCACCAAGAGCATATGGCCTTTGTGTTGGGCCTAAATTATTCATTCGAACCCTAAACGGAACCGTGCTCTCTGGAAGCCCCGTCAGGAATGCAACACTGTTGGAAAGCTCGTTTCTAATTGCCCCCGTATTGTCGAACACCTGTACCGTGGCGCCAGCACTCCCGAAGTGGACATCGTCGCGACCATCGCCGTTGACGTCGCCAAGGACTTGTATTGGCACTTGAGATTGTGAGAGATTGGCATCAGGACCCAATCGTCGACTTACTGCAAGTTCGAATGGAGTCAAAGCGGTTGCATATATTCTGAGTTCGTTATACGTCGCGTCTGCAAAGGAATCTCCTGCAAACTTCGATCTACCAAGCCAATTTGATCCGTCTCCTATCGCACCGATTGAATTGCTCGTATCGAAGACGCCAATAGCAGCACCATCCACGTACCATGTGACGCGCGTTGAGTTGGGGCTCACCCCACCGCTAGAATCAACAACGAACGCAAAATGATGCTCCCGGCCCGTAACGATGCCTGAGTTGCTGTTGTCGCTATTCCTCAACACTCCGTTATCGATCCATTCCATTCTAGTGGCGTTAGCATCGGTACCGGAGTTCCAGGTCGCCATGATGTATTCAGAGGTGCCAGGACCGAAATCAAACAAACGTGCCCACGATTGAATGGATTGACGAGTCGCCCAAAATTCAAAAGTCATGTTCGTGTTGCCCGCAAAGATATTGTTGGGCAACTCGATGTAGTCAGACAATGCGGTGCCACCAAAGAGTCGTACCCCATTTCCCGTCAACGCGGAACCGCCACCACCGGAAGTGAGTCCCGATCCAGCTGTGTCAACGAGAGTGGCGTTCCTCCCACCGACCGAATCAAATAGAACACTCCCGCTAGTCTCATTAAAGCTATACCGGCTACGTAGTTGACTTTGAAGTCTGCTTACATCCGAATTACTGATTTCGATGTTTGCCAATCGATTGAGATTTGACAACTCTGGGGCAGTAAACTGTGAAAGGGTCTTCCCTGAAAAAATGTAGCCAACGTTTTGAGCGGGCGGAGTAGCTGCGCCAGCTACGACCGCAATCGAATCTTTGGAGATGAGTAGATCGGCCATGGCATCGCCCGTGGTCTCAAACACTTGAACCGAGTAATTGCCAAATCTCGGAAACTCACTCGCCGGTATTCGAATCCTTCTTGCGTTATTTCCTGACCCCTGCCTGTTCAAGAAAGTTCTCTCGAAGTCAGCATCCCAGTTCCGTGGCCACAAAGCTGTGTTGCCCGAAATCAACCCAGCCGTGTTGCCTCCGAATACGACATTTACCAGTACATCCGTCCCCGACTCTCGAAGAAATGCCAAGTCGGCAAATCCGTCTCCATTGATGTCACCAAAACGACTTGCCGGAATTCCTAACGCATTATGGTCAATTACAATATTCGCGACATCCGGAGCGGACTCTAAGTCGTCGGTCTTGAACGGGCCAAACACCAGATAGCTGAAAGAAGTTCCGCTGACCATATAGTCAGTTAACGAATCACCATTAAAGTCACCTACGGGGGTTAGCCCAGACAACTGCTCATTCGCAACACTCCCGTGGATTCCGAAGGAGTTGGTCTCCGTGGTTAGCCCTACAGGAAAAGATGCATAGAGGTCTGCGATCTCGGCTGAGCTCAGAGCTTGATTGTATAGTGCTACCTCGTCGATCTGTTGTGCGAATCGTTCGGTGCTGTTGAGTCCACCAATATAGCGGACCACTCCAGTCGGCTGTGCATTGCTTGTCCCTACAAGTTTGCCATCGACGTAAAACTTGACTTGCCCACCGCTACCAACAGCTGCAATGTGTTGCCATCGATCAACAGAGCTAGACGGTAAGACGTCTGCGCCGCTATCTGCAAATCCACTGACGAAGCTACCCAGATTTTTGTTGCCATCGACCAGAATTAACACATCACCATTAGGCTGAGCGAACAGCGAATGAAAATCATCGACATCCAGGAGCCCTCGGAACCAAGCACTGGCGGTCCATTGATTACCGACATTAACACCTGCAGGTCCAAGATCGATGGCCGAATTTGGGGGTCCAAACAATGCTGATCCACCGCGATTTCCACTCGGACCCTGGACAACTCCTGTAACTGTTGCGTTGTTTCCCGATCCCGAAGAATCGAAGCCTAAATTCGATGCGTCGTTGAACGCCAAGTAGACAATCGGTTTAGGTAGTGTATTTGCACCGTTTGGAATGTCGTTCAAAGTTACGCCACTTCGGGATGGTGCAGCAACTTCGAGATACGGTGCAGCGAGCGTATAGATGAACGGCTCCGCTGGCGAAGGATTTGGGAACCCAGGTGGAAATGCAAACGTATCCGGCGAGCTCTTGATGGTGATGGTGGTTGGGGGCTGATTGCCAAAGAGCCGGTCATTGCCACCGCTACCAACAATCTCATCGTCTCCTAAATTGCCAACGATATCGTCGTTGCCGGGCCCACCGTTGATCACATCGGCCAATACGCCACCGAACAATCGGTCGTCGCCGAAGCCGCCATTAATGATCAACGCGGATTCCGTTGCTCCTTGCTCGTAATCCCCTAGTTCAAAGCCCCATGTGTCGAAGTTGCTCGCCGTAAAGGTTCCAGATGCAGGCAAGAATTGGAAGCCAGGATCGGCATGAAAAACGTCATTTCCAGAACGCAATTCAATTTGCGTCTGCTCGATATCGCGTGATTGATAGTACAAGAATTCTTGTTGGTAAACTTGAGTGTTGTTGGGTCCCGCTTGCGTTCGGAACGATTGAGTCCCAATGTCCCATACCAAGGCCGAGAACTCATACCGATGCAACAACGTGTTGTATTGCAAGGCCGCGAAATCTGGCACGTCGAATCCACGACGGTCCTTGTCCCCACCCAAATACAACACACGGTCCGTGCCAGCGCCACCCAGAAATTGATCGCTGAAGGTTGGGATATAAGTGCGTGTGGCTGGATCGAACTGAGTGTTCGGTTGATTGCCGAGCAGCGGTAAGAAGTCTGGAATGATCTGGAACGTATCGTTGCCGTTACCGCCGATGAGAAGATCTTTAGCCCCGCGATCGTCACCGCCGAGCAAGACGTCGTTGCCATCCCCACCAATGATCCAATCCTCACCCGCACCGCCGCGCAGAATGTCATCGCCGAATCCACCGATGATAATGTCGCGTCGCTTGGTCACATCCGATCGAAGCGCCAGCGATGTTTTTGGCACGTTAGCCAAATTGGTTGCGTTCGTCGTGCCTGTTAAATTGAACCGCAGGCTATACGGTGTCGGCACGATGTTCGGCGTCGTGACTCGCAATAGATACGGGACGCTCGCAAACAAGCCATTGAGCGAGAGCGAACCCGAATCTCCCGTTCCCGTTACCCCACTCAAACGCGTGTTCCAGATTCCGCCACCGGTGTAGGCAGCGTTTCCTGCACGCCCCGTCGTCAATGCTGCATTGGTATACAACTCAAACGTGGTTGCTGTGATCACTTTAACGAAGTAGGTTCCATTCGCGTTCGTGTTACCCGCAACGCCCGAAATCGAAACCAATTGGCCATTCACAAGACCCGATGTGCTAGCCGTTGTGATTGTGATCACGCTGGTGTTGGAGGCTCCTGTGATGGCGGCGGATAATGGTGCCCCAGAGAAAATCTCCATCCCCAAACCGTCGATGGGTGAGCCGCTCGCCAGTTGCAGTACGCTTGACGCAGTCGGAGCCGTTGCCAAGGTAAATCGATACCAATCGACGTCGGACGGATTGTCGATGGTGAGTCCATTAAACTCGAGCCCATCTGCTGTTGCTGCCGTCCCATTGAACGCTTGGAATTGACCACCGACCGACTGAGTCAACGTAAAGGCTTGAGTCGGAATATCGTTTCGGCCTCGCAAGCCATTGCCAAACGCACTCTCGGTCTTATCAACAAGAATTGCGTTGCCAGCGAGGATCTCAACTTGATCGTCCCCGTCCCCAGCATCGATCCATACGGACTTTTGTACCGTTGGGCCAACCGTGATTTGGTCATTGCCCCCAAGCGCGTCGATCAAGATGACTTTGAAGTCACCTTCGGGCGGAATGATGCTTGCCAGTAGCTGTTCGTTTGTCGCATCCGATGTCGCAACCGCGATCTTGCTCAATTCGGATGTTCTCGCGCTCGGATCGGTGTTTAGCAAGAGCTCGTCGACCTTGAACTTCAATCGATTCGGATCCCATACTGGGTTGCCATCGGAATCGGTCGCTTCAAAATCCAATCGGATTTGAGCTGCAAAGCTGAAGTTGCCGTTGTTGTTCGTGAGTCGAGTCAGCAAATGGTGGTCCGTTAGCAAGCCCGGCTCGGTTACAAAGTTCAGATCGATCTTGTCTGCGGCGTTCGTTCCACCGACATACCAAACTTGATCCGATTCACGAGCGTAACTCTTCCAGTCATTGTCAGCCAATCCATCATCGAGCGACTCAAACGTTGTTCCGTCGGCACGGTACAGGGTATCTATCCCTCCTGCGCCATACATAAAGTCCACGACCGTTCCACCGAACAGACTGTCATTGCGCTCGCCACCGAGCATGCGATTGAGACCGGTGTTTTCAAGCTGCCGAGCCGCCGTAGTCCATGTTCCACCGCCACCGAAAACCCCGTTCCCACTTCGACCCGTTGTCAGAGCCGCATTGGTGTAGAGTTCAAACGATGTGGTTGAAAGAACCTTGACGAAATAAGTGCCGTTGGCATTCGTATTGCCCAAGACACCCGAGATTGTAACCCGTTGCCCGTCGGACAAACCGGATGTGCTTAACGTTGTGATTGCAATCGGGGTCGCATTGGAGGCTCCTGTGATCGAGCCTGTCGAGGTCGATGTTTGAAATAAATTGCCAAGACCGTCGGTGAAGATCCCGAACTCCGAGTCACCCACAGGTTGCGGGTCAAAGCTCCACGCAAAGAGGCTGTTTGTTCCCAAACCGCCGATCAGGTCATCGTCGCCAGAACCGGCAAACAGTCGATCGTTGTCGTTGATCGACCCATTGCCTTGATCGCCCCACAACCGGTCGTCTCCCGCGAAACCATGGAGTGTATCGTTTCCTAAACCGCCAACGAGCTCATCGCGGCCCGAGGATCCTAGCAATATGTCGTTGCCGCTATCGCCCGTGAAAACACCCACATCATCCCGCGATCTCAACGACAACGCAGAGGTATCCAACACTCCGATTCCAGGCAATTGCGAAAGGATGCCCGCTTGAATTGCGTTTGCCGAATAGAAGCCGATCGTGTCGTTGCCTGCCAAGCCCGCGATTCGGAACTGTTCGACAAGCAAGTCGCCATTGTTGGCACGTATCGTTACAGGCACATTGGTGCCGTTGAATCGAACGATGGCTTGATTCTGATTGGCAGGATTGCTACCGATCAGGATCGTGTCATTGCCAGTTGTTCCCAGAACCATCGCAATATCGGTGGCATTGTCATCGGGTGTGTCACCTGCAACGCTATTCCCGAAATGTCCGTCGATGGTATCAAGTGAACTTGGCTCATCGGTTCGAATGGTAAAGAGATCGATCCCGGATCCACCGTATTGCAAGTCCGCACCGCGTTGACCTTCGATCAAGTCGCTGCCGGCTCCACCCCACAGCGTGTCGTTTCCACCACCGCCATAGAGTTGATCCTCACCGGTACCGCCTGAGAGAATATCGTTGGCTCCGAAAGTGTCTGCCTGAGTTCCAAGACCAGCGGCTGTGTGAGTCAAGAAGTTAGGACCAACGACAGCGTCACCGGTTAGAACGTCATTGCCATCGTCGCCAGAGAGTACTTCGCGACGTGCATTACCATTGAGCGTGTCACCGCCTCCACCACCAAAGAGCTGATCGCCAGCCAAGGCATTCTGAGCGATATAGGCGGATTGATTGAGCATGGCTGGAGCAAACGCAAAGATTGTATCTCGGCCTTCACCACCAAAGAGTCGCTGTCCGGCTTGCTGGCCCGTCGCGTCACCAGCACCACCAAAGATTCGATCTTCGCCGTCATCGCCATAGAGATTGTCGATGCCGTTACCGCCATTGATAACGTCGTCGCCAGCACCGCCGCGAACGACGTCGTCTCCGTCGCCCCCATCCACGTTGACGTCATTGCCCGAACCAGCGTCGATGTAATCAAGACCGATGCCACCTTGGATGTTGTCCACATCGGAGCCACCAAAGATCACGTCGTTGCCATCTTGACCACGCAATGTATCGCGTCCATCCAACGAAACCCCATCGATAGACAATCCAGCCACGATTGTGGGTGTGATCAATACGGCTGGGACATAACCCGATGAGAAACCTGGCAAGCCAAAATTCGCAATGCTACTTGAGAACAGGAATTCAACTGTTAGGTACTGCGGCGGTAGTGTGAAGTCGTTCGTTCCGAAACGATAGTTGCTGCGCAAGCCGATGGGGTTTCCACCGAACAGGATATCGTCGTTCAGCCCGCCATCGAGCGTATCGTCTCCGAGATAGCCGACCAAGAAGTCGTTGCCACCTTGGCCATTCAACGTGTCCATTCCATTGCCACCATAGACGTCGTCGTTGCCTTCACCGGCGTTGACGAGATTGTCGCCGTCACCCGTGTAGATGATGTCGGCACCACCTAAGCTGTTGATCGAGTCGTTGCCATCTAGTGTTGACACAGTCAAGGTGACTGAGGTGGGATTTCCATTGAAAAATCCGATGGAGCCATCATCCCCGAGAATCGTGTTGTTGCCTGCTCCAGCGCTGATCGTGTCGGCGTTGCCACCAGCGATGATGATGTCGTTGCCGCCAGTTGTGGTAATCGTATCCGAACCGCTGAGGACACCGGTTTCACTTGAGACTCGTACGGGTGCACCACTGACGAAGGCCATCGAACCGCGATCGGAGATGATGATGTTGTTGCCACCACCATCGTTGATGGTATCGGTCCCCTGGCCTGCGATGATGCGATCTGCTCCGAGTCCGCTCGTGATCGCATCGTTTCCTTCGAACGCGGCATTGATCGATTCGAATGAGGTGACAATGCCACCACTGGCAGCGAGCAGGACCGCATCCCCCGCAATGAAGTTGCTGCCATTACCGGAAGTGATAACGTCGTTGCCGAGGCCAGCCAGAATCCAATTGTTACCGTTCCCTGCGGTGATGACGTCGTTATCGCCTCGATTGGAATTCAAACGGGCTGACGTGATTTCATCCCCAAAGTAAGTAAGCGTCGCTTCGTCACCAATGAGCACATCATTACCGTCCATTCCGGTGATCGTGTCTGCCCCCGCGTTACCGATAATGCGGTTACTGAATTGCGAACCGACCAGCGTATCTGCCGCCGAGCCACCGACGATGTCGTCGATGTTTTGAACGGTGCCTGTCGTGTTGACATTGGTGCGGTTCAATCCCGATGTCAAACTCACATTGACGGATGTGTTCCATACGCTGTAGTCGATAACATCGCGTCCATCAGTTCCCCCGTTGGTCACTCCACTGATCGCGGACCCGAATGCCATGGCAAACGTATCATTGCCTGCACCGCCGGTGACATTCTCGATATTGGTAAAGTCCATCAAGCGCGTTAGGCCAGCGTCAACGAGACCCTTGTTGCGGCTTTGGACTCGAATGTTCAGCGATGCTGTTTGAGGCGACATGTCGAGCGTGTCGTTGTCGGCGGCGCTTGGTGTAAAGTTGCCTAGTAGATTTCCGCTCAAGCGTCCGCCTGGGGCAACGACAAAGCGATCGTCATTGTTGCCGCCCGTCACGTTTTCGATTCCATCGAACGTAAATGGTGTGGTTGCGCCCGCATCCAAGATACTGCCAACATTGAGACTGGAGATGGTCCAATCCGCGTTGACGTTTCTGCCGATGATTGTGTCACTGATGCTGGTACCGGCTCGCACTGCGTCGATGTTTTCAAATCGGCCAATGTTGTTGGCCTTCTTGGTCTCTCGATTGATCGTGATCGGTGCAGAACCGAATCCGGTGTAGTCGAGTGTGTCGAGTCCCCCCGCTCCATCAATGACTCCGGCGACGCTATCGTTTGGATCCAAGAAGAATTGATCTTCTTGAGCACCACCGATCCAGTTTTCAAAGCCGTTGAACCTAAAGCTGCTATTGATGCTGGCACCGTTGCCCCCGTTTGCGGTCCACGTGTTGAAGTTGCCTGTTCCTAAAACAGTACTCAATCTGAAATCGTCGTTGGCATTGAGGCCACCAATCGCATTTTCGATTCCTTCGACCTGGAGAACGTTGCCTGAAGTGTCCGTGCTGCCATTCACGCGATTAGCGCCACTGGTCACCAAAAGCGTGCTGCCAAGTGTCGCAAACACTTTCGATGAAACCGAGCTGAAATCGAACACATCGTTCGCATCAGGGCCACCCTTGACTTCAGTTACCGAATCGATGCCCCAATTGTCAGCGAAGCTATAGCGATCGTTGCCAGCTCCGCCGATGAGAACATCATTGCCATCGCCACCGATCAGCACGTCGTTGCCGCTGCCGCCGACCAGCCGATCGTTGCCAGCACCACCGCTTAGTCGAACGGGAACCATGACGCTTGGATCGACGGTAAACGTATCGTTGCCTGATCCACCCGACAGAACGATCTGAGTCACGTTCTTGTAGATTCGCTTGGTCACGTCGGGTTCGTTATCTCGATTGAGATA
>CANHVO010000260.1 GCA_947463915.1 Planctomycetaceae bacterium
AGTGTAGAGCGATTGTCTCAATCGCACGTCGGGCACTTTAGGCCCCATCCCGCAGAACAAAGAAGCCACGACTTGAAGGTGCAATTGGAATGCGATTGTGGTCTGCACTTCCGAAACGATTGAGGACAATCGTTTTACACTCGCCTTTGGCGGTGTCCGGTCGGGACATGCCCGCGCCGGACAAAACAATTTGACTTCAAATCGCGAGTGCCGGTTAAAAATCATAAACTTGGTATAGTAGTGGACGTTTCTTGATCTCTAGTGCAATTCAGATTCGAATCGAATTCGGCAATGAATCTTCAGTGTGCGTTACTTGATGTCCGTCAGATGGGCGAAGCGGACCGGTTGTCGGTTGCGACAGGAAAAACCGTACGCGAGCTGATGGAGACTGCTGGTACGGCAGTCTGTGTCGAGATTGAGAGACGCTGGACACCCCGGCATGTCACTGTGCTTTGTGGACCTGGCAACAATGGCGGTGACGGTTTCGTGGTTGCGCAACGTCTTTTCAATGCTGGCTGGCCAGTTCGTGTTGCCACCGTTGGTTTGCGGGAAAAAATGACAGGTGCAGCACGGTATCATGCGGATTTGTTTCAAGGAGCAGTAGAACCGATGAGCCCGAATGTGCTTGTCGGCGCAGAACTCGTCGTGGATGCAATCTTCGGCGCTGGCCTAAGCCGACCGCTTGACGGACCAGCAAAAGAAACACTGGCCGCTGCAGCGGAACGGAAATTGCCGATTGTCGCAATTGATGTCCCAAGTGGACTGATGGGCGATACCGGCGAAGCTTTCGGGGCCGTTGCTTCCAACTTGACCGTTACCTTCTTTCGAAAGAAGCCTGCCCATCTCTTGTTGCCCGGAAGGCAGTTGTGCGGAGAGACCATCGTCGCGGATATCGGTATCTCGGCGTCTGTGCTAGAGGAGATCGCCCCTAACACCTTTGAGAACGATCCTTGCATATGGAAAGCAGCGTTACCAACTTTGCTCCGTGGCGGTAACAAATACACACGAGGGCATGCACTGATCCATGGTGGCTACCCGATGACGGGTGCCGCAAGGTTGTCCGCCCGAGCTGCAGCTCGAATGGGGGCAGGGTTAACGACCATCGCTGTCCCACAAATCGCTTTTCCCATTTATGCTGCAGCGCTGACCAGCATTATGGTTCATCCACTTGATGGGCCGCATGACTTGATGCGATTGCTTGATGATCGGCGTTACACAGCGTTGCTGATTGGCCCTGGCGCTGGAGTTGGTGTTGAGACACGCGATCGTGTCCTAGCCATTCTCAAGACAGGTCGCCCCACCGTGCTCGACGCGGATGCGATCACGGTCTTCGCGGACGAACCGCTCACGCTGGATCAAGCGATCACAGGTCCGTGTGTGTTGACGCCGCACGATGGCGAGTTTCGTCGGCTTTTCGATCCGAGCGGCGACAAGCTAACTCGCGTGCGAACTGCAGCCCGCCGCTGTGGAGCTGTAGTCATTCTCAAGGGGAGCGATACTGTGATTGCGGCCCCGGATGGTCGCGCGGTCATCAATAGCAATGCTCCGCCAACGTTGGCCACTGCAGGTTCAGGTGATGTGTTGAGTGGATTTGTACTTGGGCTATTGGCTCAAGGCATGGAGCCGTTTCTCGCTGCTTGTGCCGCAGTCTGGCTTCATGGCGCAGCGGCTGCTGAATTTGGTCCCGGTCTCATTGCAGACGATTTGCCAGAATTGTTGCCAATCGTCTTGTCTAGCGGTGCGATTCTTAGTTAACGTGGGATAGGCTTCCAGCCTGTCGGTACTGCGGTTGACAGGCTGGAAGCCTATCCCACATCCTTAAACTTAAGTTTTTTAATCAACGTTAATTGGTGAAACCGGCACTAGTCTTTAACTATGTCGAAGAGCTTCGATTGGATCGAGTTTGGCGGCTTGCCTCGCAGGGTAAATGCCCGATGCGATCCCTACGAAGAGCGATACGGCAGAGGCGATGATGAGCGACCATGGCGATACGATGGTTGTCATGCCGGAAAAGTAAGACACCAAGGGTGGTGAGAGTACTCCCACGCCGAGACCGATCAATGTGCCGACCGAGGAAAGAAAAGCGGTCTCGATCAAGAACTGCAAAACAATATCCGATTGACGCGCTCCGAGAGCCCTGCGGATTCCGATCTCGCGTGTTCGCTCGCTCACGCTGGCAAGCATAATATTCATGATTCCAATGCCACCCACCAAAAGCGAAATGGCTGCGGTGGCCCCTAACACAAAATTGAAAATGCGCTGAGTCGCTTGGGCTTGTTCTATCAAATCCAAAGGGACAGTGATCACGTAGTCTTTGTTTGGATGATATTTGGCTAATAGACCATCGAGCGCGTTGGCCGTCGCTTTCACTTGATACCGGTCCGCAACCTCGATCGTGATTTGGCTCAGCTCAAGGCGCTGTCGCGAAAAACTCCCCTGTTGTCGTTTGGATAGGACTTCGCCGATTCTACTGCGATCCGTCGTTAGTGGAATGACGATATCCTTGTTCAGATCTTGCGCAGCCAAACTGGAACCGATACCAGCTGAAGGTGTTCGGTACATCATCACTCCGACGATCCGGAAAAAATGTTCATTGTTGACTTGGATGGATTTATCGATGGCCGACTGTCCTGGATAGATCTTTTGGGCTACTTCGTCGCCAATGACGCACACATTGCTTTGCGTTTCCAAATCGCTTGGCTCAAGAAAACGACCTCGAGCTAATTGCAAGCGATTGACCTCAAAGTAACTCGGATCAACGCCGACCAGCCGCGAGTCCAGTGTCTTGTCCTCGTATCTCGCTTCATGAACGAATTCCCGCAGCGGTGTAATACGCACAACAGTGTCGAGTGTTTCCTTGATGCGTCGCAGATCATCGTACTTGAGGCCATATTCTTGGATGAAGGACCGAAAGTTGATCGGGCCGTCGACAGCGGGTTTGACCGTTCGAACGATGATGTTGTTGATGCCCAGCGATGCGATTTGGCGCTGCGCGGTTTGACTTGCTCCTTCGGCGACGGCGAGCATCACGATGACGCTGGCAACGCCGAAGACGAGTCCCAGGATGGTTAAAAACGAGCGTAGCTTGTGCATGAGGACGCTGCGAAGGGCGGTGGAGAACATGCCGCCCCAATGCAACCAAGATCGCCGACTCATTGATTGGAACCCGCTGCCGCGTCCGCGTTTGGAGTACTGGGTGGCTGATTGGAACCGGCCTTTCGCTCCGCCGAGGCAAAGTCGTTGGTGCCGCGACGATAAGCGTCCATTGCAACGGAGTCACCCGGTTCGAGTCCTTCGAGTATTTCGACGAACGAGTGTGTTGTACGGCCCGTCTTCACCACCTTGCGACTGAATTCAGCTCCGTTGGCCACATACACATAGGATAACTGAAAATGTTCCGTGACAGCTCCGACCGGGATGGCCAAGATGTCTTCGTAGGTGCCGACTAAAATTTCCACTTCAGCCGTCATTCCAGGTTTCAACGATATGCTCGAAGGTATCTCTTTGATAAGAACGGTAGCGTCATAGTTTTTCGTGTTGTCAAAGCTGCTAGCGGCCAACTCAGCCACATAGGAGATACTTCCTTGCAGTTTGAGATCTGGAAATGCATCCAATCGGATCGAGACAGCTTGATCCTTCTTGATTCGATTGACGATCGATTCGTGAATGCCAAGTTTGACCTGCATGTTGTTCATGTCCGGTAAGTAAAAGATGTCGCGTTGCTGGAAGACCTTTGAGCCTGCTCGGATTTTTTCGGAGGCATCGAACCAGGGTTGGTTTGCATAAGCAACCGTTCCATCTTGCGGAGCCTTCATCTCGCACTTACCCAAAACGGTAACCAAGTCCTTTAACTCGGATTCAAGTAACTCGACCAAGTTGTTTGCGCTCTTGATCGTCGATTCGGCGCGTTCGATTTCTGCCGCCGCTGTGGACTCTTCACGTTCAACTTTCTTCTTGGCGTCGATAGCTTTTCCCTCAAAGGTGGTTGTCTTGAGTTTACTATCGTACTTCCTTAGGTTGCTCAGTTTCTGTTCATCTCGCTGAACCGCTTTCTCAAAACTTCTGACCCGCAACTGAGATTCATCCAATTGCTCGGGTGATCGATATCCTTTTTTTACGAGTTCCTCGATCTTTCGTCGCTCTTCTAAGTATTTTTCCAATTGCGCTTTTCCGTCGGCAATCAATCTTTGCAGTTCTGATTCCTCTGCAATGAAGTCTCCATCTCGATACTTTTCAACCTCGATCTCGGCAATTTGAAGCTCGCGCATGGCCGTGACAATTTTTCCCTCGCCTTCGTTGGTTTTCGCGATGAGGTTCTGCTTCGCTTCCTTGAGCTTTCCTTCGGCTTCGTTCAGTGCAATTTTCTTGAGTGCGATCTGCTGGTCGATCTTGGAGGACTCCAACTTGACAATGACATCTCCTTTTGCAACGACAGTCCCCTCAGGGACGATAAAGACAATGCTGCTTTCGTTACCGGGCAATTCGCATTTGCCAAAGATCGTATTTTGACTTTCGATCGTTCCGCGTTCGATGACCGTATCGTCCAAGGTACGTCTTTGTACGACATGTAGCAAAAGCTCTGATTCCGAGCCCATCGCTGGCGCAAAACTTTTGTAGAGCCGGAAGGAGCCAAAACCAATCGACGCGATCACCAAGACAACGATCCCCAAACGAAGAAACGTTCCAAGCAATCGGACTTTAGGGAATGGCCTTCGGCTGGCGGCCGATTGATTCGAATCCGTGGTTTCCATGGCTTAGCGAATACTCATAAACTTAATTGGGCGCAATAACTTGTTTGGGCACTTCAGCTGCAGGCTGTTCCGAAGGCTGTTCTGACGGTTGTGCATCGGACATGGGTGCCCCAGTCGCGGCGGTCGATTCTCTTGGGAGCGACGGAATATCAGGCGGGAAGTAGTTCTCCTCGGAAACCATTTCCTTGAGTTGTGACAACGAAAACTCCTCGTTGATCCAAGTCCCATTATCATCGAGGTACAGCAGTTCCAGGACGGTAAAGATTCGGATTTTTGCAATTTTGTAGTCGATCCAATTGAAGATCAAGTTGTTTTTTGCGTTCAGCAGCACCTGAAGGGATTGAAGCAAGTCTCGCGTCAGGTTGGTATTGGCTTCAAACGAGCTCCGAAGGGCGATTTGCGCCAGGTCCACTTGGCGGGTTGCTGCAACAAGCTGTTGTCGTGCAATTTGGAAATTGAGTCGACGCAGTTCGATTTGCCGGAGTGACGAACGCACTTCATTGGCAATCGTATCCTTGCCCGCAACGTAATTTCGAGTTGCTTGTTGATAAGCAATTTGCGTCGCTCGGTAGACGTTGCGTTCGTTGAGTCGATTGAGCGGGCCATCGAACTGTACCCCGACGCGATAGGTATTGGCGGATGAATCTAATCGGTACGCGTTGTTCTTGGACGGGTCGGTACCCAGCCCGAGTTGGCCTGTGACATTCAGCTCGCTTTGAAGAGCATTGGCGGCTACTTCGATTTTGCGAAACGCATCCATCACTTGCGCTTGGCGATTCATTTGGTCGAGTCGATTTTGGTGAGCAAACGTCACAGCTGCTTTTTGATCGATCTCGATTTTGTCGATGTCAATCAAGAACAAACGGATTTGGGTTTGTGCGATGTAGAGGTTTGATATCTCGCTGCGAAGTGGACCGCCGATGGCTTTGTACAAGGTACGCCAAGCAATGATTTCAGGCTTCTGCGTTACCAGATTTTCGTCATCTTTCTCATTCTGGACGTGTTCTACAAGGCTTGGTTTATCATGATATTTCGCAATACTCTCTTTTAACGCGGTATCAAACTCCTCATGCTTTTTGAAGCCATTCTCGAGTACGGATAGCGTCGAAGCGATTCGAGACGCAAGGTCGGCCTGTTGCTTGTGGTCGATTTGATCGCTTTGCGATAGTTTGTCTATGTCGATTGCCTCGAGTCGCGTTTGCCACTTTTGCAAATCCTGCTTAATGTCCGGAAGGAACTCGGTGGCCTGCCCCTCCAACCGCAGAAAGTCTTCGTATGCGTCAACGAGCACTTGATAGGGCGGGACCTCTGCTCGAGTATTCTCCGTGGGGGTGTACCGAAGCAAACTATCGTAGAGTTGTTGCGTTTCGTCCTGTACCTGAACCAATCTTGGGTCGACCAATTCAAATTGGCCGAGCAAGGATTCGTCGATTTCGAATGGCATCCATGACGGAAGCCCGAGCTGGAATTTAAACTGATCCAACGAGGCGGCCAAGTTTTGCTCGGCAGCTAAGAGTGCGAGTCGACCGTTTTGATACTCTTGAAAGATTTGGTCGACTTGAATTTGCGAGACCATCCTCATTTCTCGCACCTCTTGGTTTTCGATCAAATTCAATTCCAAGCTCGCGATGTTGACCTTCGCATTGCGAATCGATTGTACTTGAGTCAGAAGGCTCAAATAGCTGCTACAAGTATCGAGATAAAATTGGCGTCGAAAGCGGGCGAAGTCTCGTACATCGTAGAGCAAGTTACGTTCCGCCTGGGTCAAGTTTTCGAGCCGAACGTGTCGAAACGCGCCTCTCAACAAGGGTTGAGTGAATGAGGTTACGAAGATCCCATTGCTGCCGGCTGAGTTGGTACCAAAGTCCCAAAAGAACGAGTTGAGAACGTTGGTTGCAAACTGACCACCTCCAGCCAGTCTTCGCCCAAAGCCCAACCGATCGGTAACTTGCAACAACCGATTTCCACCGAGATCGGAGCCTGTCGCTGTGTACTGAGCCCCTGTTCCGCCGGCCCACTGCGTCGCGAATTCAAACTCATTTCCTGTTAAGGTGAGAGCGCTCAAATAGACCGTTTCAAACTGGGTCTGGTAGTCACGCGAATGGAGCAGTGCCAGGTCCAGTGCGAGTTCTTGCGTCAATTTGATTTGACCGTCATCACCTCGAGGTAATTGGTCGAGCCACGCCGGAGAATCGATTTGGCTTGCCGTTGGAATTTTGGACCAATACTTGGTATTGCGGTGACCGTCAGGAAAATTCATCAACGGCGAAGAAGCGGGATCGTCAGGCGGTTTGGGAGCGCAATCCAAATTGGCGGGAAGCCCTAATCGGGATTGCTGCACCGGTTCAACGGTCCGATTTGGAAGCGTCCACCGCGGGTCAACAAGTCTGCTAGCAATTAACGAGTAGGACTTTTTGTCTGCGGAAGCCCTATATTGAGAGCGAGAGCAACCTGTAAGAAAAACAAATCCAACAATGAATAATAAGCAAAGAAAGCTAAGCTCGCAGCGATTATTGGGCCCAGCGGAATGAAATGAAGGAGTGTACTTCTTCATTTCCGCTGGTTATCCAATAGTTGAGTCAGGCATGACGATAGCTTGCAAAATGAGCAACGACCTCACAACTGTTACTATCGGACAAACCGGCTGAGGAGGTTGACTCTTTTGGCTACCAAAGTGGCATAGGCTTCTAGCCTGAGTCTAAGCGTTTTCACAGACGGGAAGCCTATGCCACACTTCCGTCCGCATTTTGGCCCTAAAGTGTCGGTCCGATCGACCATGGAACAAATTCGTCGTCGCCATAGCCGAGTAGCTCGCTTTTGGTTTTTTTGCCGCTCGCCGTCGCTAGGATTTCGTCGAAGAGTCGATCGCCGGCCTCTTCGATTGTCTCGTCCACTAATACCGTTCCCATGTCCAAATCCATATCGTCTGTCATGCGATGAAACAGAGCAGTGTTGGTCGCGACCTTGATGCTCGGTACGGGTTTGCAACCAAAGCAGCTGCCTCGCCCCGTGGTGAACACAATAACGTTCGCACCGCTAGCCACCATACCAGTCACGCATGCAGGATCGAAACCGGGCGCATCCATAATCACTAAACCTTTGGTGCGAATTGGTTCTGCATATTGATAGACGGCTTGCAAAGCGGTGGAACCTCCCTTGCTTGCCGCTCCGAGTGACTTTTCGACGATAGTGGTCAGCCCGCCTGCCTTGTTTCCAATCGACGGGTTGTTGTCGATTTCCTCTCCATAGCCAGCAGAGTAGTTTTTCCACCATTCGATGCGATCCAACAGCTTTGTCGCGACGTCAGGCGATTGGGCTCGGCGAGTAAACAGTTGTTCGGCCCCGTAGAGTTCGGTTGTCTCAGACAGAATGGCCGTTCCTCCGCAAGCGACCGTTCGATCCGCGGCGATCCCTAGCGCGGGATTGGCCGTGATGCCCGAGTAACCATCCGAACCTCCGCATTTGGTCGCCAAGATCAGATGCTCGGCCGAGACTTGTGTGCGGCGCATTTGGTTTACGATTGGCAGTAGTTCTTGGACCATCTCGATGCCGCGTTTGACAGTTGCTCGCGTGCCGCCGCTATCTTGGATCGACAGCACGGGGACTTCTCGGGCCGCTTCGACGAGTGAACGTTTATCTTGATTGGCCTTCGTGTCCATGCCGGCTAACGTCAGTGGTACAAGCTTTTGTGATTTGAGCAAATGGCCAAGCGTGTTTTGTTCGCATCCCAAGCCGATGAGAACATACGCGGCAATGTTCGGATGGCGAGCGACTCCGCCGAGCACTCGACTCAGTGTTTGATGTCGGATTCCTTCGTAGGCCATACCGCAGCCACTGTCGTGCTTAAACGCAACCACACCATCAACGCCAGGAAAGTCACGGAGCACATCCTCCGTGAAATGATTGGCAATGTAGCGCGATACCGACGCGGAGCAGTTGACTGTAGAGATAACTGCGATGTAATTGCGTGTCCCCACCGATCCATTGGCCCGCACGTAGCCGTCGAAAGTCCTACCTGAGATTTTCGCTGGAGGCTCAGGTGTGTCGGTTGCAAGATTAGTGAAGTCGATAACATGTTCGCAGCGCAAATTGTGATCATGGACATGAACTCCAGCCTCAATGTGTTGGGTCGCGACACCGATAGGCCATCCGTACTTGATGACCGCTGCCCCATTTTCGATCGCGGCAATCGAGACCTTGTGACCCGCCTGAATGTTGGATTGGAGCGAAACGGTTTTTCCTGCCACTTCGATTTGTAGTCCCTGCGATAGCGTTTGCAAGGCTACAATGCAGTTGTCGTCAGCGTGGAGTTGAATCCAGGCTTTGGTACCGGTTTCCATCTAAGTCCTTTTTTCTTTCTAGGTGCAATATGCAGCAAGTTAAAATTTTCAAAAGTGTCGATACGGAATTGGGGGACATGGAAAGCCAAATCAACCAATGGATCGCCGAAACAAAAGCGAAAATCATTTCCATAAACGGTAACATCTCTCCCCAAGCAGGGAAACATGGAGTCCAAGGCTCTTTTAGTACTTCGGATGTCTTCGTGATTGTACTGTACGAAGTCTAGGTTTTCAGGCGGGGCCGTGCGAGGTCACTCTCGGATAGATTAACCCACGATGCACACAGGGACCGTCTAACTCTTTGGAATTACTTTGGGAGGGCGAGGCAACCGCCGTAAACATCTTTGCAAAGTCAATTCCATTGAAAACCTTAGGGAGGGCGAGGCTCCTGCCGAGCCAACGGTGCAAAGGTTCGGCAGGAGCCTCACCCTCCCGAGCATTGAATTGCTTGGGTGAATTCGAATGTTTTTTCGCCAAGCTTCAAGCCCAACCTTCGAATAGGCGACTAAACTAGCGTACCTTGCGAACGAAAATTCAAACATCAGCCTGTTAACGCGAAGCCACCTCGTGTCCAACGTCATTGAGATTACCGGTTTAACAAAACGGTATGCCGGTAACTTTGCCTTGAAAAATGTGGAGCTAGTTGTCCCCGTGGGGGTGACTGGACTTCTTGGGCCGAATGGTTCTGGCAAAAGCACTTTTATCAAGGCCATGCTGGGATTGGTCAAGGTGGACACCGGTTCCGGCAGCGTGTTAGGACGTCCCTGGCCGACGCACGTTAAATCGATTCGAGATCGCATCGGTTACTTGCCCGAGGACGACTGCTACATCCTCGGCCTCCAGGGAATCGAATCGGTTCAAATGATGGCCCGCTTGTCTGGCTTACCGACGACAGAGGCTTTGCGGAGGGCCCATGAGGTTCTTGATTTTTGTGACGTTGGACAAGAGCGTTATCGCAACGTCGAAACGTACTCGACCGGCATGCGGCAAAAATTAAAGTTCGCGCAAGCGTTGGTGCACGACCCGCAGTTGATCATCTTGGACGAGCCAACCACGGGACTCGATCCTAACCAACGCGA
>CANHVO010000261.1 GCA_947463915.1 Planctomycetaceae bacterium
ACGATCGAGCGAGCAGCTTTGAAATCAAGAAGGCGGCGTTAAAGAATGGTATGTTGACTTTGCGAGACGATGCCTTTCGTAAGGCGATCGAGGGAACAACCAGTATGGACGAAGTATTGCGTGCGACCAAGGGAGACCACTAGGGTAAAACGGAGTTATCGGTCCAGACTAGTTTTGGAATCGTGAGGGCTCAGAGTTGGGAGGGCGAAGCTCCTGCTGAGCCATGTCGAGAAAGGTTCGGCAGGAGCCTCGCCCTCCCCTTTTCCGACATAATTTTATTGCGAAAAATCGTCCGTTAACTTCCAACTTCCACATCATGCCTGATTTCGCATACGTAGCACGAGACATGTCCGGCAAATCCACTGCTGGAACCATAGCCGCAGCCAATGCGCGCGATGCGGCCACTCAATTGGGCGCAAAATCGTTGTTCCCGATTTCCATCACGGTCAACAAAACGTCGCAAGTCAAAATGACTCGGCGTGTTTCTGGTCAGCAGATGGGGAGCTTTTATGCGCAAGCGGCATCGCTTCTGCGTGCGGGCGTCCCGATGTTGCGAACGTTGACTTTGCTCTCGTCTCAATCCGGTGGAAATCGAACGCTTCAAAATGCCGTAACGGAAATACGTGGACGAGTCGAAGAGGGTGAAGCATTGGGCGAAGCCATGTCTCGCTATCCTCGCATCTTCAATGACATGGCCGTCAATATGGTTCGGGCTGGCAGCGAAGGCGGTTTTCTCGAAGATGCGTTGGAACGGGTCGGAAGCTTTGTCGAGCAGCAGGAAGAGATCAAAGGCAAGACGATGGGAGCCATCGCTTACCCTGTCTTCGTCATGGGGGTCGGAGTTGTCGTCGTTACCGTTTTGCTCGTCGTGTTTGTGCCTCAGTTTGAATCCATTTTTGCTGGATTGAGAGCCAAGGGGAAACTGCCAGGGGCGACTGAGCTCCTACTCTGGATGAGCAATGTCATGCAAAACTACTGGTGGGCGATCCTCGGTGTGATTGCCTTGATTGGAATGGGGGTGAATGCTTACCTGAAAACCCCTGCGGGCAAACGCAATTTGGATTTGGTGAAAATCAAGACGCCGCTTGTGGGTGGAGTGTTTCTCAATTTGGCGGTTGCTCGGTTTTGCCAAGTACTTGGAACACTTTTGAAGAATGGCGTTCCCATTTTGCGGTCGCTTGAGATCAGTCGTCATGCGGCCGGCAACATGATTTTGTCGGAATCGATTGCCGAGGCGAGCGAAGAAATCACAGCCGGAGAGCGGCTTGCCAAGCAATTAGAGAAGAGTGGACACTTTCCGCAAACAGTTGTTGAAATGATTTCTGTTGCGGAGGAGTCCAACAGCCTAGATTCTGTGTTAGTAACAATATCGGACAATTTAGAGCGAACGACCTTTCGTCGATTGGAAACCGTCGTACGCTTATTAGAACCATTGATGCTGTTGATTTTGGCTGGAATGGTTATGTTTGTTGTGTTGGCCTTGATGCTGCCTATCCTCAACAGTTCGGAAGCCCTTTAACCTTAAGATTTGGAGTTTTGATATGAAACGTAGAACAGTTACTCGAAAGAACGTCCGCAGCGGTTTTACGCTTCTGGAATTGCTCTTGGTACTCATCATTTTGGTCGTCATCGCTGGGTTTTCGATCCGAGCCGTTACAGGCACTCTGGATGGTGCAAAAAAGAAAGAGGCGAAAATCTCTGTCAACATGTACTCCACGATGCTGAAGGAATATCAACTTGAAGTGGGGCAATTGCCGACGGAGCTCGAAGGGCTGCATTCGCAGCCGGCAGACATCACCGATGCTACCCTATGGGTCCAAAAAACGGACAAACCTATCAAGATGGATCCTTGGGGAAAGCCTTATGAATACAAGTCGAATGGCTCGACGTTTGAATTGCGTTCTGTAGGTCCAGACGGTCAAAGCGGGACCGCGGACGATATCACCCCGTAGGACGTGTTGTTACAGCTGTAGTTTGGGACCATTGTCCCGAACTTTAACTAGGACGGGACATTGGTCCCATCCTACGTCTAAGTTTCTTTTCCGGCGGAATTCCAAACATGACTCCAATGCGAACAGCGAAACGATCGGCGGTTACGCTGCTCGAGTTGATGCTCGTGATGGTGCTTTTGGTCGCCTTGGCCGGGATTGCAATCCCAACCTTTGAGTCGATGGTAGGCAGTCGCCGGTTAGGGCAGTCGATCGAAAAACTTCGCAATGAAATCATGGCTGCCAGAGTAGCTGCCATGCGAACTGGACAAGCTCAAGTCGTGCGGATGACGTTGCAGGGGCAGGATTTTTCCATCTCACCTTGGTTAGGTGGAACCGAAGAACAGGACGCTTCTGCCGGTGCGACTCTCATGCAGTCAGGGCAGGTTGTACAGACTCAAGCGACCACGGGTGGAGGAGCCAAAGCGACTTCGGAATCGGCAGAGGGTTCCATGAAGTTGAGCGAAGGGGTCACCTTTTCCTTGGTTGAAACCCTAGTCGACTCTCGCAATGCTCTCGCGATCCAACAAGGTGGCGGAACGGTCCCGACAGGCGGTGGTTCCTCGCAAGGAGATGGATCAGGTCTTTCTTCGCCACTTTTACTCTACCCTGACGGTTCGTCTACCACAGCTCAGATCATCTTGACGGATGAGCGAGGCAGACGCATGGCGCTCCAACTTCGCGGCGTGACGGGGCAAATGAAATCGATGAGATTAGCCTCAATTGCTCCTACACAATGAACTTTGCTAGGAGTCGTAAAATGATAGAGAAATTGCAGCAGATTCGCAGGAGGCTTGTTGATTTGATTAGCCGTACCGCGTTGGCGGCGGTTGTCTGTCGAAAAACCGGGGCAAACGCCCTTCGGCTAATTTTCGCGAATGCGTCTTCGACCAAAGCGACAAGCCGAAAGGTTCGAATTCGATCGGGGCTTTCGCTTCTCGAAGTCGTGCTGGCTCTAACGATTCTGGCTGTTGCTGCCGCTCTGCTCGCACAAGTGACAACACAAGCAACCAACAATGGCTTGATGGCACAGCGACTTGCTGTGGCTCAGATGTTATGCGAATCGAAGATGTCGGAGGTGCTTGCTGGTTCAATCCAATTGACACCATCGAGTTGGACACAAATCACCGACTCCGGTCGACGAGGTAATTGGCACTATCAAATCCAAACGGTGACTGCTCAACGCCCCAATATGATCGGTGTGCGCTTGAGTGTGACGGATCAACCCGATTCGGCTAATCCTGAATTGTTCTTCATTGTGCGATGGATGATCGATCCTAGCACGGGCCTTGATACGCCTCCGTCGACGGACACATCAACGTCTTCTACTGGATCGTCTTCCTCGGGCTCCTCAACTGGCAGTTCGTCGGGTTCGGCAGGGGGAATACAATGATTCCGTCGAAACCTCGCACCCTTCCGAGCAAAGAACTGTCTCGCCATCGAAGTCGTCGAAGATTCTCTTTGCGAGGAGGCTTTACGCTGCTTGAGCTGATCCTTTCGCTCGCATTATGTGCCGTGGTTGCAGGACTGATCGGAAGCTTGGTTCATATCTATTTGATCAATCAAGAGACAGGTCGAGACAGTGTTCAGCAATCGCAAATGGCACGAGCCATCCTAAATATGATTGCTGAGGATGTTCGCACTTCCGTTCGTTATCAATCATTTGATACTAGCGGTCTGCAAGAGCTACTTTCAGGAGCTACTGGCGGCGGATCAACGAGTGGCGGAGCGACTTCGGGAGGCTCATCCGGTGGCAGTTCGACTGGTGGCAGTTCATCTGGAGGGGGAGGAACAACGGGCGCTGCAACGAGCGGAAGTACAAGCGGAGCTTCAGCAGCGGGAGCGTCATCAAGTGGTACAGGGGCAACCGATGCTGGCTCGACCAGCACGACGTCGACAGCTCCACTGCCGCCTGGCATTTATGGCTCGAGTACCTCGATTGAAATCGATGTAAGTCGTTTGCCTCGCCCGGATGAGTATTATCCCAAGGTCGGGGACACATCTTTGGGGACACTTGGTGACATGCCGAGCGATGTCAAGACGGTTGGTTACTATGTTCAGTCGCCGCGAAGCGATGGAGTGCAGGACTCGTTAGGTCAATTGAGTCAGCAAGCTGCTAGTCTTAATGCGGGTACATTGGCAGTGGCGAACGGAGGACTGGTTCGACGTTCGGTGGATCGAGCTGTAACACAGTACTCCTATGAAATGGGCCAGAGTAGTCAACTGCAGCGCACTGGGGAGCTGATTGCTCCTGAAGTGCTCGCGATTGAGTTTCAGTACTTTGATGGTGCGACTTGGCAGACGCAGTGGGATGGCAGTCAGCAGGGGCTTCCGCACGTCGTCAAGATCACGATTGCGATGCAACGAGATAGCAAAGCCAAGTCCAATCCGCTTTCACCGGGACTTGCGATTTCAACGATTTCGACTTCGATGATTCAAGAGTATGGGATCGAGATCTACTCGACCAACACGATCATACCTGGGGCACAATTGCTTGTCGCACCCCAAGGAACGACGGCGACTGGTTCTTCGGACACCGGTATGAGCAATATGGGGTTATAGGATGGGAACGACCATGAGCAAGACAAAGAGACGTCAGAAGCAATCCGATACAAAAAAACGCAATGCGTTCATTTTGTTGGCTGTGCTATTAGTGCTGGCCGCAGTTACGTTGAGCGCTCTGGCTTTCTCGCAGTCGATGTTCATTGGGCATGAAGAGTCCCGGCTAGCAGGCGAAACGATTCAAGCGAGATACGCCGCGGATTCTGGGATCGATCATGCTCGGCTGTTCTTAGCTTCGGCGCGACAAGCGAGGGACGAAGCGGGTGGGACTTACAGCAATGCGAGCACGTTTCAAGCGGTTTCTGTGTTTCCAGGAAAGGGCAATACGAACGGTTGCAATTATTCCTTGATCGCACCGGATTTGAATGAAGTGGGCAAGTATGCGAGTTACCGCTTTGGACTTCACAATGAATCGGCGCGACTCAACGTCAACGTCTTGCCGATCATCGACAGCATGATGTCGATGGATCAGATTGCCCAGCAACTGGGTGGAGTCGATTTGTCTGCGATGGGTTTGTCAGGAGCAGCAAGCGGGACTGCAGGCGCTGGAGCATCGACATCCACCGCAGGTGCTTCGTCTGCATCCATGATGGGTGGTACCTCTAGCACGAGCAGCAGCGGTGGCGCGGGGCGGACGTTGCTGATGGGGATTCCAGGGATGACCGAAAACGAAGCCGACGCGATCCTTGACTTTATCGATACAGACGATGAGCCGCGTGAGTATGGAGCTGAGCGAGACTATTACGCTCAATTGCCAGTTCCTTACGCTCCCGTGAACGGTCCACTGCAATCGATCGAACAGTTGCTTTTGGTGCGAGGTGTAACACCGAGTTTGTTGTTTGGATTGGACCAAAATCGGAACGGCGTTTTGGAGGCCTCAGAGTCGGCGGCTGCGCAACAGTCTGGTGCGAGCGATTCGGCAACGTATGCTTCGTCAGGGGCGAGTTCAGGAACGACCACACTTCCCGATTTAGGTTGGGCTATCTATCTGACGTTGTATTCCAAGGAGAAGAATATTGCGGCGGACGGTACGCCGCGGATCAACATTAATGGGACGGACATGGCAACCTTGCAAACGGACTTGGCAGCGGCGGTTGGTGACGATTTGGCCACTTTTATTATCGCTTATCGAGCCAATGGTGGCGGATCGGGAGGTGGCGGTACAGACAATGGAAGTGGTGGTGTAGGCGGCGGTGCTGGTGGCGGCGGTACCGGTGGTCCAGGAGGCGGAATAGGCGGACCTGGTGGCGGTGGCGGTCGCGGCGGGCCGGGGCGCGGTCAAGGTGGTGGTGGACCTGGGCAGGGTGGACCTGGCGCTGGTGGGCCCGGACGCGGCGGACAAGGCGGAGGTGGACCTGGACGAGGCGGGCAAGGCGGAGGCGGGCAAGGCGGAGGCGGGCAAGGCGGAGGCGGGCAAGGCGGAGGCGGGCAAGGCGGAGGCGGGCAAGGCGGCGCTGGTGGACCTGGACGCGGCGGGCAAGGCGGAGGCGGCAGTGGGGCTGGTCGTGGTGGTGCTCCCGGCGGCGGTCCGGGCGCTGGCGGTGGTGGCGGACAAGGTCCAAGGGGTGGACGAGCTAGTTTTGACCTTTCCTTGGTAAGTCTTCCTCCTTTCTCGATGGTTTCGTTTATTCAACCTCCACGAGGCCAAGGAAATGGGCCAGCTCCTGGAGGCGGCGGAGGTGGACCTGGAGCAGGTGGTTTTGGTGGTGGCGGTAATGGTGGACCTGGAGCTGGTGGTTTTGGGGGTGGCAGGGGCGGCAACGGCCCAGGAGGCCCTGGGGGTGGGGGTGGTAGAGGCCCCGGCGGCGGCATGGGTGGCAGAGGCTCATTTGGCGGCGGAGCGGGCGGAACCTCAGGTGGGACTGGCCAATCGCAAAAAACGGTACCTTGGAATGCCGACCAGTTCGCAGCTTTGAATATTGATACTTCTCAAAGTCCGAGCGGCAAAATCAAGCAAGTTTTGGACCTAATCGATGCCCAGTTCACGGCGACCGTTAACGGCGAGCAAGTAACTTATACCTCGCCATTGACGTCATCACCCATCGCGATGGCAGTGTTTTTGCCAACGATCATGGACAAACTTACCGCTGTTGGCGCTACGGTTATGCCAGGACGAATTAATATTAATGAGGCTCCGAGGGAAATTCTCACGGGGTTGCCAGGCATGACGTCTGAGATTTTGGACCAATTGCTAGAGGCTCGTTCGCAATCCGCGGACAACGAAAATCGCAAATTTGAAACTTGGCCGATGGTCGAAGGGATTCTGACGCTCGAACAAACGAGAGCGATTGCCCCGCTCATCACCGGTGGCGGCGACGTATTTCGTGTTCAGAGCATAGGATACTTTGAGCAGTCTGCAGGGTTTGCAAGGACAGAGGCCGTCATTGACGCTTCTGGACAAGTTCCGATCGTGGCGCTCTATCGCAAGATGGATCACCTGGGTCGTGGGTTCAGCCAAGCTACCTTAGGGCAAATATCACAAGGGATAGCGCCTAGTCGTTAGACAACGCTGGTGTATGGGCTTTAGCCGACTTGGAGTTGCAAACACAACAGCAAAACGAGAAACACAGACCGGCTTAAGCCGGGACACCAACGGCCTAAGCACACCGGCTAAAGCCGGGACACCAACTAAACACCACCACAACGAAACCGAGTCGGCAACGCCGAAGGTATTTATGTCACGTATAGTAACCATCGATTGCACCTCTAGTGAGATACGAATCGCGGTTGGCTCCAAGGGCCTAACCGGCGTGTCGCTGGAACACGTTGTTTGTTGTCCGCTGGAGTTAGGCGAGAACGAAGAATTGATCAGCAGTCCGAAGACGCTTGATGCGATTCAGTCTTTGCTAAAGAAAGTCGGAGTCAAATCCGGCGAGGCCATTGTTTGTGTCGGCAGAAGCAGCATCGAGTTGCGAGCCTTGAGCTTACCGACATTGGACAGGAATGAACTGCCAGACATGGTTCGGTTTGCGGCTCAGCGTCACTTCGCCAACGTCGGAGACAATTGGCCGATCGACTTTGTCACCATGCCATCGAGTCAGGAGAACATGACCGAATGCTTGGCCGCATCGATGAACCCAGCCTTAATCGAGCGAGTCCACAAAGTCCTTGAAACCTGCGGTCTGACATTGACCCAATTGGTTTTGCGTCCAATGGCCTCAGCCACGATGGCGGTCGTCAAACAACCACAACTAGCAAACTCCGTTGTGTTGCTTTTGGATCTCTTTCGCGATGAAGCGGACATGGCGGTCACGGAGAATGGCCATGTTGTCTTCATGCGAAACGTCCGTTTTTCGGGAACAAACAATCCGGTATCCAATCAGCAGATCCTGACAGGCGAAATCAAACGAACCATGATTGCGGCCGCTTCGCAGCGTTCCGATCTCAATGTGGAGCAGATCCGCATTTGGGGTGACGAATCGCAGCATGCAGACCTTTGCCAATCTCTCTCGCAATCGTTGAAGGTTCCCGTCAGCAGCCTCGACCCATTCCAATTGTTTGACGCACCTAAATCGGTTCGTGATGAGGCAGGTGGCGACGCGGGTAAGTTCGCGGCAACGATGGGGGCTTTGCTTGCGGGACAAGTTGCAGATCGTTTGATCGACTTCTCGAACCCACGTAGACGGATTGAGAAGAAACGTCCTGTTCGAATGTACGCAATCGCTGGCGTGGCTGCTGCGGTTCTGGTTCTGGGTGGGATAGCTTGGTACTGGACAAGCCATTTGGAACTCGACTCCGAGATCGCGGCCCTGAATGAAATCATCAAAGGCAACGAAGAGCAAATCAAAGCCGGTAACAAAAACATTTCCGACTGGAACAAAGTCGAAAAGTTCCTGAAAGGGGACCATCCTTGGCTCGACGAACTGGAGTATCTGTCCGTCAAATCTCCAAGTTCAGACAAGGCGATATTCAGCTCGACGACCTTTACAACGGATCAGACAGGCTCCTCGACAATCGGAACACAATTTGTCGCCCGCGCACGCGATGATATCCCCGCGATACTCGCGTCGTTTAGTGACCCACAGCACAACGTCAGAAACCGAGGAGTCAATCCGAGTAAGGAGAAAACGAATCAGCAGTTTCCGGTTGTCGCCGACCTCGTCATCAAAATCCCACCTGTTGCGGTAAGCGACCCGAGAAAGGAGCCTTCGAAGCCTACTGCTCCATCTTCTAAAACGCAGCCGAATGCGAAATCCAATTTACCCTCACCCTCGGCCAACGAGACTCAGGCATCCAAAGTAGCCACGCCTGGTGAGTCGAGCAACGAGTCCCCAACGACGGTCGAACCGTCGGGGAATGAGCCCAGCTCAGAAATCAAAGCAGAAACAACAGCACCAGTGGTCAACGCGAGCGGAGCACAGAATTAAGATGGCAATGAACGCACGTGAAAAATGGTTGGCAGGAGGTGTTGGAGTTCTTGCGGCCCTGTTTGTCGGAAACACAATGTTTTCCAGTATCCAAAGTGGTTTCGATGCCAAGAAGGAACAAATTGATTCCTTGACCAAAAAGAAAGAGGAACAAAGCCTTCAATTGACAGCGACGAGAGTCGCACGATTGAAACTCAACAAGCTACTTCCGAAATCGTTGCCGCGTTTGGAGGAATCTGCGACTCAAGACTACAAGAAGTGGCTCATTTCATTGGGGGACGATGCCAAGCTAATCGATACTACCACGGTGAGCACCGGCGACACATCGGAAAAGGATGGTTCTTTCCACTCGTATCGATTTAAAGTAACCGGCATTGGAACGATCGAGAATGCCACGCAGCTTCTGTATGGCTTTTATTCCAAAGGTTATCTGCATCGGATAACGCAATTTCAAATGCGTCCCATTCAAAACACCGCCGAGCCAGATCAGATGAACATTTCTTTGGACTGCGAAGTGCTGGCTTTGGGGATTGCTAAAGACAAGCAAGAGCCGCCCAAGAACGACGCCAATAAGTTGGCCAAATCGCTCGACGAATACAAGCAAACCATACTCGGTCGAAATATCTTCGCTCCGACGAACACCCCTCCCGCTTTGGAGCCACGAAAGTCCGTCGAGGCCAAGATCGGGCTGCGGCTAGAACATACGGTCGAAGCCAAAGAGGTGGACCCGAACCAGCGAGTTTCGTTCCAGCTGCTAGGTGAAGTTCCAAAGGGGCTGCTGATCGATAAGGATACCGGCAAACTGAGCTGGAGTTCGAACGAAGAGGGCCAATATAAGGTCGATGTTCAAGCGACAGACAACGGAATACCGCGGAAGTCATCCCAACAATCGCTTACGATCAACGTCAAACCGTTGCCTCCGACTCCGCCGGCACCGATTCAATTCGATGTCGCATCTCAAGCCATGGTGACCGCCTTTCTTGTTGGGAGCAAAGGCCCCGAAGCCTGGATAAATTCAAAGACCGAGAGCAAGCTGTATAAGCTAGCCAAAGGCGATCAACTCAAATTGGGTGGCGTCACGGGGGTGGTCAAGGATGTTGGAGCAAATTATGTCGAAATGGAAACCGAAGGTCGAGTTTGGTTGATTGGTATGGATGAGACTCTTGCGGACGCTTATTCCCGCTCGAAGACGGATTGATC
>CANHVO010000262.1 GCA_947463915.1 Planctomycetaceae bacterium
ATCACTGTGGACGCGAAAAAATGGAGTGGATTGGCCGCGGATGCTTGGCCCCAATTACGATTCCCGCAGTTCCGAAGTTGGCATCCTGACCAAGTGGCCAAAATCTGGACTCAAAGTGGTTTGGACTGCAGACACGGGCATGGGCTATGGAAATGGTGTGGCCGCCGACGGTCGTTGGTTTCAATTCGATCGGTTTGGCGATGTCGAGCGATTAAGTTGCCTCAATGCTGAGACCGGGAAACCGATTTGGAAGTGGGAATCCCCCGTGCAGTATCGAGACGCCTATGGCTATAACAATGGCCCCCGTTGCAGCCCCGTTGTGGATGGTGATCGCGTCTATGTTTTTGGCGTGGCTGGGACGCTGGCTTGCATATCCGTTTCCGATGGAGCTCAAATTTGGAAGCTGGATACGGACGAAATCTACCATGTCGAGCAGAATTTTTTTGGCGTTGGAGCTTCTCCTCTCATTTACCGAGATAAACTCTTGGTGATGATTGGCGGCAGTAAGGCCTCGCGGCCCAACGGAACCGCCATGGTTGCGTTCGATAAGGCAACTGGCAAAGAGCTGTATCGCGTTGGCAACTACATGGCAAGTTACTCAGCGCCTATCGTTCAGTCAATTGAAGGCCGAGATGTTTGTTTGTCTTTGGTTCGTGAAGGATTGATGGCGTTTGATCCGAACGACGGTTCGAATATGCGATTTTTCCCCTGGCGGGCTTCGATCCAAGAAAGCGTCAATGCGGCTTCTCCAGTCGTTTGGGGAAATCGAATTTTCATCTCGGAGGCGTACGAACGAGGAAGCGCGTTGCTTTCGATTACAGACAAAGAACTTAAACCGATTTGGATCGACGGGACCGGAATCAAAAACAAGGCAATGCGGTCCCATTGGTCGACCCCGCTGCTCGACGGAAACGTTCTCTATGGTAGCAGTGGCCGCAATCAACCAGACACGGACTTGCGTTGTCTGCTCCTTAGCGAAACTGGAGTCGACGCAGGTGGTTGGACCCCCGAAGTGAAATGGACCAAGCGAAATCATGATCGCATGACGGGATTGATCGTCGACAACCATTTGATTTTGCTTGGGGAAGAAGGTTCTTTGCAATTGCTTGCGCTGAACAAGGATAAACTTACCGTTTTGGCGGAAATGGAATTGGATCAAATACGGGACTTAAGGGACGGCAAGCCCCTCTTGAGGCCACCAAGCTGGGCGCCGCCTGTCCTCTCTCACGGCCTGCTATACGTTCGAAGTGAAGGCAAAGTCGTGTGTTTGGAGTTGATACCGGAGTAGCGTATTCGTTCGTTTAACAATTAGCCGTAGGCGTACTCACAATGAAAGTACGCCTACGGCTGACCGTTAATCGAGAGTTATGCGAGACACTCCTAATCGATAGTATTCTTGACTACAATCGTCCTAGAACAAAAACAGCCCACATGCCCGGAAACTTCCAGACGGTTCATCTATGGACGAAGAAATTCAAGCCGAAACCTTTCGCAATCATTCGGTTGGATTCTCCGGCGCGAACGATTTAACACATATCTTATGGGCCTATCCGCTATTTAGCTTCTTGCTGATGGCTGTCAATCTTTTCTTTATTGTGCACGCCATCAAAACAGGTCGCCCCTATTATTGGGTTTGGATCATTTTCATGATGCCTGTTCTTGGTGCGGCAGCTTACTTTTTCGTTGAGATGCGGCCAAATGTTCGCAGCATTGATTGGGCTAGCCTTCGCTGGCGGTTCGCATCACCAGCGGCTCGAATCGGGGTTTTAAGAGATGTCGCAGAGAACTCGCCAACGGTCAAGAACCGAACGCGTCTCGCTCAGGAATATGAATCACAACTGCAGTGGTCTCTCGCGTCCGAGACGTATCGTGAATGCTTGTCCGGTGTCTTCGATAACGACCCGCGGTTGCTCATCAGTTTGGCATCAGCGTTACTAGAGGACGGGAGCTCCGAAGAAGCATACGAAATCGCATCTAAGATTCCTGCGCAACGCGACTTCAAACTGGATGACGATCGAAAGCTTATCTTGTATCGTAGCCAAGCAGCCGTCGGCATTTTGGAACCTGCGATCGAGGGGCTTGAGGATTTGGCTTGTAGGAAGTCGGGATTCGCCCCACGATACTATTTGGCACAAGCGAAAGTGGCAGGGGGCAAAGACTCGCAGGCAGACGAGGACCTGCAAAAGATCATTCATACGTTTCGGCACGGAAACGCTTTGCTACGAAAGCATGAGCAGCAATGGTATTTGGCGGCAACAAAACTGCTAAAAAGAAAACGCGGCTTTGAGGATTTGACAGGCAACCCGACGCGCAACAGAGGAATTTGACAGGTAATCCGATGCTTAAGTTTTGACGTTGCGATATTTGATTTTAGCGTCAAAGGCTCGATACATCCTATGCCGATGCTGAAAGTCACTGAACTTGATACCCCCAGAGATTTCAAGTTCTGACAGGCCGATTGACTCGATCATGTTTCGCCCCTTCAGGGAACGCTGTGAAGCATTTGAGGACGGCTGGGGCTCGCCCCTCCGTCCGCAGCTTTGGAGTTCTAGACTTACGCTGCCTGACCGCATGCCTCCGGATTCGTCGCACCGCCCTTGGCGGTGAGACGAATCCGAATGTGCCATTTGCATCACGAGGTCCATTAGAGCACCAAAGCGGTGTCCATTCGGGACAAGCCCGAGCCGGACAAAACGACAAGTATCAAAAGTCACTTGCCAAAATTCGCGACTCCCGATGCGACTATTGAAACGTAGCCTACCGGATTTCAATCTACTCTTAATTAGAAATCTTGTAGCAAAATATCTGATCAAGCGATCGAACGTAGAGCATGCCATCGACGATGACAGGATGAGCCCAACTTGGACGTTTGCCGCTATCTGGGATCTTGAATTGGCTAACCACGGTAAACTTGGCTGGGTCCGCTTTAGCCAACGCAATTTCACCGCTTTGAAATTGGCAATAGAGCATGTCGCCGCCGCCGATCACAACTGTAGAGCCTTTTCCAGGTCCACGTTCAGCCCATTTGATTTCGCCTGTCATAAGGTCTGCACAGTAAGGTAGTCCTTTATCGTCTGAATCACCGTAAAGATAATCTCCGATCAGAACGACACCGCCGTGCTTATTGTTCAATTTGTTATTGAGTCCATAAATCTCCTTAACAGTGATGTCGCCAGCACTTTCAACTTGCTTGAGCAACGCGCCGCCACGACCGTATCCGGCCGTGAAGAAAACAAGATCGCCTCGCACGATTGGAGTTGGGCAAACAGCCGTGGTTTTTTCGATTGGATAGGACCAAAGTAGCTTTCCATCCTTGGCCGATACCCCAAGCGCCCCGCCACCTGTTGTTTGAACATAGACACGAGTGCCACCAATTTCCGAAATCACGATCGACGCGTGCCCAGCTCCTCGGTCCTCGGGGCGAACAGCCTTCCAAATCACCTCGCCAGTCTTTTTGTTGAGAGCAACCATGGTTGCTTTATCTCCGCCAGGCGTGCAAACAACTTTATCGCCGTCTACCAGAACGGACTCGCTATAGCCCCAGGGATCGTCTTTCTTGCCGCCAAGGTCATCGACCAAATTCTTGCGCCAGACTTCCTTGCCGTCTGCTGTGCTGCATGCGACCAGAACACCTTTCGGCGTTACGACGTAAACGATCCCATCATCAACGGAAGGGGTACTTCTGGAATTATGCCATTCTTCTTTCATTTCCTTCCAGGCAGGCCCCGTCTTGGTCGCCCAGAGTTGCTTGCCCGACTTACGATCGAAGGCAGTCAAGTACTCTTCTTCATCGCTCTTCGTCGACAAAGCATCACCCAAAGTGAAGATCTTGTCGCCAGCGACGGCTAAGCTAGAGTAACCTCGTCCTGCACCTTTGGCTTCCCAAATAAGCTGTGGTCCGCCTTCTGGCCAAGACTTTAGAAGATTCGAATCGGTAGCAACGGCTGTTCTCTTAGATCCCCGAAAGGTTGGCCAATCGTCGCCTAACGCGAACGTAGAACCCAAAAGTGTTGCTCCAGAACTACAAGCAATCGCCGCGACGCGGGCAAAACGAACCAATGACATGAACAAGTACTCCTTAGGGACAAAGCAAATCAGCCAAATTGCGAAGCCATGATTCTACCCGCTTCACGGCGATTGTCTGCCCTGCGTTCGATACTAAATCGCTGCGGTTATGACTAATTCCACGCGGTAGCCTGGCGCTGCAAGCTGAGGGTGAGTGCAAGCTCGACATGGCGCATGCCCCATTGGAATCCAAGCGTCCCAAAGTTCATTAAACAGCGGTAAGTCTTCGGGAAACGGCAAATACACCAATACTTGAACGAGTTGTGTTAAGTCGCTGCCAATCTGTTGCAACCTAGCCTCGACTTGCCGAAATATCTCTTCAATTTGGTCGCGAGGAGAGCCCTCTGGATGGTCTGGCACTTCGACAAAATATCCCAAACCGCCAACGACAACGGCATCTGACCATCGTTTCGTAACACCGTATCGAATCAAGTTGCTCATGGCAGAATCGTTAATGGAAGAAAGAGGGAATCACCGAAGCGAGCGACAGCAGGAAAACGATCTTAGCACGACGCGCAAGCTAGTGAATCGACTATCCAATTCACTATCTTGCGCGTTTTGAAGTTGCACTGTATTGAGAAATGTAGCCGAATTCGTGAGAACTCAGACACTTTGCAATGAAGACGCGGCCAGAATTCTCACGAATTCTGCTACAAAATCACAAGCGTGTGACTTCAAAACTTGCGCGTCGTGCTACCTGTGCCTAAAGATTGAATTGGTCTAACTCATCCATCAATAGATCTAAGTTCGGAAAGTCATCTGTTTCAGCAGAGGTAACGGCCGCAGGCTCATCGACTCGCTTTGCCATCTCTGTCGGCTGGGAGATCGAATGAACCACTGGCCTTGCCTCCGCAGGCGTCAATTTCGCAGTTTCCGGTCGAGCACGGTGTATCGGTGCGCCGATTGAGAATACGGGAGTCGATCGCGATTGAAGCAATTCTTTCAGCGTCTTGATAGTGGTATCGATACTCACGTTGGTCGCTAGTGAAATCAAGAATATCTTTTTGGCTGGCACATTATCCATGCCGCTTCGCGATTTGGGGCTGCCGTCGACTGGTAGGATCTCAAGGGACGGAACGCCCAGGCGATGCAAATGTTGACATACATATTGCGTCGATTCCCAGGTTGCGAGTGCAAAGTCTCCCTTTAGACCTTCGATGCAAAGGTGATCGGTGGTATCGAGTTCGATTGCTTTTAGATCGGCAATCAATGTCGCATCGAGTCCGCTCTCCAAGACGATACGAGTGATTAATTGCTCTTCATAGTCGGCAACAGAGCCAGCACGACGTTCGTGTTGGCTGATCACGACCGGAATTCGAATGGCCATGCGAAAATCGCTACTTTCTAAACGCAGTTGTGGCGAGCAGGCACACAAGTTCGTTGCTTTTGTTTTCGGGTAATTACGTCGCAATCGTTTAACAGTCAGCCGAAGGCGTACTCAATCCTGTGTCAGTACGCCTACGGCTGACTGTTAAACAACAAAATCTGCAAAGCATCTTTCTACAAAGCATTTTTTAGCAAGCAGTGATTTGCTGCTCGCCGATGCTTGGCCGAGAGCTACAGCTTGTCGAAATCTAGTTCAAACAGTTTCATCATCCCTTTAACGTCACCTGATGCCAAGCCGGCAGAGTACCACTTGACCCGTTGCTGCGAAGTCCCGTGAGTAAAATTCTCTTTCCGCACTCGGCCCTGCGTGAGCTTGTCGTCCCCGATTTGATTGGCTGCAGTCATGGCACTCGCAACGTCACCTGCTTCTAGAATTTGTTTGCTTGCTTGAGCGTGATGCGCCCAAACGCCAGCAAGGTAGTCTGCTTGGAGTTCGAGTCGTACGCTCAGTTCGTTGCTTTCCACCTTGCCGGCACGATTTTGCATGGCTTGAACTTTAGAGGAGAGTCCCAATTGGTTTTGAACGTGGTGACCGACTTCGTGTGCGATCACGTAGGCCATCGCAAAGTCTCCGGGAGCATGGAAACGAGTCCGCAGTTCACGAAAGAAATCGAAGTCCAGATAGACGTTGCTATCGCCTGGGCAATAGAAAGGTCCAACTTGGGCTGTGGCCTGACCACAAGCGGAATTGACTTCGCCCTTGAAAACAACCAGCTTGGGCTCTCGATAACGGGTTCCAAGCTCGTCGCGGAAGAGTTTCGCCCAAACATCTTCGTTATCCTTCATCACCACCTTAACAAATTCCATCAAGGAAGCGTCCGGGTCGTTCTCCGGAGTCATCTTGGCGCGAGAGAATTGCTCCTGCTGTTCGCCCACCTGCTCTAATAACTGTTGAGGATTGCCACCGAGAAACATCATGATGATCATCAACACGATGGTTCCGACTCCGCCTCCGGCAACGAGGCCTCCCGCGGCCATTGCCATTCCGCGTCGATCCTCAACGTTTGTCGATTGCTCCCGGCCTTCCCAACGCATAAATCATCTTCCCTATTTTCGTCTTGATCAACTTAAAACTCCCCGCGCTGGAGAATCCCGGTAGTAATGTATCAAATTTTCAAGAAAGAACAGCCCATTGAAGATGCCAATCGGCACGATTGGAGTGTCCGGTGTAATCCCTACGGATATTCGGTCGTGGAACGAAAACTTTACCTCATTGTCACCGTTTGCGTCCTAAACTCTGAATAGGTGAACTATCCCCAGAAATCCCACTCTGCCCTTTGCGAAACCATGTCAGCACCAAAAAAGCCAAAAGCCGAAGCTCCAGCAAAGCATGAAAAAGACGGCCATGCAGCCGAGGGAGCCACCGAAACGAAAAGTGGTGGTGGACTCAAGGGAAAGCTCCTGATTGGTGCTTTTGTAAGCTTCATTGTTGTGGCGGAAACTGTGGTTTTCTTTTTCATGGTCCCCTCGGGTGAGGAGGTGGCCGCGCTTGCAGAATCGCGGCTGATCGCCGTCGCTCAAGAAATTGATTCCAAAAAGGCACAAGAGCAAGACCACGACGACTCGGACACCATTGTTGAGTTTTCCTTCGGCGATCCGTTCGGCGTATCCTTCATTCCGCCCGGTGCTGACAATACTTATCGGGTCGAATTCGAGCTTTTCGGCACTCTTCGAAAGGCGGACGAAGAGCATTTGAAAGCATTGTACGAAGAAAGGGTTCACCGATTTCGTGCCCGAATGCTTCTCGAAATAAGGAACGCCTCACTCCAAGAACTTCAGGAAAACCAACTGGGCTTGATTCAACGCCGGGTTTTAGCGACAAGTACCGAGTTGCTTGGTGAAGCCATCCTCCTCAGCGTTGGATTTTCCAAGTACCAAGTATTGGAAGAATAGTCTTGCCCCACACACACGGATGTGTCTTATGTCGGAATCCAACCTCGCTGCCAACGCTGCGTCGACCGAAGCCAATGCCGGTCGGGCCCGACCGGATACCGAATCGCTTCTCAATCAAGCGGAATCTGCACTTCGCGAAGTCGAAGACACACTTCGCGCTCCCAAAATGCAGCAATACCGCCTCGAAGAACTTGTTGGCGATGGCGGTCCCCCCGAAAAAGTCTCGATGGACCTGCTTCGCGACGTCACCCTCGATCTGAAGATTGAACTCGGGCGAACCCGCATGCATCTCGACGAGATCCTGCAACTCCGCAAAGGCTCCGTCGTAACTCTAGATAAGCTTGCCGGCGATCCCGTAGACGTCTATGTCAACGGGCGATTGGTTGCACGTGGCGAAGTGCTGGTACTCAACGATAACTTCTGCGTTCGAGTGGCTGAACTCGTCGGCAGCGACTCCGTCCACTAGGCCATAGCTATGCGAAAACCCTTTGCCTCACTGGATCATCGATGGGCCCTGAGCCTCATCTTGCCTATGGTTTTCGGGCTTTTCATGTGCCCCCTGGTAGCGGCGCAAAATCAGAGAGGGTTTGCTCCGACGCAACCTCAGCCAACTTGGGTTAGCCCCGCTAGCTACAGCCTAAATCAACCCAATCCGCAAACCGCCTCGCTGCCGCAGCCGACTACTCATGCCAATGGCCAGCGAGAATTCAATCCTTTGCCACAACCACCAAAGGATACAAATCCTCGCCCCATCGCGAGGACAGCTCAGCCCCCAAATCGCATGCCACAGAACTCATTTCCGGATGTTCAAGGCAGTAGTTCCGAAGTTGTTCAAGCAAGCTATACCGATGTGCCGACACCCGCTAAATTCGCCGCAAACATAAGCAATTCGCAAGGACCATTGGAGCTCCGCTCGTCCTCCAAAGACAAAACAGGGAGCGTAGAACGACCTAAGAGCTCATGGGGCACTGCGGTTTCGATGTTTCTATCGCTTGCGGTTGTTTTGAGTTTTTTCCTGTTGGTAGCATGGTTGGTCAAGAAGTCACAACCAGCCTCCTTTTTGAAGCTTCCCGGCGATGTGGTTCAAGTGATGGGAAGAACCCCGATGGCCCCTCGGCAGCAAATGTATGTTGTTCGGTTCGGTAGCAAGCTGCTTCTTATCAGCCACCAACCTGGCCAAACCCAGACTCTTGGCGAAATCACGGATGCCGACGAAGTGCAGCGTCTCGCTGGTCTTTGCGAAGCAAACCGCCCTGGCAGTATCTCCAATTCGTTTCGGGATGTACTAAAACAAGTTGCGATGGGAAAGCCGACCCCCGAACCCCGACCGGCAACTCGACTGAATCGCAGTCGAGCTTAGAACGGTTGTATCTATCGGAACGATTCTAGGGACTCTTCCTTGGGAAATCTCTCCCATCTGTTTTGTTTGGCAGGCATTGCACTTTGCATGACTTAAGTTTTTTGAAAACGCCGTGTGCCTATCCAAGTGCGGCGAGCAGCAGAAAACGACCTTAGCACGCTCGTCGTGCTAGCGGTTTGTTGATTTAGTACTTGTCAAAATGCATTTCGTTTAACAGTCAGCCGGAGGCGTACTTCGCTTCCTCGACAGCACGCCTCCAGCGGACTTTTAAACGACTAAATCAACAAGCCTCTAGTTGGATTGGAACTCGCAGCTCGCCGAAACGGCTTAAGCATTCCTTTTATATGAATTCCCATGAGCTCAGTAACCGCAATCCAAGTTGAGTTTCGCTGTAATCGTTGCTGGTGTAGCAATTGTGCCGATGTAGAACTGGTGGGCACAAAAGTAGACTGCCGAAACTGTGGACAACCCGTCACGGTTCCAGAAGCGACCCCTGAGCGTATCGATCGCGCTGCGGCTCTTGTTCACGAGCTGCAACAGCAGCCCGTTTCGGCAATGAGCAACCCATTTCACCACATTCCCTCCTATGCAGAACTTGATCAAATTGCACGCAAGGAATCATATGTTCCTCGCGGAGAAATGGACTTTTCAGGTTACCCGGCCGCTTCATGCATCTCGCGTTTGATTGCGTCCATTATCGACGGCGTGCTGGTCGTGACCTCGCTCATCGCGGGCTTTGTACTCAGTTCATGGCTAGCAAAGAACGGTTTCTCGGATGACCCGATGGAACTGTTCAAGGAAGACGGACAGATTAGCAACGCGGTATTGGCCACCATTTATTCTTTCTATGCGTTACTGGTCTTGTGCCAGTGGACTTTGCTCACATTGCACGGGCAAACCGTTGGGAAGTTTGTGACGATGATCCGAGTGGTGAGCGTCACAGGCCGGCTTCCCGGTTTTGTCCAAGGGGTAATATTAAGAAACTGGCTGCGAAACCTCTTTTCGATGATCCCATTTTTCAGCTTGATTGATGTTCTTTTCATCTTTTCGCCGTCCGGGCGATGCCTGCACGATTACCTCGCAGGCACCAAAGTCGTCAGCAACGTCTAGTACGACGCGCAAGCCAAGCACATCGAAATGTTTTTTCGTTTTAACTAGCCGTTGGGTGCTAGCCCCGGTTCTCGACGAATGTCGAGTAATTGGAAAACCGAGAACAGCGCCCAACGATTATTGCTTTGTTTCACTGGAAGAGTCGTGCCATGGTAGTGCCGTTTGCCTTTGCCCAATCCTCAAAACCGTGATTTCGCTTAAGCAAGGGTGCTAGCATTCCTTTGAGGATGCATTCTTTCGATTTCTAACTTGCCATTC